>CAYHQT010000086.1:0-1504 GCA_964358975.1 uncultured Candidatus Saccharibacteria bacterium | reverse complement strand
CGGGGTGATAAAAGTTTGATTCAGCCAGCGAACCGTTTTATGTACGTTTTCATCAGCCTGGTGTTCAATTTTTTTGGCTTGGCGGCCAAAAGCCTCAAAATTTTTATAGACTTTCGTCACTTCCTCCAGAAGTCCGGCCATATCTGCCAAATTTTGGGAAGAATTTTCTAAATAGTTAAAAAATGTTTTATCTTTGGGAAGAAAAAATTTCATCTGCCACTATTATATTCCCATTTAACTATTGACAGACAACGAAGAATTTCTTTAAACTGTACTTTGGTGATGAACAAAACTTTACAAGAAATGTTTGATTATTGTTAAGAGCCGTAAGGCTCTTTTTTCATGGACAATTTAAAAAACCTTATTGAAATTTTCTCATCTTTAAATGATGGGGTTAGAAAACATTTTGAAAAACTAGGGAGCCAATATGTTGATGTCCCGGCTATCGTTGGTATCACCGGTGCCTGCGAAAATGTGGACACTCTTTTTAAGGTCGGTAATAGGTTGGGCATTCCTCTTTTCTTTACTCAGACAGGTCAGTTGGCTCTGGAGCAAGCTTTACAAAAACTTCCCGGTGTTTGGACAGTAATTTACAGCGGCCGGGATGAAGAGGAGGAAGATTCCCGGCATCTGCGCCAGTTTCGTCTTACCGAAGAAGAATTTAGTTGGAATACAGTTGAAAAAAATAAAAAATACGACGCTGATTTAATGTTTGACCATCTTCTCGATCATATTCAAAAAGTGACTAAAGCCGCCCTTGTGGAAATCATTAAAAATGATTCGTTAATTCTCTCAAAAGTTTATAAACGCGATCTTTCTGAACTGGAAACAGCAATCAAAAAAGACTTTCAGCGGATTACTTATGACAAAGCCGTAAAACTTTTGCAAGAAAACGGATTCCCCAAGCTTCGTTGGGGTGATGATTTAAAAGCCGGTCACGAACAGAAAATTGTCCAGCTTTGTTCTCCAAAAATTCCCCTGCCTACTTTTATCACTCACTATCCCAAAGAAATTAAATTTTTCAATATGAAAGTTTCAGAAAGTGACCCTCGGGTAGTCCACAGTGCCGATTTGATTCTGCCTATTTCCGGAGAATCCGCCGGTTCTGCCGTCCGCGAAGAAAATGGTCAAAAACTCAAAGAAAGACTTCTTTCCTCTAATATGTTTCGTCTCCATAAAGAAAGGGGCGGAACCTATGACGATTTTACTTGGTACGTTGAGGACATAATTATTGCCGGTAAAACCACTCCCCACGCCGGTTACGGCTTGGGCAATGAACGCCTCATGCAATACGTTTTAGGTGTAACAGATATCCGTCAAGCCTCGGTTTTGTCCCTTATGGCTAAAGAGTCTAAAGACTGGGACAAAAGCCGTTACGGGTTAAGTCAGCTTTTTCTGCACCAAAAAACCATTCTTATTACCATCGGTAAAATGCAGCACAAACGTCTGCTTTTGCCGGCCATCAAAAAAAGTGTTTCCGACGGCGTTTTGTTATACGCCACCA
>CAYHQT010000085.1:0-1590 GCA_964358975.1 uncultured Candidatus Saccharibacteria bacterium | reverse complement strand
TCTTTGTTATATCCCCCATCTTACCGAGACACTTCTTTTGGAACTCCGCGTCACCGACCGCGAGTACCTCGTCAACAAGCAGAATATCCGGCTCCATATGCGCGGCTACGGAGAAGGCGAGGCGGACATACATACCGCTTGAATAATGTTTTACTGGCGTATCCAAGAATTTTTCTATGCCGGCAAAGGCCACGATTTCATCGAATTTTTCTTGGATTTCTTTTCTCTTCATGCCCAAAATGGCTCCATTCAGAAAAATATTATCTCGCCCGGTTAATTCCGGATGAAATCCCGTGCCAACTTCAAGAAGGGAAGAAACACGGCCTCGAAGAATAGCCTCGCCTTCCGTCGGCGGAGTAATACCGGTTAGGATTTTGAGAAGAGTTGATTTGCCCGCGCCGTTCGCGCCAATAATGCCGATTACTTCACCCCTGTTAATTTTGAGATTGATATCCTTGAGCGCCCAGAACTCCTCTTTTTCGGCAAATCCAGCAACTTGTTTTACTTTATCTTTCGCATAACGGAAAGGACTTTTGAGTATATTCATAATGACATCGCGTAAGGCAATATAACCGCCGCGCGCATGATTGATATCATATTCTTTTCCGAGATTATTGATTTCTATGATTGGATTTTCCATTTTTTCTGGATTCCCGCTTTCGCGGGAATGACATCGCATTTAAATAATATCAGCGAAATATCTTTCGACTTTCTTGAAATAAATAATTCCAATAACCATGGCCACAGTGCAAGCGATAGCCGACAGACCCAGAAGCGACCAATTGATAGGAGTCGTATGCAAAAGCCCGGCGCGCGCCGCTTGTATAACTCCCATCATCGGATTCAATGCTAAAATCCAAGAATACTTTCCGGCAATTGAAGCCGGGTAAATCACGGGAGTGACAAACAATAAAATTTGAATGAAGAAGGGAAGAGCGTAACGCACATCGCGATATTTCACATTTAACGCGGCCAAGAATAGTCCCAAGCCCGTGGAAGCGAAGAAGGTGATAATGAGTAAGATTGGAATAATAAGAATGCCCGCCAAGCTTGGAGTATATTGATAATAAATCATCATGCCAATCAAAATAATCGTAGCTAAAATAAAGTCAATGAATTTAGTTATCACGGCGGAGATTGGCAGTATCAAGCGCGGAAAATATACTTTGGTAACTATTGATTGATTAGCTATAAGCGCCGTGGAAGTGTCGCCGAGAGCCGATGAAAAGAATTGCCAGAATAAAAGTCCGACATAAACGAATATCGGATAAGGCACCCCGTCGGAAGGCATTTTCGCCAAACCTCCGAAAAAGACCGTGAAAACTATCATTGTTATAAACGGTTGGAGTATTGCCCACGCGCCGCCGATAAGAGTTTGCTTATAGCGCACTTTTATATCCCGCCACGACAGGAAATACAAAAGCTCGCGAAAATTCCATAATTCGCGCATATCATTCCAGCTAAAGGTTTTTTTTGGTCTTATTACAGTAACTGTCGAAGACATGGGACTATACTAGCATGACTTTGTTCACTTGAGTATTCTCCCATCGTAAGATGAGCCTCAAATGAGTTTAGCATTTTTTGATGGCG
>CAYHQT010000084.1:0-1655 GCA_964358975.1 uncultured Candidatus Saccharibacteria bacterium | reverse complement strand
CCTATTTATGAACTATCCGTGAGGATTTGGGTAACATTTATTATGAGCTATAACGTTCAATTGCTTTACATACGTCTATTTGGTAGTATAAAACCATGAAAAAGATCAACTTTCAAGCATCGTTGCCGGTAACATTTCTTCGCGAAGGCGAGCAATTCGTTGCGTATACTCCCGCACTAGACCTTTCTACATCGGGAGATACATTCGAGCAAGCTAAAAAGCGTTTTAGTGAGATAGTCGGTATCTTTTTTGAGGAGTGCCTCAATATGGGTACGCTTGAAACTATTTTAGCTGATCTCGGTTGGAATAAACAAAATAGTGAATGGAATCCTCCGACAGTCGTGGCGCAGGATACGCAGATGTTTAATGTGCCGATGCCGGTCTAACACATGCATGGTCTGACTCCGACAGACTGGAAACGCTTTGAGAAGTTTCTGACTTTTGTTGGTTGTACTCTTCTCCGTGAAAAAGGTGATCACCGTATCTGGGGCAGGACCGGACTCAAGCGTCCAGTGGTCATTCCGAAAACCTCAACAATTCCGATCTTCGTCATGCGTAACAATCTTCGTGTACTTGGCATCTCCGTACAGGAATACTCCGATATTATGGGGAAGGTTTAATCATGGGGCTATTCAAAACCTCTCAAGAATTTCCTTGTTCTCTTGAGCTTCTTTCCATAAAGTTTTCAATATTTTCTCGAAGCTTTGACCTTCTTCTACGCATTTCGTGTATATCTTTACAAAATATTCAGTCATGCCAATATCTCCAATTTTTAGCTCCTTAAACGAATTATAACCCCATCCCGTTGGTTGTATTAGACTTTTGATTATAGGATGGCACTGAAGAATGATCGGATCAATTATTTCGCTTAATCTCCATGTTAAATGAGGACTTTCGTATTGATCTATCGGAATTTCAGGGAATACTTCTTTCCATTTTTTAAACCACAGAAAATGAATGATTTCGTGAGCTATTATCTCTCTTGCTTGTGCCGTATTTACTTTATAACCGACGCAAAATGAATAAGGGCTAATGCCCTTATGGCACATTTACAACCAAAGATTGGAGGATATTCTCATGTCAAAAAAAAGTGAAAGGAAAAGAACTTCTGTTCTTCAAATCGATCCTCTTGTGTATCGTCGTGAGGTGCTAGAGGGCGAGAGCTTGAATTAATAGAGCATCAGCGTTTGGCTCATGATATTCGAGAATCGCTTGCTACTGACCGACGAATCTTCTACAAAGTGAACATTACCGGCGGTGAACCCTTTTGGAGTACCGAGATATCCGGTATAATTGAGTCATATTTCAAAGCAGGTCTCGGTATCACCATGAGTACAAATGCTCTGCTTATAAAAGATAGGCATTTGGATATCTTGAGAACTACTGATCTAGCATTATCGGTTTCTCTGGATGGAGCTTCTGAGAAAACTCATGACCTAATTCGTGGAAAGGGTTCTTACAAACGCACAATTGAAAAGATAAAAAATGGGGTGGTAACAACATTATTACCACCCCTCACATCTAGTCACTTTAATTAATTACAAAAACAAATTTTTTATTTTTCCCGTAAATGTGTGTTGGGTGACCAAAGTCACCAATAAGCCATCGTCCACGGTCATTATGGCCGACTAAAAACATTCTTGGGTTACCAACTG
>CAYHQT010000083.1:0-1677 GCA_964358975.1 uncultured Candidatus Saccharibacteria bacterium | reverse complement strand
TAACGGGAGATTTAACTAATGGGGCATCGGTTACGGTTGCGGGAAGTGGGTTTGGGACAAAGACAATTGCGGCACCTTGGAGATGGGACCCAATAGAAGGCGTTAGTCAATACATTGGTTTAAATGGCGGGGATTCTGTGCCGGTTTCTACGGGTGGGTATTGGGATGGAAACCAGGGGCCACTTCTTTATAATACTACAATAGGCGAGCAACGCGGCATTTCCACGGCGAATGTAGCAACTGCTAATCCGAGCACAAGTTGTCCAGGGAGTGAAGATAATAGAAAACTTTCGACAACATTACCTGACTCTTCATTCAATAATGAAACCTATATCAGTTATTGGATATGGCATTCGACAACTATGACTAATGAAAATGCAAAAACAATTAGATTTTGGAATAATAGTTCGGGGACTTCACGGTTGTCATTGCAACCTTCATGGACCAACAATGGACCATGGACTGTTTATAGTTATGACAATGGAGGATATTGTTATAACTCACCGGTGCTCCCGGCTAATTTTATAAGACCAATTGGCGGGGAGTGGGAACGAGTGGAGCTTTATCTGAAACAGGAAACCACGCCTGATACAAGCAATGACGGAGAAATTTGGATAGCTCAAACAGCGGCAGGAAAGATCTCAACTTGGCTAAGCGGTAGCATTGATGAAACATGCAACTCAGCGACTAATAGATTGAGATGGCTAACTTTTGGTCATGACAAAAACTGTACTGGAGCAGGGGCTACTTCAAATATAAATATCCGAATGGATGACATATACATAGACAGCACAAGAGCTAGAGTTGAAATAGGCAACGCTTCAACTTGGTCAGCTAATACCTTTCGTGAAATCCAAATTCCCTCAGCATGGGCAGACGCATCTGCAACAATTACCTTGAATCAAGGTTCGTTTGACACGCTTGAAGGGAAATACCTCTATGTCATCGACGCCGACGGCAATGTAAATACTGATGGGTATTTGTTGACCAGCGCCGACACCACACCACCCTCCGCGCCGACGGGGCTTGCCGTAATGTGATGAAGGCGGGCGGGGCTGGCGGTGAACTAAAGGTACAGAGTCAAAATATTTTTACCACCTTCTCGCGCATTATTATTCCTTGCAATTTGGAATCTTCAATGCTACTCTAATTCTAAGACTTCCTAAAAAGCGGAATAAAATAGAATAAAATGCAATTTTTCGAGCTAAAAGCACAATTAAAGGACTTTCCCGTCTTTTCAATAAAGGATATTGAAAAAGTCGATTCCTCATTCCACAAGCAGAGATTAAGCGAGTGGCAAAGGAAAGGACATATCAGGAAGATCCGCCAAGGTTTCTATGTTTTTTCTGATTTGCAAATAAACGAGCAAATATTGTTTTTAATTGCCAATAATATTTATCAACCGTCCTATATTTCTTTAGAGATGGCATTTTCTTTATACAATCTTATTCCTGAAAGTGTTTATGAAATAACCTCGGTAACTTCTCAAAAAACAAACAATTTTAAGACGGATGTCGGCAATTTTGTATACAAGCATATCAAGCCGGAGCTGATGTTTGGTTATGAGCTGAGAGAATACAATAATCACCGTTATTTGGTGGCAGAAGTAGAGAAGGCGGTGCTCGATTATCTCTATCTCAATTCTCATATAAAAGATGAAAAGGATTTTGAGGGGCT
>CAYHQT010000082.1:0-1707 GCA_964358975.1 uncultured Candidatus Saccharibacteria bacterium | reverse complement strand
CGGCGAGACGAGGCGCTTCCTCTCGGCGTTTAGTGGTAGCTTGAAACTCTGTGCCTTCGACAACGAACAGTGGTAACTCAAAATATGGATTGTGCGAGGCACAAACAAATCTGTATGTGCTTGACCCACCCTCCCGCCGCGCACATAATACCCGCCGTCTTTAGGAAAAATTATAAAACGGCGAGGATTGCTCCCTCTGGAAATCAAATTTTATCAGCCTGTTTTTCCGTAATTTTGTAAAGCCGTCGGTGGTATAAATCCACGATCCAATCAGCAATAAATAACCAGGGTTCTTCCCTTTTAAAATTTATACAGATTCCAGATGGTTGTTCACCAGCCATCATAACCGCAGCCTTCATCTTATCATCCATAGATATTTTGGACTTGTCAGGCTGTATATTCTGGAGATATTTTGTAAACTGCTCACCAGTAATTCCACTGTTGTAAGAAGAAAATCCATTCACTTCTTTTTTAAATCGTTCACTTTCAGAATTACAGAGAAGCATCATCTTGAACGAGTTATTATAGTCAGCGCCACCAGCATGAAACCATAATTCTTTTGATTTTGCATCGGATACGTCCAACATCTGTTCCCCGACTATTTCATCGGGACGTGCGTGAGGATAACGATTTTTAAGACTAGCATATTTTTCAGGAGAATCTTCTTCCAAATTCATGTCATATCCTTCTTCATAAGCCCCGACGACATGAGCGAATGTTTTTTCATCGAGGAAAGCTCCTTCAGTAATGACATCGCAGAGGCCTTTATTATCTTGCGTGGCTAATTTAACAATTTCGTCAGTTTCGTATTTTAGTTTTTTGCTAACCTCAGAGAATTTTTTCTTATCTTCATCACTCAATTGGGGCCAGTTAGTAAGAAAAAGATTTCGGTCCTCGCCCTTTGTTTTTGCCGAAAGGTACAAGTTTATTAATCCACGAACACTTGGGTACTTCAACGTCTCGTATAAATACCCTTCCGCAAACTGGGTGATGATATCAGGTCCGACATTAAGATGCGATAACTTGTAATCTAAAACAAGAAGGCGATATATGTCGTGCGCCAATTTGAGTGTGTCTGGGATTTTGTCGGAAATGTCCAGAGTATGAACTTCTATCTCATGCTCGACGCCGTCTGATCCTTCCATCTTAAATACTTTGGTAGAAACTTCTTTGGATGCCAACCCCTCTTCCTCTTCTTGATTCGGTTGTTTCCCTTCGATCTTAGCAAGCACTTTCTTGATATCCGCAGAAACTTTGTAATTCAACGTGACGCGCTCCTGTTCCAGCAATCCCTTTGCTTCAGTGCGGCTCTCCGCTCGCTTGGCCTTAAGAGAATCGGCGAGATCTTTCCGATATTCTCCCGCTTCAAAAGAAAATTTCATATTGATTAATCTTGTTGTATTTGTTATTTCACTAATTCCTCAATCACAACACCCAATGCTTGAGCGACCTTTTCAATTGTAGCAATCGTTGGATTTCCTTTTCCTGCTTCAATATTGCTCATTTGTGCACGATCAAAACCGAGCTTACGACAAATGTCGCCTTGCGACATTTTCTTTTGTTCGCGTATGCGTTTTATGTTTTTCCCTAATTTTATTGACGAAATATGCTTATTCACAGTCGTATTGTATCAAGTTGTTGTGTTTTGTAGCAATAATGTGATATATTACAATAGGTGTGGATGATTTGAAGCGGCGAAGCAAAACC
>CAYHQT010000081.1:0-1725 GCA_964358975.1 uncultured Candidatus Saccharibacteria bacterium | reverse complement strand
TATCTCAAAAGTCAAGAGTTCAACTCCCGAGTTCAACTAATGTATCAGCACCTTCAGCGGAAGCGAGTTGGGTAGTCCACCAGCTGGCGGAGGAAGGAATGGATTGGATGAATTAACATTGATTCGCTTACGGATAACTTTTCCGACAATCGCTTCAGGTTCGTAAAATCGGTATTTGTCGGCGTCTCTTTGCACTCGAGAGCAATAGGTTTTACTCCGCGTCTTTCTAAAATAAAGTCAATCTCCCTGCCATCTTTCCGAGCATAATAAGAAATATTTCCATGATTTTGATATAATTTTCTTGGCAAAAACATGATTTTGGTATTACAATATAACTTTATTTATAGCCGTATTCTTACTAAAAATACTAAACACCTACTACACTATACGAAAAGTATAACTAAATGATAAGTGTGCTGTCAGCTATCATTGGGGATACATCATATCCTCACATCGTCCAATTCCGCACCATGACCACATAATCCAGAGAGTTGACTGCTCCATCTCTGTTAAGGTCGTAAGTGATGTTGTTCGTATTCCATGCGGTAATCATCAGAGAAAGATCAATAGAATTGACTATGCCGTCGTTGTTGAAGTCGCCAATGGTGGGGGTGATAGACGCGGAGATTAACATGGTCGACTACTTGATAAATTTCCCCACCAAAATCTTGGCGTAAGTTTCGTACATTGCGAAGAATTTCTTTATTGCGGTGATCACTTGTAAATCAGTCAGCTTGTCATAATCGTGGGTCATTTGGTTTCGTATTTTAGCTGATTCAGAAATCTTTTCCGCAAACTCATGCTCTATTATTTTGAGAGGAACAATTTCATAAAAAGATGACCTCAAAGAGTCTGGGATCGTACCACCAAGTTGATAAGATAAAATACCGTTTATATCTATTGACTCATCAACAACAAGCTGAAATGTTCGCTCCATGGCAAATCGTTTATCATCATTATGAGCAAGCTCGTCGTTCGTAAGAGCCACATATGATTCCAATCTTTTCAAATACTTTTGTAAAAGAAGGATTTTATTGCCTAGAATTTTTTGTGCATCGGTATTCATATTATTTTTTTGCCCACTCAATAAGTCTCTTCCGTCCGAGTGCTCGCAACCAATCGGTATCCATCCAAACTCTTATTGCATAATACTTCCATTTGAGAAACATCGCTTCTTCGCGCTCATACAAAAGCTTGCCTTCCGCGACTATAGCGCGCATAAGCGTTGGTGATGCTCGGCTAAGGTCGACGACTGTCACATCGTCTCTTCCGAGAATCTTGTCCATATCAGTCATTAATGGAAGAATATCAAACTTGCTGTGACTAATAACGCCGATATCAACATCGCTTTTTGGATGCGTCCTCCCTGTGGCTTGAGAACCGAATAGCACGACAAAATCAAGTCCGTATTTCTCGGCTATTTTGGCGATTTTCGTTTTTATAGCTTCGATATTCATAATAATTCCATATTATCACAATTATCGGTCAGAAAGAAGTACTCCCTATATCGTCCAATTCCGCACCATGACCACATAGTCCAGAGAGTTCACTCCGCCATCCCTGTTAAGGTCGTAAGTAGAGTTATTCGTATTCCATGCGGTTATCATGAGAGACAGGTCTATGGATAAGAAAATTTAAAGTTCCCATGGATATATGAGGGTTGGCCTATCTCCTTTTTCTCCGTATAACGCGACAGTTTTGTATTCACTCACGGCATATTCAGAA
>CAYHQT010000080.1:0-1763 GCA_964358975.1 uncultured Candidatus Saccharibacteria bacterium | reverse complement strand
CGCAATTATTGCAAAAATATTCAAAAGTCTTTTTCTTGAATGAATACTATGCCCCGGCTCGACTCACCGAAATACCGAACGAATATGAATATAGCGATACCAAACAATTAAAATTTCAAACCGATATATGGCCGCATGTGAAACAAATGCTGAATGATGCCAAAAGCAACGGCGTAGACATTTATGTTTTCTCGGCATACCGCTCGTTCAACGAACAAAGCGCCTTGAAAGGACAGTACAAAGTCTCATATGGTTCAGGTAGTGCGAACTCATTCTCCGCCGACCAAGGATATTCAGAGCATCAGCTGGGTACAGCCATTGACTTTATCACGACGAGGCTCAGCGGTACGCTTGACGGTTTCGATAATACCAAAGCATATACTTGGCTTCTCGCCAATGCATATCGCTACGGCTTCATCATTTCATATCCAAAAGACAATTCGTTCTATATCTTCGAGCCATGGCATTGGCGCTTCGTGGGGGTATTATTGGCAACGGATTTGCACAATCAAAACAGAAACTTTTATGACCTTGACCAGAGAAAGATCGACGAATATTTGGTGAATTTCTTTGATTGATGAAGGTCCGACCTTCGTACCTATTAAACAACCATTCCGTGCTTCTAGCACAGAGTGGCTATTTTATTAATTCAAATACTAGAGTTTTACGACAAATGCTTCGAAACGAGTTTGGTCATTTCGAACATATTGACCACATCCTTGCCACCGAATACTTTCTTGAGAGCCTCATCTGCAATAATATTGCGCTTATTCTTCGGGTCTTGAAGATTTTTCCCTTTAATGTAAACCCAGAGCTTTTTCACGACTTCTGACCTAGGTAACGGACCAGCGCCTACGACTGCGGACAACTCTGCACTAACTGTGAGTGGCTTCATAAACGCGGAATTTGGATTTGTTGGCATATTATATGATTAATTAATAACACTAAGAAGTATAGCACGCATGGGTATTACTGGGAATAGCTTTGATTTTACCTCCTCGTCAGGAAGAATTCTAGACTATTCGACAACTTCTACCAGCGTACCCCTTTTGCCCGGAATAGCGCCTGAAACATAGAGAACATTTTCTTCCAGGTCAATGTGAACGACTTTGAGGTTCGTGACTGTGATGCGGTCACTGCCCATCCTTCCCGCCATGCGCATACCGACCGGTACGCGATTGCGGAGACCCCCGCCGATAGAACCGGCTTCGCGCTCACTATGTTTCTGACCGTGAGTTCGTGGACCACCGTGGAATCCGTGGCGCTTGACCACGCCTTGAAAACCTTTACCTTTTGAAATGGCGCTTACCGTCACGATATCGCCGAGCTTGAATTGGGAAAGCTCTACTTTGTCGCCAATTTTCAAAGTTGGTGAGTCCATTCGAAATTCTTTGACTGAAGCAAAACTGCCAAGGTCTTTGAAATGACCTTTCTGCGGTTTTGCGATGCGGTTTGGATTGCGTGAACCTTCACCGATTTGAACAGCTTCGTAACCATCGGTATCTTTTGTGCGGACTTGAACTACGATATTATTCCTTGTGGCAATAAGCGTCACGGGAATAGCAGTACCCTTTTCATTGTAAATCTGCGACATATTCAACTTTCTTCCTAAAATGAATTTCATTGTTTTGGTTTTATACTATACCGTGCCCTCTCGGCGAGAGAAGTGTCTCCCTCCTGCCTCTCCGCTCGCGTCGGGAGACACTTCTCTCGCCTGCTGGCACGGCTGACGCACATCAAATTACATCATTTTGACATCAATA
>CAYHQT010000079.1:0-1854 GCA_964358975.1 uncultured Candidatus Saccharibacteria bacterium | reverse complement strand
AACAAGTAAATTGTAGTTTGAATATTTGTATTTTGTTTTGTTTTTTAATTTTGTATTCAGTTTGAGACTTGCTATTGCCTCGGCTAGTATAACCACAAGTGATTGATTGGTTTGCCGGGACACAATAGGCGGATGATGGACGATGTTGATAAATTAATTTTTACAATGTCGGATAATTCGTTTGATGTGGCATAAAAAAGAACTGCAGTTTTGTATTGGGGGTATTATGTTGCCCTAATTAATAGAGTATGGTTTCCACGCTTGACTGGATAATACAAAGCTAAAAGAGGGGCGGGCACTCGTCTCGTCAATTCCAGCTGGAATCCCGACAACGACAAGCTCAATGTGAATGCCAATGATCTTGATTATCGGAATGAGAATCTTGGTGTCCGCCCCTTCCGCCGTTTAGCAAATAGGTTATTTCATGTTCCTCGTGTATTTGATCCAGCCTTGGGTCATACGGCCTGTTTCTTGGAGTTTGTTCTCTATATCAAGATATTGCTTGATATCCATGGCCTTGCAATTGAGGGAAATCCTAAAAAGGATTTTCAGAAGTTCATTTTTCGAATTTGCCTTCTGTAGCATTTTCTCCTTCTCGTATTTAGAGACTTGATTTGCCAAAACAAAGATCTCTATGGATTCCAAGATGGTATTCTCTATCTTTTCTCCCAAAGTGTATCTTTCATGTTTCGGGAATTTGAATATGAGTTTGTGAACCATCTCATAAATTGTGAAGAGTTTAACAACGACAGGTATCTCCAGTCTCGAAAAATCATTATGAATATTGTCCATAAAAGTTATGATGAGTTATTTAGCCTTGATAATATTTTCCGCGCATGGGAAATATTCAGGCGGGGAAAGGCAAGTAAGGCCGATGTTATGGATTTTGAAATGCATTTGGAAGATAATATCTTCTGTTTATTCGAACAATTGCACAATAGCCAATACAAGCATTCACCTTACAAGTATTTTCAGATTTTTGACAATAAGAAAAGGGATATTTACAAAGCGGAGGTGAGGGATAGAATAGTTCACCAAATTATTTATGAGTATCTGCTATTACTTTTCAAACCGATATTTATCCGAGATTCTTACGCATCTCTGATAGATAAAGGACAGTATCACGCTATCAATGCTTTTAGGTATTTCACAAAGCTTGCTATGGGACATAAAAATAATTGTTATGTCCTGAAATGCGATGTGAGGAAGTATTTCGATAATATAGACCAGAATATTTTGTTTTCTTTGATAAAAGAAAAGATTTCTTGCGGTAAAATTCTCGGGATAATAAAAGAAATCATGTCCAGTTATGATTCTATTCATCTCGGTAAAGGTATACCACTCGGTAATGTTACCAGCCAGATTTTCGCGAATATTTATCTGAATGTTTTGGACCAATATGTAAAACACGAACAGAAATGTCGGTTTTATGTTAGATACAATGACGATATCGTTATTGTCTCAAGGAATAAAGTAGAACTGGAAAAAATTAGGGATAAGATTATTGTTTTTGTTAAGTATAAACTATCTTCAGAGATACCATTTGAAAAGACCAGCATAAGAAAAATCGGATGGGGCATGGATTTTCTAGGTTTTACTATTTTGTCCAAGGCGGTTTTACTGCGAGATAAGACAAAAAATAAGATGTATTCGAATATCAATCAAGAAAATATTCATTCATATTTTAGTATTTTGAAACATTGCAATTCTTATAATTTACGGAAAAAGATTATTTCTCGTTTTGATAAGTAAATATATATCTGCTTCCACTTCTTCCTCAATTCCTCTATAATACCCACATGCAATCTCCCGAATCATCCCCAATCATAGAGATGGCTAAAGCCAAACCGGAAA
>CAYHQT010000078.1:0-1962 GCA_964358975.1 uncultured Candidatus Saccharibacteria bacterium | reverse complement strand
GATTGGTGGGGTTGTGGTCAGTTGTGCCACGGGCAGAGATAGCAAGATTGGCAATTTCTTCTGGTGATTTAGGGGATGAATTGGAGAGGGTGCTTATGAAATTGCCCCAAGTGGATTGAATAAACGGGATCGCATTTTGAGCTACAGAGAGGAGGGGATTGGGAGTTTGGGGAGAGGGCGGGTGGGTTGTGGCTTCTGTTGATAACGCTAAGGCTTTTGTGTTAGCAAGGCTAGCCAGGCCGTCGAGAAGAAGAGTGTTTTCTGGGTTTTTGGGGTGGGAATTTATTTCAGTAATTAGTTTTTGGATATTGGTAGCAGTGGAGTTTTGGATGGCGGTTAACTGCCGGCGGACATAAATGGGGCAGGAGCTACAGGCGTCTGGATTCAATTCTGCGGCGGTGAGCAAGAGCTGTACGGTTTTACTATCTGCTTTCAATCTGGCTGCTATAAATTGGGACTCCAGATATATTTGAGTCGTCTTAATCACCGTAAGTCTGGAAGCTGGAGGTTTTTCGAGTTTGGGAGGGGCTTGGGGAGCATTTTTGGCGGCCAGTTCCGTGGGGGTGGTGCGGGCGGCTTCGGCATAGGTGCGGGAAGCCACGGCTAGATTTGTGAGGTTCATTTTATCCATGGCAACGGCAGCGGCCTTGGCGGAGTCGTGGAGGTTTCTAACGTTGTTGAGGGGAAGAGTTTTGGTTTTAGATTTGGAGAGTTGGATGAGGGTTTCATCGGAATATCCTTGTTTGGATGAGTTGTTGAGTATTCGAGAGAGGTAAGCTTGGGAAACGGGAGAGGGAAGAGCGGGGTCGGCCAAGACCTTTTTCAGGAACCGATAAGAACGGTTGTAAGATTCGGCCAAATCAGCGGCGCCGGTAGTGGTTCTGCCGGCAGTGTTGAGGTTGAGGTCGGCGGATTCGCGGTATTCGAGTTGTAGCTTTTCAAAATAGGCGTCGATTTCGGCGGCGTGGTATTTAGAAGAATTATTCAGTGCTGTTTGACGCATGACTTCTAAAGTGGAGGGAACTAGGTTTTCCGCGGCTTTTTTAATAGCTTGGAGGTTGAGTTCGGCGACAAATTGATTTTCGATCTTTGTAAAAGTTTCAAGAGTTGGGGCTTCAGTGCCGATGTGGATGAGAGAAAGGATTTCTCCTCCGGAGCGGCCGCGGCCGAAGGATTGTTCCAGAGTGGTGGCGGTGGTATTGCCGTCGGAGATGACAATGAGATGATCTGTGAGTCGGGTTTGGGCGTCGGTGCCAAAATGAGCTCCGTGTTCGTACAACTGAACGAGTCTGAAGTGATTGTCTCTGGCGACGTCGAGGATGCCATTAACGATAACTGTGTTGGGTAGCTTTTTGGTTGTGCCTTCGCTTATATATTCTATTGTGCCGTCAGCGTGGCGGATAATGATGGGGACAGTAGGATCGAAGTTGGCCAGGAATTCATCGGTGGAAACGCGGGCACCCAGAACGACGTGGGAGGGGCCGTCTTTGGCAATTTGGGAGGCGGCGGTTCGGGCAGCCTGGGTGAGGTCGCTGGCTTGAGTGATATTGCCCGCCAATCTGGAGAAGAAGGTATTAATCTGGCGTGAGGAAGCCCCAGATGTGGAGAGATTAATGCCGTAGAGGGCGGAAAAGGTGCCGGCGATATATTCCGGAGTGGCGGTGAAGCCGTATATTTCACTGAAGTTTTTGAGAAACAGGGCATAATTAGTGGCCACGGCATTGGGGTTGATGGAAATATCAGCGGAGTTGGGAGATCCTTCGAGATTCAGGATCAGGTGGCCCACATATTCCAAAGCCAGGGCGTCATAGGAAAGAGAGGGGGTGCGGCCGGAAAGAGTGTTGTTTTCGGACAAAGCGGGCCGGCCGTTTTCACCGACTTTAATATCTAACCCAGTGCGTTTACCCAGATAGTCGATGATGCTGTTGGCGGATGACAGACGCCGGTTAAATTCCTCATTTC
>CAYHQT010000077.1:0-2033 GCA_964358975.1 uncultured Candidatus Saccharibacteria bacterium | reverse complement strand
CGTCAAATGTTTATTCGCCCCCTCCAAATCCTCCGCCAATTTTTCGATGCGTTCGCGTTGGGAGACTTCATTACGTACGCTACGGATTAGTAGTATTCCTACGCCAACCACAAGAAGTAATAGTATGCTGTTAATAATCTTCTCCTGACCGCTTTCCGCTGATAAAGTTCTGATCAGTATAAAGAACCAAAGCGAAAAAGTGAATAATTCTGTTGCGATGACTTTGATATTAAATAAGTGATGTTTTAGAATAGCGTACGAAATTAACGATATCATTACCACCGTTCCGACTTGACCAAGCCAGTTAAAGATAAAGATATTTAAGAAAAGCAACAAGATAAGATTGGTAAATACTCCGATAATAGTCGATATAAGCGTACCAGTAAGAATATATGCTACTTGAATCTTGAGCATGCCTTCAGAGTGTCTGTATCTCTTAAACAAAAGCAAATAACCCCAAACGAAATAAGAGACAATATATATTGCGTAATAAGCATGGAGCCAAACATTGAAAACAATGATATTTTCTTGCCCAGGAATAAATTGTATATCTTGTATCAAGAAATTCGGTAAGATTGAAATAGCACATGATATTATAAACGGTATCGGCAACAGATATTTTTGCCATCGTTTAGCTTTGAATTCAAAACTAGGAAAGGTGAAGACAAAGAGAAGAAAGGAGATTGGAATTGTTGAGGCCGCCACATAAAGTATTCGTGAAAATATAATTGTCAAGTCATAACTAGGAAACGCACGATACGCAAACATGCTAACATCCCAGAAACTTACGGCTAGTGTTAATAGAAAAAAAGCTAGGTTTGTTTTATCTGCGCGGTTTCTTGAATACACAATGAGACCGTAGATTGTGTTTACAATAGCAACTACTAATATAACTAGATTGATAGTATCTAGGTTAAAGTTTGTTTCTGGCATGAATGATATCTTTGATCTTTAGAATTTTATCATACCTTATCGATTCAATAAAATTCTGAAATTCACCAATTCGAAAACCAAGCTTTTTCCCTAATTCCGATACTTTGTCGACATCTTCAAGTGTGGCACGATTGATAACATAATGGCTGTTATGCTCAATTGCGGCAAGAACCATAACTTCGGCCATGCAACAAAAATTGTCATGCTTATCTTTGAGATTAAAATCGAAATGATTCAATACGCCGGGTGTATGTACAATACCAGCCTCTATCGCCAAAACATCGTCGCGCGTCAAAATATCTGGAGAGATATCAGAAGGTTGGGCATCATCAATGATAATTGCGCCATTTTTCAAGTCCCGGTATTTGATTACAGCTTCCGGAGAATTCGTAGCCGTTATGATAAAATCAGCGATTTCTACATCTTTAATCTGATGCGAAGTTGAGATTGATATTTTTGGATTCAAAAATTCCAACTCTTTAATTAACTCGGGAAAAGTATGATGCTTTCGCTCAAGGTCAATGAGTATTAAATTATTAAAACCTTTTCGAGCAATGAGTTTTGCCGATGTAGAACCAATTGATCCGGCAGCACCCACAATAGCAACAACGACATGTGTTTTACTGATATCCATAATGTCGGTAAGTTTAAAAAGGTTTTCGGTAACATTGTAAGCAGTATATGCATGTCCGGTTGTAATATTGATATTGGTCCTGTCTATGAGATCAAGACCGCCTTTACTGAGTGAGGAAGTAAAACCACCAAGACCTATAAGTTTGGCTCCATATTTTTCAGCCAATCGAATTCCTTGAATAATTCTCTTAAGAGCTAAATCGCGATTTTCCATCATTTGACGAGCAGTTAATGGAATAGTAAGAATTATACCATCAATTTCTCTACCGTCTTTCAGAGATTTTAATCCCGTAACACGAGAAAGAACAACTGGCCAATAGAGCTTCAGAAAAAACTCTAACACTTTTGGAGATAATACCTTAAGTGCTGGATATTTTCGGTATACATCGTTAATATTTCGTGGATGAACTAAAAAGGCATATCTGTAATCTGATTTTCTGTTAAGATTAGGAAGAAGACGGATAAGT
>CAYHQT010000076.1:0-2118 GCA_964358975.1 uncultured Candidatus Saccharibacteria bacterium | reverse complement strand
ATGATTTGAAAGATGGGAAATTTACACACGGCCCTTATATGCCGTTCAAAATCAACGACCCCAAACCCCGCGATATCCACAAAGCTACGGTGAGAGATCGTATTTTACACCGAGCACTTTACAGGAAACTATATCCATTCTTTGATCGGACATTCATCTCCGATTCATATTCTTGCAGGATTGATAAAGGTACACATCGCGCATTCAAGAGATTCAATAGATTTGCCAGACAAGCGTCACGCAATCACACAGAGACTGTTTGGATTCTGAAATGCGATATTAGGAAGTTCTTTGCTTCCATTGACCATGAAATATTGTCTAGTATTCTCAATTTATATATTCCAGATCAAGATATTCTTCGATTATTAAATCAAATAATCAATAGTTTTCATTCAAGTGACTTTAATGTTGGCATGCCACTCGGAAATCTAACTTCACAATTATTCGCGAATATTTGCATGAATGAATTTGATCAATTCATGAAGCATGAAATCAAGGCGAAATACTATATCAGATATGCCGATGATTTTGTAATATTAAACACAAACCGTAAATGGCTTGAATCTATTCTAGTCAAGATGAGTTCATTCTTGAAGGAAAAACTTCATTTGTCTTTACATCCGAATAAAACATTCATAAAGACTTTCGCATCTGGCGTTGACTTTCTGGGTTGGATACATTTTCCAAATCATCGGGTATTGAGAACTTCCACCAGAAGGAGGATGATGAATAGATGCGGTGGCGAGCCGAAACTCGAAACAGTTTCATCTTATTTGGGTATGTTAAAACACGGTAATGCTTATAAATATCAGGAGATATTACAACCGATACATGACCGACTCCTTGAGGAGTTTCTGCGATTGTCTTAATGTATTTAATTGGGTGATTCCAAGCTATTGAACCATTACCCGGAACCATTGACTTTAATAAGTGAGTGTGATAAACTAAGCCGGTGTAGTTCTTCAAAGTTAAATAACAACCTGCTTGCCCATGGTACCGATTATCTCGGCGCTTTAGGTAAGCTATAAACCAAGAAAGGAAAGTTATGAGCAAATATAAGCCCGTAACTGTTAGTCAAGCGGAGTGTGTTCGAAAGATCTCCAACGAGAAGATGGTAGGTCGTGCGCCGTTTCAAAGGGCGTTGGATAATGGCACATTCGCCAGATTACTCGATAGTCTAAAAGGTAAGACGGGTAAGATTATTGCGATTACGCCGCCACCAGGTGCGCGTATCAGAACGGTTCATGTTTGCGTGAGGCAAGGCCGTCCATGGCAGGATGCCGTGGACGCGGCTAGTTCCAACACTCCGAGTGATTACAGTGTGAGGAAGATTGGCGACCTCTATCCACCAACAGAAACAGGGGAAGTTAAGGAAGATATTATTCTCCTGAATTACCCGAAAGGTGATGGCGACTGGAACGAGGCTCTAGTTTGGGCGAAAATTCAGGGTCTCGAAACTACGGTTCCACGCGAAGTTTTCGCCATCGGTGAACAGCACCCCTTACTTCACAAGCGGCTGGGACTTAACCCGATGTGTGTTGTGGCGACCGCGGAATGTTCCTTCGGTGGTAACCGTCAGACCTGCTATTTCTGGTGGAATGGCTCGGATCGCAAGGTGAGCCTGCGCTGGATCGACAACTTCGGTAACTCGAACGACTGGTTTGCTTTCCGCAAGCAGCACTTCGATCTCTGTCCCTAAGAACTGGTGCTTTGTTCCTTTGGACTTAGATCTTTGGCCCGGCATCACCGCAAGTGATGTCCGGGCTAAATTTATGTTAAAACACGGCAATGGTTACAGGTATCGAAGAATATTACAACCAATACACAATCGATTACTTGAGGAATATCTATAATCATCTTTAATCTTATAGCATGCGCTACTTTCCCAATCCGACATTTCAGGGTAAACTGGGTCTTATATGCAAAAACCGTTTTATATCACAACCACGCTTCCGTATGTGAATGCCGAACCGCATATCGGTTTTGCTATGGAACTTATTCGCGCGGATATTATCGCGCGGTCGAGAAAATTGGCCGGTTACAATGTATTTTTCAATACTGGAACAGATGAACATGGAATTAAGGTTTATCAGAAAGCCAAGCAACTCGGTTTCAAAC
>CAYHQT010000075.1:0-2220 GCA_964358975.1 uncultured Candidatus Saccharibacteria bacterium | reverse complement strand
AGTTAAACTGTTATTGAAAACTCTAGAGATGTCGTACTAAATGATCAAACTCGGGCGGGTCGGCCGCCAGCGTTTACCTTCGGGTAAATAAGCAGTATGGAGGAATCTGCTCACAATTGTGAGCCCCCCGTCCTCCAGAGAATCTCGAAGTTTTTAAGGTATTTTTCTTTTGCGAAAAACAAAAGCAAATATTTCTTTTCGCCAATAAAATATCGGAAACACCGCGTAAAACCCCGCGACCCACCATCCTGAAAATCGCGGAATATATAGGGCGGCGAACGGAAGCCTCGCGAAATATTCGACTATGAAGAGTTCATAGGAGAGAAGGAAATGCGCGACCCAGCCGATGATTTGCGATAGTGAAAAAGAAATGAAACCGAGCGCGCCAGTCAGAAAAACAAAAAGCATGGTGACGGGAATGAATGGCAGAACTAAAATGTTCACGACAACTCCAATAATCGAAATCTGCCCCATCATATAGAGGATGAATGGCGAAACAAATATTTGCGTGGCGAATGTGGTGGCAATGGTGCCACGCAAACTGAATTTCTCTGGAATGAACGTTAAGTGCTTTTCAATTGGGCTTGCGAGTAAAATCAAACCGAGCGTGGCAAGAAATGAGAGCTGGAATGATGGATCGTGTAAAAAGATACTGGGATTTTGGATGAGCATAAGAAGTCCCGCGAATATGAGGGCGCGTACGACATCGTAATCTCGACGAATAAGATCCGCGGAAAGTGCCACACCGGACATGAAGCATGAACGCACCACCGTCGCTCCCCCGCCAACAAGAACTCCAAATAGAGATATACCTAAACCACCAATTATGATTCCCCAAACCCTCGGTAAGAATGAAAGCATCCGGCGCAAAGCGTCAGCGACAATCGTTATATTGAATCCAGATAACACAACTACATGTATTAGTCCGACTATTCGAAAATCATTCAATAAATCTTTTCCGAGCGCGCTTTTTTCTCCAACCACCAATCCCGCCGCCAAAGCCGCATGCGGTTCGCCTAAAGTCTTTTCCAAATTATTCACAAAACCTCTTTTAAGTCTGAATAATATTGAGGTGATGTTATTTATGATACGCTCCGAATGCCTTTTATCGGCAAGAAGTGTTCCAGAGATCGCCCCTCCTTCCAGTCGGGGCGACTCTGAGACACTTTCCACCTCAACGATATTCGAGGCTAAGACTTTCGCACTCTTTATTTCATAAAAGATATCATCTTTCGCTAAATAGCCTTTATAATCAAAAGGTCTGCCGACATCGCTCTTGAAATTAAACGGCTCGCCTAATTTTCCGGAAAAACTTACATTACTGCCATAAGTAAATCGCGGATATAATTTTGTCTTCATTCTTATAAGAATTCCGCCTGGACATTTATTATCTCCAAATGACAATTCATCTTCTTGCACGACAATTGTTTGACCACTTTCCGTGAAAGCAGGTTCTTCGATGACAATTCCTTTGCCATTCACGGTTTGTTTGAGGCAATCGCCGATACTAGGTGCCGTGTTAAATAGAGAAAATGCAAACCGCGTGATTGCCACGGCAATAAAAAGCGACCAGAAGATATGAACTCCTCTTTTCATTGGGAGTTATTCTACTTCTCGAGTGATAAAATCCAGATAAAAAAAGTATGAATTTTTGATAAAAAAATAATGAAAAAAGGATAAAAAAAGTATGAAAAAGTTATGAATTTACTTCAAGAATATTGGGAATGCTATATTTCTCGAGAGAACCGTCGAATAATTTGACTGGTTCATTATCGGCAAAAGCCGTCGCTATCTCATCACACCTTTCATTGCCGGCGATACCGGCATGACCGCTTATATGAAACCAATCAATAGTTCGAACAGAAGTCAAAGTATCAAGCTTCATCCACAAATCTTTATTCAAAACATCTTCTTTTGTTTTCGTTTTCCAAATATTCCGCTTCCAGCCATTCTTCTTCCAGCCATTCACCCATTTTGTGATGCCGTTAATGAGATAATAGGAATCCGCGTACAAAGCTATTTCCGCTTCTTTCGGTGTATGCAAAAGCGCCTTGATTGCCGCCGTCATTTCCATTCTATTATTCGTTGTTCTTTTCTCGCCGCCGCCGAGTTCCAAAACTTTTTTACCATCAATAACGATTGCCCCCCAGCCGCCTCGACCAGGATTGCCTCTACACGCGCCGTCGGTGAAAACTGTTATTTTATTATTCATATATATTA
>CAYHQT010000074.1:0-2265 GCA_964358975.1 uncultured Candidatus Saccharibacteria bacterium | reverse complement strand
AACAAAGCCACCGGCGAAGTCTATTGGACGCGCAAGAATAAGAAGCTGGTTGAACGCAAAATAGAGCTCAAAAAATATAGCGCCAAGTTTAGGAAGCATATTGTCTTTAAAGAGGTGAAGAAGTAAATTGTTAGTCGCGCCCGCCGGCGCAAATTTTGTTATAATATAATTACGGGTCTGTAGTTTCAATGGTAAAACATCGGTCTCCAAAACCGAGGTTCCCAGTTCGAGTCTGGGCGGACCCGCCTTGTAAATAAAATTAGCCAACAACATCCTTGTTGCTGGCTAATGTGAAGTGGGTGTGAACCACATATTAAACATATGCTTGGCTTAGCTTCCGCTTCAACCAATCATCGATGGCCCAAACTACCGATTTGAAATTCGGGTCGATCATCATCATATGACTACAGGGAACCCTGAGGAAATCGGCGCCAAGCCGGCTGGCAACCTGTTGTTGATGCGGCGTGAAATTGTCGAATGTCGCACCGATTAACAAAGAAGGACAAGCCAAGCGCTCCAGCTGAAACTTCCAAGTCGCGATTTCCAAAGCGACCAGTCCGGAATCGTGGCGCAGTCTCCTTATGAACGCTTCAGCCGCTCGAGGAGTTAGCGTATTGAAGAGAAGCGCGAGCGAATCGTCGACTGTCGGTAAAATAGATTGCCGCAGAATCATCTTGTTCAAATACTTTGGCAACCGATGATAGGCTTCCTTTCCCAATAACACCCAACGCGGTGGCGCGCTGGCCAGGCCGATATGGGCGGCAATGAATTCTGGATTTTGTCCGGCGACTCTTGCCGTCACAAGCGCGCCCATGGAATGGCCCGCCAGGATGACACCTTGGCCAAATTCCGTGAGGACGCGCCCGACATCACCGATATGGTCGGCGATGCTGATAGCACCGACTTTCTCGATAGGATAATCATCCTCGTGGCCACGAAGCGTGAGCGAAAAACACTCGTACCCGAATTCTGCCATCTCCAGCATTAATCGCCGATATACTTCTCCGGTGCACCACATGCCGTGCACGAAGAAGATGGGAATCAGGAACCTTTTCTCCGCCGGAATGGAGTGTTCAACTCTCAAACCGGCAATCCTAATGGATTCGAGTCGAGTCGCCTTGCGAATCGGCAGGACCTCTACGGGAGAAGGTTCATAAGCTACTTGGAGTTTTGGGGTATTCACTTAACACTCCTTTTTTTCAATGTTGACCATTCGTTTACCGGCTGAAACAGTCAGCCGCGAATGATACTAGTCTGGTGCTATTATATAGGTATTAAGACTTGATGTCAAGGTTAATTATATTGGATGTCTTGTGCCATGATATTCCTTTATCTCTTTTCCACCAGGTTATCTGCCGGCGCGCGTATTGCCAATCTTTTACAATAATAGTCTCAATCAATTGCTCTTTCGTTATTTTCTTCTGAAGAAAATCCGCTAGATATTTATATTCGAGTCCAATTTCGCGCATGCGCTTGAATGATAGTCCAGCCGAATAATGAAGACATCGTGCTTCGCCTATCATTCCTCTATTTATTCGATCAACGGTGCGCGCGCGAATCCTCTCCTTCAATTCTTCTTTTGGCAAATCTATTCCTATAATTTGGCAATTATATTTACTTGAAAGCTTATTACTATTTCTGTCTTGTTTAGAATGATCGAATTTACTCGATTTAGCTATTTCAATCGCGCGAATAAGGCGACGCGGATTTTTCTGGTCTGAATCATTCATGCTATCGGCTTTGACGGAATCAACCTTTTTCAACATCTCGAATAGTATACCAGCTGACTTTTTCGCTAGTTTTATTCGCAGTTTATTATCAACTTCCACGGAAGGGAAGTCAGTATTGTTTACAATGGCATCTATATAAAAACCAGTTCCTCCGCAGATTATCGGCAGTTTTCCACGCGCGAGAATATTCTCGACTGCCTCTTCCGCTTTACTTTTCCAATCAATAACCGTGAATCTTTTCTTCGGGTCGGCGATATCGAGGCAATGATGTGGAATACCTCGCATTTCTTTTTCGGTAATTTTTCCAGTCGCTACATTCAAACCGCGATAAACCTGTCTTGAATCGGCGGAAATAATTTCACCATTATATTCAAAAGCCAGTTTGACAGCTAAGTCACTTTTTCCAGAGGCGGTGGGACCGACGATTATGAGGACCTTATTAGTCATATTGGACATCCGTAGTACTATAGTGCCGTAATCATACACTTTGCGCGAACCTTTTTCGAGCGGAAACTGAACGAATGAATCGCCCCAC
>CAYHQT010000073.1:0-2396 GCA_964358975.1 uncultured Candidatus Saccharibacteria bacterium | reverse complement strand
AGGGGTGGGACACATCCTCTGGCAGAGCATTCGCGGAGCGATAATACCAACGAAATCTATTCTTTAGACTAGAGCTCTATGTAGAAGATGTCGCTCTGCGGGAGGATGTGTCCCACCCCTGCAATTTTCGAAGGCGTACACATTCAAGTAAAAATGCTATAATAAAGTGTAATGATCTACTACGACAAAGTAACAAAAATATATCCCGACAAATCGGTCGCCTTGGAAGATGTCACATTCGGTGTGGAACCCAAGGAATTCGTGACTATAGTGGGACATTCCGGAGCCGGGAAGACCACTCTTATGAAATTGCTCATCGCCGAAGATCGCCCCACGGCCGGTGCTGTTTTCCTGGAATCAGCCAATATCAGCCACTTGAATAAAAGGGAAATGGGTAAATTGAGACGCAGAATAGGCACTATTTTCCAAGATTATCGCCTCATTTCCAATAAAACCGTTTACGAAAATATCGCTTTTGCCATGGAAGCGGCCGGCAAAAAAGATACCGAGATAGCTGCGGATGTGCCGCATGTGCTCGAACTTGTCGATATTGGCCATAAGATTTGGAACTTTCCACGTGAATTGTCCGGTGGCGAGAGACAGAGAGTCGCGATCGCGCGCGCCATCGTCAATCAACCGGATATCGTCATTGCCGATGAACCGACGGGTAATCTCGACCCGACGAATACTTTCGAAATCATTCGTATTTTACAGAAAATAAACGAATTGGGCACGACGGTGCTCCTCACTACTCATAACAAGGGCGTTGTTGATACCGTGAAGGGGCGAGTCATAACAATGGAGCGTGGAAAAGTAGTGAGGGACGCGCGGGATGGGAAGTACATGTTGTAGTATTTGCAAATTACAAATGGGCGGGACACATCCTCTGGTAGAGCATTCGCGGAGCGATAATACCAGCGGAATCTATTCTTTAGACTGGAGCTCTTTATAGAAGATGTCGCTCTGCGGGAGGATGTGTCCCGCCTATTTGTAATTTACGAAACATTTTCACATAAAATTTGCTATAATACCATCATGTTATTCACCACATTCAAACGCATAACACGCACGGGTTTCGTCAACTTTTGGCGCAACAGTTTCCTATCTTTTGCCGCTATCGTGGTTATCACGCTTTCATTATGCGCTTTCGGCGGACTAATATTCGCCGGCGCTTTCGGCAGGTCTCTGCTGGCGGATGTAAAAGAGAAAGTGGATATCAATGTTTATTTCGCGTTGACCGCGCCGGAATCCGATATTTTGGCTTTGAAGAAAGATATAAGCGTTTTACCGGAAGTCTTGGGCACGGCTTATATTTCGCGCGACCAAGCGCTGGATTTATTCAAGACAAAATGGCAAAATAACGCGCTTATCATGCAAGGGTTGGATGAAATAGGCGTGAACCCATTCCCGGCAAGTCTCAATATCAAAGCTAAAGACCCCGGTCAGTATGGCAGTATCGCGAATTATTTGGAGAGTAAGAATCCGACTGATATGAATGGCGTTCCAATTATAGAAAAAATAAATTATCAAGAGAATAAATTGATTATCGACCGTCTAAGCAGAATAATCCCAACGGCTGAAAAAGGAGGTCTAATCGTGGCGACAATTTTAGTTCTAGTGGCTATCATCGTTGTCTTTAACACTATTCGTCTCATCATATACACCGCGCGTGATGAAATCTCCGTCATGAAATTGGTCGGCGCCAGTAATACTTATACCCGCGGACCATTCGTCGTTTCCGGCATTATGTACGGCATGACGTCGGGCATTATCACGCTTATTTTGATGGCAGTTTTCGCCTATTGGAGCGACGCGCTCGTCCTGCGCTTGGCGGGAGTGGATATCGCTTCGAATTTCCAGTTGGTCGTGAATGTTTTGTCGGCTTATTTTATTAGTAATTTTTCTCAGATTTTTGTCTTCATTATGGGGGCGGGAATTATTCTCGGCGGTCTTTCAAGCTATATCGCGGCGAGGAGGTATTTGCGAGTCTGAAAATTACCCCGTGTCGCTTCTGGCGGGAACAGCTCTTCCTCGCTCGTCGTTTCACTCCTCCTCGGAAAACTGTGTCCCGCCCAAGCGACATGGCTGACGATATTCATTTTGACATTTAATTTTTTTAGTTTAGAATAGTCGCATGGCAAGAAATGGCAAGAAAGGATTTACGAAGGCGCATCATAAATATATCTTTGTCGTCGGTGGAGTGATGTCGGGCGTGGGAAAGGGTATCGCGGTTTCATCTATTGGCACGCTCCTCTCGGCGAAAGGATTCAAGGTAAATCTGGTGAAAGTTGACCCTTACTTGAATGTTGACGCCGGCACGATGAACCCCACCGAACACGGTGAGGTTTTTGTTTTGAATTCCGGTTTGGAAACGGACCAGGATATGGGGAATTATG
>CAYHQT010000072.1:0-2593 GCA_964358975.1 uncultured Candidatus Saccharibacteria bacterium | reverse complement strand
CAAAACTTACGGGTTGGAAAATAGATATCAAATCCACTGAAGGCGATGAAGTCGCAGAAGCGGATGAAATAATTGCAAAATAGTGAAAAAATCTGCTATATTTCTCGCATCGCTATTTATTATCAATCAACAGTATAATTAATCCTAGATTCCCGCTTTCGCGGGAATGACACGCAAAAGGAATAACATATCAAAATGAATTCTTATATCATCTTCGCGCTCATTTCATCCGCGGTCGCCATCGTTTACGGCGCGCTATCAATAGCTTCAATCCTGAAAAAACCAGCCGGTAACGATAAAATGAAAGAGATAGCCGCCGCAATTCAAGCTGGCGCATCAGCTTACTTGAATCGCCAATACAGAACAATCGCGATTATCGCCATCATTCTATTTTTAATTCTTTGGAAATTGCTTGAATTTACAACTGGTATCGGCTTCCTCATCGGGGCTATTCTTTCCGCCATCGCCGGTTATGTAGGCATGAATGTTTCAGTTAGAGCCAATGTCCGAACGGCCGAAGCCGCTCGACACGGCCTCGCACCAGCTCTGGCGCTAGCATTCAAAGGAGGTTCAATAACAGGACTTCTAGTAGTTGGCCTGGCACTTCTCGGTGTTTCCGGATTTTACGCCATTACTCAAAATGTCACCTCGCTAATAGGGCTCGCATTCGGCGCAAGTTTGATTTCCATATTCGCTCGTCTCGGTGGCGGAATATTTACCAAAGCCGCTGATGTCGGTACTGACCTAGTAGGAAAAGTCGAAGCCGGAATTCCGGAAGATGACCCTCGAAACCCCGGCGTTATCGCCGATAATGTTGGAGACAATGTTGGAGATTGCGCGGGAATGGCCGCCGACTTATTCGAGACTTACGCCGTCACAACCATAGCGGCAATGATGTTGGGCGCGACTATATTCAAGGGCTTTAACGGCGCTCTTATCTACCCTCTCGCCTTGGGAGGTATTGCGATATTCACCTCTATTGTCGGCACATGGTTCGTCAAAATGGGTAAGTCCCAGAATATTATGGGTGCGATGTACAAAGGTCTAGCAGTTGCCGGAGTTCTGGCCGCCATCGCCTTCTATCCGCTTACAAAAGCAATCATGGGCGCGAATGGAATATACAGCACATTGGCTCTATTCGGCTGTACCATCGTCGGACTAATAGTCACTGCCGCGCTTGTCTATATCACCGAATACTATACTTCGACGAAATATTATCCGGTAAAATCAATCGCTCTCGCTTCTGTCTCCGGTCATGGCACGAATGTCATTCAAGGACTCGCTATCTCAATGAAATCAACGGCATGGCCTCTTATCACTATAGTCACTGGAATATTAATCTCATACAATCTAGGCGGTCTCTATGGTATAGCAATTGCCGCCATGAGCATGCTCTCCATGGCGGGGATTATTGTCGCTATTGATGCCTATGGACCTATTACGGATAATGCCGGTGGTATCGCCGAAATGGCAAATCTACCGAAAGAAGTTCGCAATGTTACCGACCCACTAGATGCCGTCGGAAATACGACAAAAGCGGTTACAAAAGGTTACGCTATCGGTTCAGCCGGTTTCGCCGCGCTTGTACTTTTCGCTTCATATACGGAAGCAACCGGTGGAATGTTCACATTTAGCTTAAGTGATCCAAAAGTGATCGTCGGCCTCTTTATTGGTGGCTTACTTCCCTACTATTTCGCCGCTCTTTGCATGGAAGCAGTCGGTAAAACAGCTGGTAAGGTTGTGGAGGAGGTTCGCCGTCAATTTAGAGAAATAAAAGGTATTATGCAAGGCACAACAAAACCAGATTACGCGCGCTGTGTTGACATTGTTACATCCGCCGCTATCAAACAAATGATTGTGCCGGCCCTTATCCCTGTTTTAGCCCCAATTCTCGTCGGACTCTTACTAGGACCAGTCGCACTCGGTGGCTTGCTCGTAGGTTCGATAGTTACGGGCTTGTTCGTCGCCATTTCCATGACGTCCGGCGGAGGTGCTTGGGATAATGCCAAGAAGCATATTGAACAAGGCGCTCATGGTGGAAAAGGTTCTCCAGCCCATAAGGCCGCGGTTACCGGTGATACCGTTGGCGACCCTTACAAGGATACGGCAGGTCCGGCTATCAATCCTATGATTAAAATCTTGAATATTGTGGCGCTTCTGATTGTAGCGTTTTTGATTTAGTTCAATACTTAAAAAATAAACAATCAATAAAACAGATAAGAAAAAGCCGACTTTTACGATATGTCGGCCTTTTTGATTGAAACTCGCGTGAATTACCATCCTAGTGACGCTCGAGCAGACGCCACCTACCATTGCCACTGTGCGTTTCTCCAACACGGCCACCTAATTGTTGAAGAAACCGTTTTACTTCACTCGGACGCTTTCCTGTTGTCGCGGCGATTTCTTTTATTGACGCTGTGCCACCGTGCCCGAACAACGCATCGATGACTTCTCGTTGACCTTTTAAGCTGTTCATAATCTATACCCTCCAAGATAAATATACACCCTTTTATTTTTTAATGCACAGCTTTTTTGCATTACAAAATTAAAAAACAAAACAAAATACAAATATTCAAACTACAATTTACTTGTT
>CAYHQT010000071.1:0-2651 GCA_964358975.1 uncultured Candidatus Saccharibacteria bacterium | reverse complement strand
TTCTACTCCAACAGGTAACGCAGATTAGTTTTGCGATTGATAAATTGAGTTCAATCCATTTTTCTACCGTAACTCCGACTTGTGAGACGATTTCAAACTTTGGTTTCAATATAGTCGGGTCGAAACAAATCGGGGCGAGTGTTCCGAAATATAGTCTTGATACTTCGACTAATGGTTCTGGAAAACTCGACCTTGATTCCATGGAATGGGACTCTTATGCTATTTCGCCGACTGACGCTACGCGTTATTTGTCTGGTATAAATCCCCTGAATCCAGTCGCCGTCAATCCCAATGGCTCACAGAATATTCAATTAATCGTTGTGCCAAAGAATCCGAACGGATTTGTCATAACAGTCAAAGACAATTCTACTCTCTTGCCACTTTCTGGAGCCACGGTTAAATTGACTAAAGACAGTGGGGGGTTTGAAGGAACATTGCTAACCGGTCAAGGTTATATTTCGCAAACGGATTGGTCCCTCGGGTCAGGGCAAGAAAGTTTTTTGGATCCGTCAAAATATTTTTTCGATGACGGCAATATTGATACCTCGACCACGAGCGGTCAGATAAAACTGCGTAATGCTTTCGGACAATACAATTCAGACGGCGTGTTGGAATCATCAACTTTTGA
Source organism: uncultured Candidatus Saccharibacteria bacterium (assembly GCA_964358975.1). GTDB lineage: Bacteria > Patescibacteriota > Minisyncoccia > Phycocordibacterales > PALSA-1337 > C7867-002. The sequence goes on along the minus strand of CAYHQT010000071.1, from coordinate 2,023 downwards.
TACTGGTTCGGCGAGCAACTTCTTCTCGCTTATTTGGTCGCCGATGGATCAGCCAATTCTCGCGGGTGTGAATAGCGCGCGCTTTCAGTTCGCTACAAACGCGACGATTACGCCGACAACGACTTGGGCATTCAAAGGTCCAGACGGCAATGACACGAGCTATTATGTCTCATCGAATTCTTCCTTGAATTCCACGCATAATGGCGACAAATATGCCAGACATCGTGTTTATCTTTCCACGCAAACCGCGACTGTCACTCCGAATATTTCCGATATCGCCTTCACTTATACTTCGGACTGCGTTCCTCCCGGGCAAGTTATTTTCACCGAATTATCGACGGGAAATTATACGCTAGAGGTATCTAAGGTTGGTTACTCCTCTTATACGGCTTCAGTCGCGGTCGGAACTGGTTGGCAAGAATCACAGATTCTTTTGAGTCCGTAATGGGTTTGTCATCCCCGCGAAGGCGGGGATCCAGAGTTTTACACTGGATTCCCACTTTCGTGGGAATGACAAAATAAAAAGATGTTCAATAAATCATATTTAATAAATCATATTTCAAATAACTACAAGCGAGGCATGACACTTGTCGAAATAATTGTCGCCATCGCCATCCTAATCATCGTTATGATAGCCGTTTCGACTTTCCAATATAATGTCTTGGACTATAATCGCCATTCACAGACAGCGCTTACGAATGTAGGAGACGCCACAAATATCTTGAAATACATGAGCAAAGAATTGCGCACAATGTCGCCGTCGGTGACGGGTTCATATCCTATCTTATCCGTTGCCACGAGTTCTATTACATTTTATTCTGATATAGAAGGCGATGGCACAAAGGAACAGATTCGCTATTATATCGCGTCGACGACTTTGTATCGTGGAATCATCGTACCTTCAGGGTCTCCAATGACTTATAATCCGACAGACGAAAGTAAGAGTACGATTGCCACGGGTGTCAGGAATGCCACATCTTCGGCACTTTTCGAATATTTCAACGGTTTGTATGGCGGCAATGAACAACCGCTAACTTATCCCATAACTATTTTCACAATACGACTTGTCAAAATAAACATTACCATTGATTCCGACCCAAGGAGATCGCCGGTACCGATAACATATACGACTCAAATCTCATTGCGTAATTTGAAAGATAATATATGATAATTTTCAATTTTCTCCGCCAGCCGGCGGATCCAATTTTCAATTTTCCTTCGCACTACCGAAAGGGAATAATTCTTGTGAATATAATCATATTTGCCGCTATTGCTATTACAGTGACTATCGCCTTGGTTAATTGGGGGGCATTGGTATTAAAAACAACGCGAATCACAATTCTGAAAGAACAAGCTTTCCAGAACGCGGAAGCGGGTGTTGACTATTATCGTTGGCACCTGGCTCATGCGCCGACAGATTATTCTGATGGTGTTATTGGCGGTGGAAATGGCCCATTTACTCACGACCTAAAAGATACTAGCGGTAACATTATTGGCCAATTTATTTTAACGATTACGCCTCCACCCGTTGGTTCAACCATAGTCAAAGTCAAATCTAAAGGAACAGTTTATGCCAGTACAACCAATTCAACGGTTTCACGAACAATTCTGGCAACTATGGCCATACCATCGCTAGCGAAATTCGCGGTTGTCGCTAACGATAATATGCGTTTTGGCGCGGGTACGGAAGTTTTCGGACCTGTTCAATCCAATGGAGGTATCCGATTTGACGGCGTGGCCCATAATCTTGTTTCAAGCGCGAAATCAACTTATGATGACCCCGATGATGGGGTTTCGCAACAGAAATTCGGCGTCTATACCACGGATAGTCCCGCTGACCCGAATCCGCCTTCTGCGGTGCCAAATCGTCCAGATATTTTCATAGCTGGGAGGCAGTTTCCTGTGCCAGTCTTTGATTTTACGGGACTAACAATCAATTTGTCGCAGTTGAAGACTTCGGCGCAAGACGGCGGGCGATATTTCGCGGCGTCAGGGTATCAGGGGTATCATATTGTTCTTAAAA
>CAYHQT010000070.1:0-2692 GCA_964358975.1 uncultured Candidatus Saccharibacteria bacterium | reverse complement strand
ACTTGTCATGAATTCTAGCTCTAAATATACGACAAAATTATGCGCCTCCAGTTGTTTCTTGAATTTCTCCACATCTTGAAAAATAGGATTTGGTTCGTTTTTGAAATTCCGCGACTCGCCGATTACAATTTCCTCCACTTTATTATCAATCGCGATCTCAACGATTTTCGCCAGTAAATCACGCGTATTGGCGATAACGGCAAATGGAATCGCGAATTCCCTATTTTCATCGGAAACAGCGACGCCGATGCGTTTTGTGCCAAAATCAATACCTAATATTCGCTTTTTTTCTTTCATTTATTTTCCGTATTGAAAAAACGATTATAATCCATGGATCTGTACCAACGCGGTCCCAAAGCAAAGTTCAATAAAATACTGAACAATATGATTATGGCGAAAAAGATCGTGATAATTCCAGAAATCTTATCTATCATCACCAAAGAAAAGTTCTCAATTCTCGATCTCATGTATTCTACTCCAAAGCTTAGAATAAGCCACCACAACGATGAACCGATGAAAACACCGGCAACCAAAGCTGTCGCCAAACCGTAATCTCCATTCGAGAAGTTGGGAATCGTAGTGGCAAAAAGTGCGGTAAAAGTCACGATTGTCGTCGGATTCGTGGCGGTCAATAATAGAGTCGAAAAATAATCAGTGATAATGTCAGTGCCTCTTTCCACGGAGACAGTTTCTCTTTTGGGACCATAGAAGATCTTCATGCCCAAATATAAGAGAACCAAAACACCGATAAGTTGAATGGCTATTTGATAATGGACCAAGAAATCAAATATTATCATTAGTCCGAAAGCCGCGACTACTCCGTAAAAAGCGTCCACGGTAGCCACGCCCAAACCAGAGATGAATCCGGAAAGTTTTCCCCTATCCAAAGTTCTTTGAATACAAAGCACGCCGACGGGACCCACGGGAATAGCCACCAATAAACCTATCGCGAGCCCTTTCAATAAAGTTGTGATTTCAAGCATGGTTATTTGGCGGAGAGCTTGGGACGATGTCCGAATAGCTTTAAGTCTAGCACAATTGGATTTGTTATAAATTATGGACGCATGTTACAATATAGGTGCTTTGAATAATAACTACCCAAAGAGGTTTATATTATCCGCAATATGGTTTCTGGTTACTGCGATTGCCACATACATTGCGATCAATATCTGGAATAATCCGCTTCAGATCGTAACAATACAGAATGAGCTATCGGGTGGCTTGTACCTTTCAGCTATCATGTTTTTAACTCCTGCGTTGCTTTTCGCAGCACTAACATCTTTGAACGGACGAAATGTAGCAATAACTTTTCTATCAATGATCGGACTACATATTGTCGCTTTTTTCATACTTGCGACAACTTTGTTTAAAGGAGAAGGTGGACTAGGCTTGATGATTATGTATGGAATTATCGGTGTCACCTTTGTCATCTCTGGTATATTGGGGGCAGGCTGCAGAAAACTTTTTGAAAAAAGAGGGAGCATCTTATATTGGATGTATATCATCCCAGTAATCTTGATTCTAGTTTTATTTACTCGTGTTCATGCGTATCAGACTCCAACCACTTCAAGTTGTGGCGACTTGGATGTATATGGACAGATATATTGTTATGACAAATTGGCACGACAGATGAATAATCCTATCTGGTGTTATGCTATCCGAGCGGCTGATAATATAAAAGAAGATTGTGTAAATGCAATCAAGGCAACAAATAATGCCGCGATTGACCCTCTTCAGTGCCAGATACTTCCAGATAGTCAAAGCCGGCTGGATTGTACTGTGAGTACTGCCGCACAAGGTGGTGATGTTTCAATATGCGAAAAACAGCAATCTGCACGAATGGATACATGCTTGGTTAATACTATAAAAAGTAACTATCGAACGAACCAAACTACGGATTGTTCGATTTTAGCAAATTCTGATAACAAGAGAATGTGTTACAACTATTGGTTGCTTTTTTCTGGTACTGCTTCAAGTTTTAACAAATGCAATACAATTACAAACCCTCAAGAAAAAGATTTCTGTTTCTACTCGTATACATACAACACCTCCGGACAGGGACTTGATAAAATTTGCAATCAAATAAAAGACGTCAGTCTAAAAAACAAGTGCTTGGCTGAGATTAGGTAATCGAATAATTTTGTTCGCCACCTGCGCCTACAGCACTTTCGGAAAGTGAGTTACCTTCGCTACGCTACGGCGGACCGAGGTGCGCGAGACGCTTGTAGATAAGGGCATGTCTACCTCAGCTCACCTTCGCTTCTTCGAAGCTACGGCGTAGCAAAGCCCGTCACCACATATGTTGTTCTGTTGTTCGCGCCTAGCGAATTTCTAAACAAAATGCCTCTTGATGAATGCTCGGCCTGATCCAGATTTCAAGTATTTTTCAAAATTGAAGGCTAGATATTTATTGGAAAACGCAAAATAAAATTCCAACTTTAATGGAAGTCTTTTTGCTGTGGCTGGGACATGACCAGCATGGTGTCTCTTGAGTCTATCTTTCAGATCATCTGTGCAACCCAAATAGAAACCATCTTTGCATTTTAAACTGTATACATAGTACATATATTTATGAGGACTTTGTCACGCCGTAGCCACGCTTCAGCGTGGCGAAACCCGCTTTCGCGTGTCCATGGCGGACTTTGTCACGCCGTAGCCACGCTTCAGCGTGGCGAAACCCGCTTTCGCGTGT
>CAYHQT010000069.1:0-2950 GCA_964358975.1 uncultured Candidatus Saccharibacteria bacterium | reverse complement strand
GACGGCTTGAGATCTAGGCTACAAGAACGCATTAAAGAAATGATAGAACTCGGGAAAAATACCTTAAAAACTTCGAGATTCTCTGGAGGACGGGGGGCTCACAATTGTGAGCAGATTCCTCCATACTGCTTATTTACCCGAAGGTAAACGCTGGCGGCCGACCCGGGCAAACATAATTTTCCGCTCTTAGAGAATCTCGAAACTTTCAAGGTATTCAACTAATATAGGTATATTCTAATTATTAGTAAAATGTCAATAGCTACGAACTTAAATTGAATTAACTTCTTTTAAGTCCTGATCTATTATTTTTGCGGAATATTCAGCGTTGGACGGCTGGTCGAATAGGAATTTCCCTTTAAATTTTTTTCCAGAGAGAAGAAGAGGTAGCCAGTATGTATCATCTGACCACATCTTATCGTATGGTATTTCATTCTTATCGAACCATTGTGGTTTCATTTCTTCGGTTTCCATTGGTTTACCTTTGAATTTATCTGTATGAAAAATATGTACCTCAAGGATTTTGGGGTCATTTTGAAATTCAAAATCCAGAATACCGACTTTATAGATATCACTTGTTACAATTCCTGATTCTTCTTTGAGTTCTCTTTTTGTAGCTTCTCCAATGCTTTCGCTAACCTCAACTTTTCCACCGAAGCCGTTCCATCTGCCAGCACCAAATCCTCGCTTTTTCATTCCAAGAAGGATTTTGTTGCCTTTTGTTACGATGCAAAGAGTAAGTTGTTTCTTCATATATTGCTGTTAAGTTTAAATATACTTCAATCTCTTTTCAACTATCTCCCAATTCAAGTTACTGAAGAAATCTTCTACATATTGTTTCTTTCCCGACGGTTGATAATCGGTAATATAGGCATGTTCCCACATATCGAGCGCGAGAATGATGTCGCAGCCGTTTAATTGTCCCAAATGCTGTTCATCAATCCATGACATGAGTAGGTGATCGTCGCGGGGATCATACGAGAGTATCGCCCAGCCGATACCGCGTGTCATCGCTAAACTTTTGAAACTTTGAAGCCATCCGTCAAATGAATCCCACTCTTTTTCTATGGCTTTTTTAAGTGGGCTTGAAGTTGAAAGCACCTTCGTGCCACCTTCAAACTGACGGAAATACGCTTCATGATTACGCATGCCATTGTATTCAAAACTGAATCTGCGCGACAGTTCACCGAGCAGATACGCGTTTTCTTGGCCTTTCAGGGTTGAAATGTCAGAATCTTTTTTCAATTCCTCGATTTTTTCCAGAACGAGATTGGCATTTTTCACATAACCGGCGTAAAGTTTCAGATGCTCCTCAACATTCTTGACTGATATTCCTTTTAAAACTGGAATATTAAATTTGTATATATCATATATAATCATAGTTTTATTGGTTGTTCCTGATAATGTTAGTAGCGACTATACGACAATAGTACCATTTTTTCGCATATTTTGGCGCAGAAGTTATACTACTCCCATGCCGAATAAGACTTTTTCAAAACCTTTTGTTTATTTACTTATTACTCTGGTCTCGGCTGGTTTTATTTTCGGCTACGCGTGGCACCAAAGGGATAGGTTGAAAGTCTTGGAAATGTATGTTTTTGACCTTAAAAGCAATGAAGCGATTTTCATACGCACGCCTAATGACAGGCGAATTCTCATAAACGGTGGCGCGAATTCGGAGATTATTCGTGAGCTGACGAAAATTTTGCCGTTCTATTCGAGGAAAATCGATACCATTATCGCGACAAACACAAACGGCAAGAATGTGTCGGGACTTATAGATGTTTTGAAAAGGTATTCGGTTGGTAAGGTTATTTTACCAGCTGTCACATTGGAATCTATTGGATTATCGACTTCAACGGACCATGTATATTCTGTTTTTTTGGATACGATAAAAGAAAAGGGGATTGAAGTTGAACGAGTCAAAAAAGGAGATAGAGTTGAATTCGATTCTGTCTCATTTAATATTCTATTTCCGACTGCATCAGAATCGTTCAAATATTCTAAGGCGAGCGGGCCGGAATTAGTCATGAAGATTTCATATGATAAGAATTCAATATTTATTCTAAATAATGTGACGCCGAAGATTCAGAAATACATCGCATCGAGTACCGCTCCCGTCACTGGTACAACCGCCCCGTCGCTTCTGGCGGGAGGAGCTCTCCCTCGCTCGTCCGCCAATTTGGCGGACTCCTCGGGAGACTCCTCCCACCCAAGCGACGGGGCGAAGAACAATCTAGTGTTAGTCGTATTCAATAACGCCTCTCCCGACAATCTCGCGTCAGAACTCACGAATGAATTGAAGCCGGAATATTTGATTTATTCAAAGTCTTTAACTAGTTCAAATCCCAAGTCGGTAGTCGCAAAGAAAGATAAGATAGACCCGCTATTTTACCTATTGGTCGATCACCGCTTCAATATAAAAGAAAAAGGAACCATCAAAATAGTCTCGGATGGTTCATTGTTGGAAATTGGAGATTGACAAGCTGTGTCATTCCCGCGAAAGCGGGAATATAGTGTAAAAACTAAATAATTCCAGCTTTCTTGAGCGCTTTGTAAGGACCATTCTTCTCGATAGTGCGGAGACCTCTCGCTGAAACGATAATATTGACCATCTTTTTTAATTCTGGGACATAAATACGCTTTTTCTGGAGATTCGGATAACGACGAATAACGCCACAAGGGTTGAATTGAGTGGCGCGGGTTCGGTTCGAGTAACGGCCACCGGAAACTGAACCCCTCTTCGTTATCGCGCATATCTTGGCCATAGTTGTGATATGGTATCATTACACTATGATTATTGCAACAATTGCCATATTAATACTCTCCGTTATTATTCATGAAGTTTCTCATGGTTTTGTGGCTGATTTATTAGGCGACCCAACGGCGCGATTGCAGGGGAGATTGACCATGAATCCTTTGAAGCATATTGACCCAGTCGGCTCCATTGTCG
>CAYHQT010000068.1:0-2961 GCA_964358975.1 uncultured Candidatus Saccharibacteria bacterium | reverse complement strand
CTATTTATGAACTATCCGTGAGGATTTGGGTAACATTTATTATGAGCTATAACGCTATGTGGCAAAACAGATAGTCGAAGCGCATCATGGCATACTCCGCGCGGAGTCCGAAGGCGAGGGCAGGGGGTCGAGCTTCATCGTGGAACTGGAGCCGTTCGAGAAGGCGTAGGGGGAAAAATACTTACTAAAACAGAATATTTATGGCTTTCTATTTAGGAACTGGTAGCCCAATCTTTTCTAGTGGTAAATATTGAAAATAATATTGGCAACCAACGGATATTATATAATCGAGAGTATCTTTGTATGCTGGATTTCTAAACCAATCACTAAGAATATAAATATATTCCGCGGCAATATTAAGTGGTGCCATTAGCTTTTTGTATTGCTTCTTTTTGAAATCACAAGTCTGTAGTTTCTCATCAACTGATCCTGAAACTTTTTGAAACTTTATTTCAATAACGAAAAGTGTGTTGTTTTTGATTACATAAATAGCGTCATCGGGTAGTAATTTCTTTGTGATATATTTTTTGTAATCAATACCTCTAGATTCAAGATATCTGTACAGATTATGTTTTCGGTAGTTTCTTGCAACTTCTTTCTTTTGATAATAGATAATATTATCTTTTATTGAATAACCTTTACTATTTTTGAGCAGACCCAAAATATCAGCCTCATGTTCGAAATTAAGCCCTGTTATTGTATTGCCACCACCGAATCCTTTTTCAATCATATTATTTATTTTCTTATGTCTGATAATCTCTTTTTCGATAATTCAAGATAATTTCTTTCCATATCAATACCTATATATTTTCGATCATTCATAGCTGAAGCTATACCTGTTGTTGAACTACCCGTAAAAGGATCGAGTACAACATCACCTTTATTAGTACTAGCAAGAACAATGCGTTTGAGCAAGTCTAATGGTTTTTGAGTTGGATGTTTACCATACTTTTTTTCTGGTGGTTTTGGTGTACCCATTGACCATACAGATCGCATTTGTAAACCAGCTTTTTTAAGCTGATCTTCCGACCACTCACCATTCTTCATAAGATCATAATTGAAAGTGTGCTTGGCTTTTTTCTCTTTTCGAGCCCAAATAATTGTCTCGTGGCTTGCGGTAAAGAATCTGCAGCTTAAATTGGGTGATGCGTTGGGTTTGAACCATGCAATGTCATTAAGAATATGATAATTAAGAGCTTGTAATGCATGACCACATTGATAAATCGAATGATAGGTACCACTAACCCAGAGCGTGCCACCAGGTTTCAATACTCGTCTGCACGCCTCCAGCCAACGGAAATGAAAATCGTAATCATCCTGAAATCCTTTACTTACATCCCAATATCCTTTATTTACACTGACCATACGACCAGCATGAACGCTAAATCCACCATTTGATAGATTGTAAGGTGGATCCGCAAACACCATATCTATTGAATTATCAGGCAATTGTGCAAGTATGCGAATACAATCACCGAAATACAGCACAAAATTGTCCTGTATAAAATATGGCTTGTCTTTAACTATTGAAAGTATTTTTCTTTCGGCTACTACCATATCGCCATTGTATCATAATTTCTTGGGTGTAAAGACATCAATTCATCGGGATTCGAGGCACCGGACTCGGACTCTATGTAGCTAGGCAGATAATTGAGGCGCATCACGGCATACTCCGCGCGGAGTCCGAAGGCGAAGGCAGAGGGTCGTCATTCATCGTGGAATTGGAGCCGTTTGAGAAGGCGTGAGGGGGATTCAAATACTGAACATAATTTTTGTTATTGTTTTCAGGATAGGGTGATGATACACTCACCTCATGGAAAAGATTATGCTTAATGTTAAGCCGTTTCAAGAAACTCTTCATGCGGACATGTGTGGACCAGCCTCGCTCAAAATAGTATTTGATTATTACGGACTAGAAAAAAGTGAACAAGAATTAGCAAGATTGGTTGGAGTTGTAAATGGTATAGGCACAGATGATAATGACATTGTTTTAGCCGCTGAAACTTTAGGGTTTAAGACATTCATAAAAAATGAGAGTGATTTTTCAGATATTGAGATGTGGCTTGCAAAAGGGGTACCAGTGATTGTAAATTGGTTTACTCGTGGCCGAACAGAGTATCCATTATTTGAAATAGCAGATGGACATTATTCGGTTGTGGTTGGACTTGACGATGAAAAGATTTATTTGCAGGACCCCGAGATTGGCGGTTTGCGTGAAATAGAGCGGAATGATTTTATGAAAGTCTGGTTCGATTTTAGAGGTGAATATATTAAAGCTGATGAATTGGTCATAAGACAATTGATTGCAATATATAAATAAGCTTCTTAGAAATTATTTTCATCAACAAACCACCATGCAGAAACGAACTTTAGCACAGATAAGGGAAGCTTTGAATGAACTCAAAGAAATAGGGTGGATAAAGTCCAATCGCAAGCACAATACCGGAATTGGAAAAACTCTAGAGGATTATCTTGGAATAACGGAAAATAATATCGCGTTACCGGATTTTGGAGTCATGGAATTGAAATCGCAAAGAATTGGAACTGTTTCCATGATAACGCTGTTTACCAAAAGCCCCGAAGGTATTACAAACGCGGAGATTCGAAAGAGGTTTGGCTATCCGGATCGGGAATTTCCCAATATAAAAATCCTTCACCAAACAATCAGTAATGGAAAAAGAAATGCTATGGGTTTTCAGGCTGTGATTGATAAACAACAGGGGAAACTGCTTATTCTCAAAAAAGGTAAGCTTATAGGGTATTACGGTTTGGTTTTTCTGAAAGAAAAGGCGATTGAAAAGATCGGTGATGGTTTGATTTTGGTTCGCGCTCTGACAAAAAAGATAAGTGGGATTGAGTATTTCCATTATAAAGACGCGTATGTTTTGAAAGAAATCGATCCTACGAAATTTCTCGCTCATTCAAAATACGATATTCGTCTTGGCGCATATCATAGTGGCA
>CAYHQT010000067.1:0-2966 GCA_964358975.1 uncultured Candidatus Saccharibacteria bacterium | reverse complement strand
TACGATCAACCGGGTGGGGTTATGATTCACTCAAGGAGTTAAAAATAGGGGATGTTAGTGTGATTGAATATTTTGTAAAAGTTTACACTAAATGTGTTCACGAGGGTCAAAGCTTCGAGCAGGTATTGAGAACTCTATGGAAAGAAGCTCAAAAAAATAAGGAGATTCTCGAGAAGTTTTGAATATGTAAGCCCCTTGCTTTTATACTATTATATGGTATACAATAGCATCAGAACCGGCTTGAATCATAGGTAATTTGGACTTGTAGCTTTGCTACAAGGTTGCGTATGATCGCCGGCAACCTTTCTCACGAAAGGCTATGTATGAAGACCGCGACTTCCGCCAAGCGGAAAGCAATGGTCGGCAATATCGGTACCAGTGTCGCCATGGGCACCTGCATATGCGGGTGATTCTGGAACTGAGGTTATCCGACAGTGTCTATCAATGGCGGGGTCTGACATTCGTCTGACCTCGCCTTCTTCACATCGGAACTTTGACAAGATAAGTAAATATATGAACGATAAAGCGATAAGGATGTCTAGATGGACACATCTATTCAAGAGTACCAACAAAGGATACTTTGCCCTATATCAAGCTCTTACCATGGAAGTCGTCTTCCTGGAAGATCGCTTCATGGAGCTTGTTGGATGCCTTCAACTCGGTACGATGGCCGAACACTTGGCAAAGGCCTTCAACGATGTTTCCGGCAAACTAGATGGTATCATCAGAGAGTTGTGCCGTACCGGCATCATTGTTTCGGTAGATTCGGATGACATGCGGCTCTTGGAGGAGAAAAGAACAGTGTATATCCGTCCACCCGGACTAGAAACCATGTACCTCATTGTCACTGATTGTTGCAATCTCGATTGCAAATACTGTTTTATAAACCTCAATATGCCCAAAGACTATAGGCATACGGTCATGAGCTTCGATATCGGTAAGGAGGCCGTTGACATGTTTTTCGACAATCTGGAACACAATCCACAAGCTTACGCCACGCGCAAAAAGACCATTCTCTTTTATGGAGGCGAACCTCTGATTAATTTCACCCTCATTCGGCAAGTCGTGGAGTATATGGAAGCTACCTACAAGAAAGAGCTTGAAGATATGGGAGAGCTGTTTCAAATGTCAATCGTCACCAACGGCACCTTGATCAACGAAGAGATGGCGGCTTTCATGGCCGCTCGTCGCAACTTCCTTGTTTCCATCTCAATTGATGGGACGGAGGATGTCCATGACCAGTGTCGACGGCACGCGAACGGAAGGGGATCATTCGCGGAAGCGATGAAAGGTTATGAAGTTCTTCGTCAGGCCGGCAAGGAGACTGTGGCTATATCGACTACGATCGATGAACATAATGTCGATCGCCTTCCCGATCTGCTCAAGCTTCAGAAGCGCCATGGTTTTGCTTCAGTGAACATGAACCCGCTGACGGATACGGAGAAACGATCTGTAAGCCTGGATTATATGAGAGTGGCTTCAAAACGCATACTCGAGTATTTCGAGCTTGCGCGTCAAGCCGGAGTCTATGAAGACCGGATGATGCGCAAGCTCAACGCCTTCAAAGAAAATCGCATCCATGCCTATGATTGTCACGCCTTGGGTTCGCAGCTCGTGGTTTCGCCAAGCGGCGAGCTTGGCGTCTGTCACTAAGGTGTTGGAGTGAAGCAGTTCTTCTTCTCTCGTGTGAGCAAGGCTTTCGATTTCCATGCGAGCCCGATCGTGGCCGAATGGAAACGACGCACACCCCTCAATATGCCCCAGTGCTATAGCTGTTCGGCAATCGGCATCTGTGGTGGCGGGTGCGCTTACGCCGCCTGGTTACGCCACGGCAGTATCTGGTCTGTTGACGATCGGTTTTGCATCCACTCCCTGACCTCCTTGGAGTGGTTAATCTGGGATCTGTTCAAGAGTCTATAACGCTTGGACAATCGCGTGCATCAAATATTCCCCTTGCCTTCATTGGTGAGGGGTTTTATTATGCAAATTCAGAATCAGTATCCTTTTTGTTTCCCAAAATACGTTGAATTATAAGTGCAAAAGTCGAAGCCTACGGCTTCGGTATTTGGAAAAGTTCACGACGAGAAGGGGAGATGTCTAGTCTCCCCATTCGATAAGCGCTCATCAATTTCCAGATTGAACTAGGATAATCTTACTAAAAGAACTTATTCCGTCTTTAAAATATTCAGTGAATACCGTATTAATTTCACTAAAGTTCATATTTCTATTTATAGATTTATAAAATAATTTGAAATTATCAATTCCAAATTGCTCAATTAATTTTTTAACAAAGGATCCCGCAAATGAATAATAATACATAAAATTATCATTTGGTGTCTCCATCCAATCTTGATGTGTCAAGATCTTCTCAATCGGTAATATCTTATTTATTCCTTCTTTTAGCCATTCTTCTTTTGTTTTACCCATAACAATTCTTCCCCAAGATAAATATTCGGCTAGTCCCTCAGCAAAAAATCCAGTGGCAAGGCCGAATGGTAGCGATAGAAGGTGGGTATCTTCGTGCTCACCTATTGGTTTATGTTCTTCCGTATATAAAATGTGAATAATATAATCCTTAAAAATCGCTTGGGCATATCCACCATCACCCATAAATTTTATTTTTGTTTCTCTATCTGGATAAAAATAATACCTAATCTTTTGTTTGGGTGATTCAATATTCAAAAAGTCTATTATTCTCCTAAAAGATTCCTCTTGGATTCCTATTATTATACCGATGTCTCTTTCTGCGACACTGTTTGAAAAGTAATGAAAAATATAATGAAGTGTCTCCTTTCTGATCCATCCCTGATCATTTTTGAAATCTTCTTTATATGTAGGAAGATATTGATTTATCACTTCATTATTCATCTATGTATTATAATCTTATATATCACTTATATAAGATAATTAATTCAACGGATATTTCTCTAGAAGCTTATTGAAGCTATCATATATAGGTTTAATTC
>CAYHQT010000066.1:0-3062 GCA_964358975.1 uncultured Candidatus Saccharibacteria bacterium | reverse complement strand
CAGCTTAACATCGCCTTTTTCGCTAGTTATCCACAACACTAAACTTTATAGAATCGTTTTTCCTTGACTTATTTATTGAATTTGTTATCTTTATAGATGAAGAAGACTTTCGGCCGCAGATCTATTTGACTGCAACTTGGTGGGAGGTCTTTTTCTTTTTGAATCGGTTATTATGTAGGAAAAACTGACATAAAGTGCTTTTGTTTGCGTTTATTCTCCTTAATTTGAACATAGAATATTTCTCAAGTATGAGTTTGGCCAGTAAATCGATATAACTTCTCTGACTTTTTCATAGGGTTTGTTTGAAAATTCGGTTCTATTCTCGAATGTTCAATAAGATCAATCGCGCAAGAATAGAATTTTAGACGGCGTACGCGGTCACGCATATTCTTTTCTCTGATATGACTCCAAAAGTAATCGAGAAACACTTTCTCTTTCTTGAAATATTCAGATCTGATGTATGGTCTTCGTTTTGTTCTAGAAGCAATATTCTTATATACAGATAAAGTTCTCGGATAAATTTCCGAATATTTTGTCCCATTAATTGGTCGTTCTTTTGTTTTAAATATATTCATAGCTAACAGATTCTATCAAACAGGTGATAAAATCCAGATAAAAAAAGTATGAAAAAACAATAAAATAAGTATGAATTTTTGTTAAAAAAAGTATGAAAAAAGTATGAATTTTTTATAGTTAATTCGTCCGTTAGAATAGGTTTCTATTTCATATTTGTTTTCAGGTTAAGGTGATGATACACTCACCTTTATGAAGAAGATTATTGATGTTGATACTGGTATTGATGATGCGATTGCACTCATCATGGCAGAAACGCTTCTCAAAGAGGATGTAATTGGTATCACTACCAGTGGAGGTAATGTGACAATTGATGATGCGGTGATCAATACACTGAAGATTGTTGAGCTATTGGATTGGAAAATCTCAGTATACCGTGGTGCTAGTAAGTCCATCGAGGGTAATGAATTTGTTCACGCTTACGATTATCATGGGACAAATGGATTGGGAGATGTCAATTTACCTCTTAGTATAAAAGAAAACAAGAAATCTGCTATAGATTTCATAATAGAATCAGCGGAAGCGTTTCCTGGACAGATCGATGTCATATGTTTGGCGGCTCCTACGAATTTGGCTGGAGCGATAATGAAGAAGCCCTCTATTTCAAGTAAAATAAGCAATGTTTACATGATGGGTGGAGCTTTCAATGTTCTCGGAAATCAAACGGAATATGCAGAATTCAATTTCTTTCAGGATCCTAAAGCTGTCGAGATTATTTTACAGAACATAAAATCTGTAAGTATAATACCTCTCGATGTCACAAATAATTGCTTTATTGCTGAAAATGAGATCTCAACAATGTTGTCAAAAAATAGAAAAACACAGTTTGTAAAAGAAGCTATTATAAACTGGTATCATTTTTTCGGTTTCCCCAAAAAGCGTGTATTTGAATTGTACGATCCGCTAGCTGTGACGGCTCCAATCTCTGATTTCTTAACATTTAAAGACTATTCAATAGGTATCAATCTAAAAGGCTTAAAACAGGGCGAAGTATTCATAAATGGCAAATATAAGGTACGGATTGCGATTTCTGCAAAGAATGAAGAATTCAAGAGAAGATTAATGCAGATACTTGATAAATAGATAGATCTCGATATTAGTAAAACATTTATTAATTATTATGTACAGAAAAGGAGTTTCGGCACTTATAATAAATAAAAACAAAGAATTTCTTTTGGTGAATTTAGAATCTTTTAAAGAAGGATTTTTTGCAGTTCCAGGTGGTGGCATAGAAGAGGGGGAGACTTTAGAAGAAGCTGTTTACAGAGAAATACAAGAAGAGCTTGGTATAGATAAAGATTTTCTTGAATTGGTGGGGAAAACTATTTCCCCATTGAAATTTAAATTTAAGGTAATTAAAATGACTCGTAACGGCAAGAATTATGAGGGTTCAGAGAGATATTTCTTCGGATTTCTCTTTGTCGGTGACGACAATGAAATAAATCCCAAAGATGGTGAGGTAAGATCATATAGATGGGTACCTTCTGTGCAATTGAAGGATTATTTGCTTTTTAATAATCAACTGCAAGAAACATTAGAGAAAATAGCAGAGATATTTCCTGATTTGCTATAGATTCCAATTTCGAATGACATTTCCAATATTCAGTAGTACAATACCCCAACTATGTCCCGTTTTTTTCCACAGATTCCATCGCGTGGCTCGGCCATAAAGTATCCGAAAGTAACGGTTCGAGATGTGATTTTGTATTATTTCCGTTCGATAAAAATACATTGGTTTTCAGGCTTATTGACCGTTCTCGGTATAGCTGTCACGGCTGTGATGGATATTATTGTGCCGATATATTATAAGCAATTTTTCGACATCATTTCTTCCGGTGGGGAAGTTGCGGTTCTCTCGAAAGAGCTTATAGGTATTATAGTTTTCATCCTTGTCTTGAATGGTATAAGCTGGTCTTCTTTCCGCGTAAATAACTTTGCTATTAACTGGTTTCAGAGCAATGTTATGAGTCGCTTACGCACTACGGCATTCGAATATATGCTAGACCATTCGTATCTATTTTTCGCGAATAATTTCACCGGCTCTCTGACACAGAGGATAAATCGTTATGCTCGCGCGTTTGAGCGTCTCAACGACCGTATCGTATGGGATATTATCCCTCTCACAATAAAGGTTATTGGCATAACAATAGTTTTGTGGTTTATCAATCATAATATCGCCTATATCTTATTTGCATGGGCTATCATATTCATGGTCTCCAATTATCTTCTAGCAAGATGGAAGCTCAAATATGATATTGAAGCGGCGGAACTTGATTCTCGTCTGACCGCTACTTTATCTGACGCTATTACCAACCATCAGACCATACAGCTTTTTACCGGACAGAAGTTTGAGGCGGGCATATTTCAAGATGTGAATACTTGGTGGCGCAAACTGAATACTTTCCGCTGGAATGTTGACAGTGTAGTGACTGGTTTCCAAGCCGGACTGATGTTCGCTATCGAATTCTTCCTTTTCTATTATGGAATAA
>CAYHQT010000065.1:0-3064 GCA_964358975.1 uncultured Candidatus Saccharibacteria bacterium | reverse complement strand
AGATTTATATGAAATGCGGTAAGACACTAGATTCCCGCTTTCGCGGGAATGACAAAAGCATGCGGTAATGACAGAATTACTTTTTATTCTCAGTGGGTTTCCTGGTTTCAGGAGATTTCTTAGTATCAGATCCCGTTTTCTTTACATCTCCCGCCTTCGCGTCCGCCACCGGCGCCTCACCCCCTTTGACTTCCTTACCCTTAGCTTCAACTTCAATAGCAGACAAGTCCGGAGCGACCGGCACTTCAATAACCTCCTCCTTAGCTTCGGCGACCGAGGCGATAACTTCTTTCGAATCAACTTTGAGCTCGACACCTTTCGGCAAAACAAGGTCTTTCGCGTGAATGGTATCATTGAGTTCAATCAATCTGGAAATATCCACGGAAATTTCATGCGGCAGATCTCGAGGTGCGGCTTCGACCTCGATATCACGATGCACTTTCACCAGTATGCCACCCTTATCTTTAATGGCCGGTGAAACTCCGATAAATACCAAATTAACGGCAACCCGCACTTTCTTGCCTTTTTCGACAATATAAAAATCGGCGTGTCGTGGCTCGCCCGTCAGGGGGTGAATATCTACTTCATAAATGAGAGATTCGTGTTCATTGCCTTTTTCATCTTTGAGAATAATCACGGACGATTCACCGGCTTGTTTCCAGACTTTCTTAAATTCAACAAGAGATATGGCAACCGGCGTCGAAACTTCTTTCGGACCATAAAATACAGCCGGCAATTTACCCAACGCGCGCAAAGCGTCGACCTTGCCCAGAGCATTTCTCTTTTCCACGGCTAAAGATAACATAGGTACTATATTACACGGTCATATGAAAAACGCAATGATTTAAAACATGGCGCATATTTATCTACGGACCACCCTACTTATCCACTTAACAGAAAACGGAACACCGTGTTAAACTGCGTATATAATATCAGCGCGTTAGTGGTAAACTATTATCGCTCATGAAAATATACTTGAAATCAAAATTACCCCGTTCAACGAATATCATACTCGTATCGTGCTTCATCATAAATATTTTTATGATATTCATGATACAAAGGTATTTTAGCTTTTCCGTCTAGCTTACGATCTTCAATTTCTCCAGGACGACTTTCTGCATCGCCAGTTTCGCCGGCTTCAGATATTTATACGGCGAAACTTCTTCGGTATCTTCCGAAAGCGATTTCATCAAACCCGCGCGGTAAGCAAGACGAAGTTCGGTATTGACATGGACGATCGCGACCCCGGCTTTTATCACATCTCGAATATCTTCCACAGAATTGCCGGAAGCGCCGTGAAGAACGAGCGGTATACCGACGGCTTCACTGATCGAAGCGATTCTTTTCACATTCAAGGCTGGGTCACCGCCTCTCACTATGCCATGAATATTGCCGACGGCCGGGGCAAGCATATCAACGCCTGTTTCGCGAATGAACCTTAGCGCGTCTTCAGGTTTGGTCATATGTTCTTCTTTTGTAATCGCTCCCGCGGGAATTTCATTCAATACCTTCGAAGATGTGCCAATATAGCCCAATTCACCTTCAACCAAAATATCGCGACCATTCTTTTGACTACAACTTCGAGCATAATCAACGCATCTCTTTGTTATTAAAATATTTTCATTCAAGGGAAGTCGCGCGCCATCGAATATGACCGAGTCAAAACCGGCGTCGATCGCCTCTTTCACTCTATCGAATGAATATGTATGGTCGGCATTCAGAAATATTGGCTGATTTCTCTCTTCGCGAATACTCTTCACGACGACCGCCAATTGCCAGACGCCGATATAATCTCGTTCTCCCTCCGAAGCGCCGACAATCACGGGCAAATCCATCTCCTTGGCGGCGTCAGCGATCGCCCAGATACCATCTATCGTGCAAGCGTTGAAATGGCCGATGGCGATATTTTTTGAAATAACACCCTTGATATGTTCTCTTAGCGATAACATGGTATTATTATAGCATGTTTAGAAAGCAAATCGACTTCATGGCAATCGGCGATATTACCACCGACGCTTTCATCCGTTTGAAGGACGCCCATGTGAATTGTAAAATAAATCATATGGAATGCGAAATATGTTTGCCTTTCGGCGAGAAAATACCTTTTGAATATGTGAAAGTGGTCAAAGCCGTCGGCAATGCCGGCAATGCCTCGGTCGCCGCTTCGCGTCTGGGGTTGCGCGCGGCATTGGTCTCCAATGTCGGGAATGATCAGAATGGAAAAGATTGCATGGTTGAATTGGAAAAGAATAAGGTCGTCACTTCATTCGTGAAAGTTGATGATAATAAGCCGACGAATTATCACTTCGTCTTATGGTACGATGTTGACCGCACGATTCTGGTCAATCATATCCCCTACGACTATCGTTTGCCCGAAGGCCTCGCGCGAAGGGCAAATGTCCGACCTTTGCCGGCGACTCCTTCATGGGTATATCTAACCTCACTGGCCACGAATAGTTTTCCCTATCATATGGAAATAGCCGATTATCTCGACGCGCGTCCAAATATCAAACTCGCCTTTCAGCCGGGAACATTCCAGATAAGTCTGGGAACTGAAGAATTATCGAGAATATACAGACGCGCCGATGTATTGGTCGTGAATCTCGAAGAAGCGCACCGAATCACTAAGGTGGCACCTTCGCTTCGCGAAGGTGCCACCTTGAAAACGCTTCTAAAAAGCCTTCACGGTTTGGGCTCGAAACTAGTCGTGGTCACCGACAATACTAATGGCGCCTATTTATTCGACGGCGACCATTATTATCATATGCCAATGTATCCCGACCCCAGACCCGCCTTCGAACGCACCGGCTGTGGTGACGCTTGGGCTTCCACTTTCGTATCGGCTCTCGCTCTCGGCAAAACACCGCTTGAGGCTCTGCTTTGGGCGCCGATAAATCCGATGTCGGTGGCGCAATTCATCGGCGCGCAAGAGGGTCTGCTCACTCGCGCTCAGCTCGAATGGTGGCTTTCGCGGGCACCGGAAGATTACAAACCGAAAGAGATTTAAGGTTGTCATTCCCGCGAAAGCGGGAATCCAGTGTACTACCAATTTCAAAATCATGTA
>CAYHQT010000064.1:0-3074 GCA_964358975.1 uncultured Candidatus Saccharibacteria bacterium | reverse complement strand
ATGATATTTTTATCATGTGGCGCTGGTGGGCAGGGTGGTGGTGGGCAGTAGAGGCACTTGAACATCACAATACGCACCTAGAAGTTCTTGAAGAAATAATGACATTTCGTAAGAAGACAGAAAAAGCTATACCTCAAGCTGATGAAAGAATTCGGTCATCAGTGCAAGTGATATATCCTAATATTGGCAAATATGCGGATGTACTATTATGCAATGAAATACTCGATGGAGTGTTACCATCTGAAAAGGAACTGCACGAGAGATATCATCACTCTATCCTCATTGATGATTATATTTATATTGGAAAACAGTTAAATGAAGTGCTGATACAAAATGGTATTGAACTTGTTATCCCTCTACCGAGCGAGCACAAACTGGTGGACAATACATTCACAGGCCAGATCGCGTTTAAGGGCAAATGTACTGGTATAGTCTCAATAGTTCTAACAAAAGCGGACGCGAACAAATTCAAAGAAGGGTCAGTCCTCGTTGCCAGTCAGACAACACCGGACTTCATTCATGCGATTAAGAAAGCCGGAGCCATTGTAGCCGATGAGGGCGGCATCATCTCGCACGCATCAATCTCAGCAAGAGAGTTTAAAATCCCCTGCGTCATTGGTACCAAAATCGCTACGCAAGTTTTGCATGATGGCGACTTGGTGGAAGTGGATGCAGATAATGGAATAGTGCGTATAATCAAATAGAAATCATGGCATATAAGCTCATACGAGAATTCACTAAAATGCTGAATGGCCATCCAGCAACAACAATCGTTGCACCAATAACGCCACTCATTACTCAGATCCCGTGGTCTGATAAACGGCACATACCGATCACTCTGTTGACAATAAGTAGAGGCAGGGAATCCTTATTGGCTCTTGATGAATATTACTATCATCTTCTCAGTGAAGAAAAATTTAGAGAGTATTTTGAAAAGAAGGTCTCTAAAAAAGAACTTGAACAAAAGTATTATGAATATGAATCTGCAACTCAGTCTATTTATGACGAATCTTTGCTGATTGATTTCACGAACATAAGCGAAGAAGACATCGTCGCTTTTTTAAAGAAATCTATCACTACGTTTGAAATAGCGGCATCGACTGTATACATTGAAACATTCAATTACGACATCGCCCTAAATGTCGTTGGCAAAGAAAATAAGTCCGTGCTTGACGCTATTTGGGAACAATCAACACATCCAACATTCGTTTCGTTTGAAGGGCGTAGGCTCGCGCATCTGGTGAAGCTCATCAATGAAGCTGACGACGTATCTTCTCTTGTACCTGAAGTCCGATACATTTATACCGATTATCATTGGACAAAAAGCGATTCAGAAATACTTGCGAGCCTCATCGAAATAAAGGATAAGTTGCCCGAAAAGGAGAGAGAAGTTGAGTCAATATATAATAATGCGAAAATAAGACAATCGGCACACGAGAAATGGGAGAAATCATTGGCTCAAGAAGAGAAATTTCTGAACGAGTATATTCAAATGATTATGCTTTTCAGAGATATTAGGAAGGACCCGATTGCCAAAGCCCAAGCTGTAGTTATCCAGGTGGTGAGCGAACTTTTAAGGCGTGCGGATATAGATGTAAAATATGGGCTGGCATTGAATATATATGAATGTACTGGAGGTGTCGTATATTTGAAAAGTATCAAAAACGAGCTTGTTGAGAGGTCTGAAGGAAGTATTTCAATCACCCATACTAATTCAACAGTTGAAGTCGAGCACTGTAATTATGAAAAAGCAGTTGAAGAATTTTATGCGCTGACAACAAAAACGTCGGTAGATTCTGTTAATGTCATTAAGGGTCAGATTGCAAATAAAGGAAATGTTACCGGTATCGTGCGAGTTGTGCTTGATCCGCACGATGATAAAGAGTTTCAGGATGGTGATATTTTAGTGACAAGCATGACGCGACCAGAGTTTGTGCCGATTATGAAGAGAGCAGGAGCTGTGGTGACGAACGAAGGGGGCATTACATGTCATGCGGCGATCGTTTCTCGTGAACTAGGAATTCCGTGTGTCATAGGAACAAAGAACGCTACTCGTCTTCTCAAGAATGGCGATATGGTAGAGGTCGACGCGGATAATGGTATTGTTAAGATACTAAAAAAGGCAGAGCAACAACTCTAAACATGGAATGGCCACAAAATAAAATAGAGAAAATAACTCCCAAAGTGGTGCTACATTTCCTGCGCCATTCAAAAAAAGAGAAGGCTCCAGAGAAAAGCGATACGGATATCCAATTAACTAAAGAAGGACGTGACCTTGCCGCGAGGAAATATGAGAATCCAGTTGATATGCGGTTTGCTCACGTCGTTGGGTCTCCTCGCATACGCACGCACGAAACAGCCGCTACAGCCGCGACACAGGATTCTGAAATAAACCCAAGAGATCTTGGAGTTGGGAAGGTGCGAGTAAATGAAGCTCTCGACTTCGCTATTGGTGAAGGCGAGTACGGGAAGCGTCTGAATGCTGCATTTGAAGAAGGTAAAGGGATGTCGTTCGTGGTGAACGAGAGCGACAGCTTTGCGCGAGACACGGGTGATACGACTTCAAGTACGTATTCAAGAATGGCTGCGAATATAGCAGGAATCGTCCAACGTAATTATGAAGTTGCTACTCGAGGAGCATCAATCCTTGAACAGAGTGGAAATCCGGAGAATCAGCCGAATGATTTTGAGAGAATTCTTGCTACCCATGGAGCCATTCAAGAATGTTTTTTGCTTAAAGTCGTGGAAAAAGTAAAAGGAATCACGGAACGCGACGCACTTCTCGCGATCATAGGAGAGAATGGTTTTGATTTTACTGAAGGCTTCGATGTGGCACTTTCAAAAGAAAACGGACAGGAACAAATACGAATTACATATAAGAAAGGAGAATATACATTTGACGAGATTGTCCCAGTTGGTGTCATTGAGGAAATAATGGAGGAAGGAATATAAAAATCTGAAGAGGGAGTCCTCGCATGCGCGCATGGGTGAGAGAAGTCGGTGTGTAATCACACCGACTTGGGGCAAGCATTTGCATTTAGCCTCGGGGCTGTTTCCGCTATGAGCGTCCATGG
>CAYHQT010000063.1:0-3230 GCA_964358975.1 uncultured Candidatus Saccharibacteria bacterium | reverse complement strand
ATTGAATGGGCATTTGAAGGAGGAAGGTTTTATATCGTACAGTCTCGCCCAATCACGACACTCGCACATAAGGGCAAGGACATTTTTACCACTATGGTGAATATGCAGTCGCGCGAACACTCCCTGACTTATTGTCATGTGTGGCAAATCGCTAATCAAACGCAGACCAGAGATTGGTTTGAAAGCGTCAAAAATATTCTCTTCGTAAACAATGGGGCGCATAAGAAAACGCGAGTATGGTATTGCCAGAATGAATTAGACGACATTTTCATCAATACCGGCACACGTGCAAAAAATGAAAAAGGCTTCTTTGAAAAAGTTTCAAAAGAGTTCATATCGCTTACTGACGAGCTTTTGCCGTATTGTGAGGGAAAAAAGAAAATTAAATCGCTTAAGGAATGGAAATGGTTTTATAAAAAATGGATTGAATGGTGGACACCTATGGCTATTATTTTTGTCTTACCGGAATCAAAAACCGCTCCAGAATCTATACGAGGGAAAGCTTTGGAGTTGAGAGCCAAAACCGAAAAATATTCGGACAGCGGAGACCGTCTCGTAATGGAGTATGTTCACATGCACTATCCGCAATATACGGAACTTGCAGAATTTATGACGCCTGACGAAATTCTACACATCGATGAGCTTACCGACGGACAAATCAATGAAATCAAGGATCGTCAAAATGGTTATGTTTTCTTTAACGGCACATTGTACGCGCGCAATGAACTTAACTCTATAGCCGCAAAATATCAAATACGGCTCGATGAGCCGCGTATTCAATCTTCTTCCGAGATCAAAGGGTCCTGTGCCTCACGCGGGAAAGTCACTGGCTCGGCTGTTGTTATTTATGGGAAAAAAGACCTCGTACGCGTCACTCAAAACTCTATTATCGTCACAGAAATGACCTCACCGGATTATGTTCCGTATCTCAAAAAAGTTAAGGCAATAGTTACCGATGAGGGCGGCGTAAATTGCCACGCCGCCATCGTTTCAAGAGAAATGGGCATTCCGTGTGTCATTGGTACGAAATTTGCTACTCAGGTCTTAAAGGATGGTGATAAGGTTGAGGTAGATGCCGATAGGGGAGTAGTACGTATAATAAACAAATCATGAAGAACAAAGTCAGACAGTTGGATTTATTTGGGCAGAGAGATTTTACATTGGCACTGCTACAGATTGGTCTAAATGCTGAATCTAGCCCGCTGCCATATCTCAACAATGCTCCTCTCGTGAAGCCATACTTTGTAGGTGAACGAAAAAATGGCGTTGTCGGTCTTTATATTGATTCTGCTCAAGTTGAATGGCAAAAGGAGGAAATTTATAAGCGAATTATCAATGATTCAACTTATATATCAAATCTTCTGTCACTCGCCGCAACTCATTACGAAAAAATTGAGTCAACTCTCGAAAACGAGGTAACGTTGTCTCGGAATGAGTTCAAGCAATTTTTTGATGATATTTTTATCATGTGGCGCTGGTGGGCAGGGTGGTGGTGGGCAGTAGAGGCGCTTGAACATCACAATACGCATCTAGAAATTCTTGAAGAAATAATGACATTTCGTAAGAAGACAGAAAAAGCGATACCTCAAGCTGATGAAAGAATTCGGTCCTCAGTACAGGCGATATATCCTAGTATTGGCCAATATGCGGATGTACTGTTATGCGATGAAATACTGGACGGGACGTTACCGTCTGAAAAGGAACTGCACGAGAGATATCGTCATTCCATCGTCATTGGCGATCATATTTATATTGGAAAACAGTTAAATGAAGCGTTGATACAAAATGGCATTGTACTTGCTATCCCTCTGCCGAGTAAGCACAAACTGATGGACAATACATTCACGGGTCAGATCGCGTTTAAGGGCAAATGCACCGGTACAGTCTCAATAGTTCTAACAAAAGCGGACGCGAACAAATTCAAAGAAGGGTCAGTCCTCGTTGCCAGTCAGACAACACCGGACTTCATTCATGCGATTAAGAAAGCCGGAGCCATTGTAGCCGATGAGGGCGGCATCATCTCGCACGCATCAATCTCAGCAAGAGAGTTTAAAATCCCCTGCGTCATTGGTACCAAAATTGCCACCCAAGTACTCCACGACGGCGATTTTGTGGAGGTCGATGCGGATAGTGGCATTGTTAGGATAATAAAAAAGGCAGAATAATAATCCTAAACATGGAAGGATCACAAAATAAAGTTGAGAAAATAACTCCCAAAGTGGTGCTTCATTTCCTGCGCCATTCAAAAAAAGAGAAGGCCCCAGAGAAAAACGATACAGATATCCAACTAACTAAAGAAGGACGTAATCTTGCCGCAAGGAAATATGAAAATCCAGTTGATATGCGATTTGCTCACGTCGTCGGGTCTCCGCGCATACGCACGCACGAAACATCTGCTACAGCCGCGACACAGGATCCTAAAACAAATCCAAAAGATCTTGGGGTGGGGAAAGTACGAGTAAACAAGGCTCTCTACTTTGCTATTAGTGAAGGCGAGTATGGGAATCGTTTGAATGCTGCATTTGAAGAAGGTAAAGGGATGTCGTTCCTGGTAAACGAGAGCGACGGTCTTGCGCGAGACACAGGTGATACGACTTCAAGCACGTATTCAAGAATGGCAGCGAATATAGCAGGAATCATCCATCGTAATTATGAAGTTGCTACTCGAGGTGCGTCAATCTTTGAACAAAGTGGAAATCCGAAGAATCAGCAGAATGATTTTGAGAGAATTCTCGCTACCCATGGAGCTATCCAGGAATGTTTTTTGCTTAAGGTTGCGGAAAAAGTAAAAGGAGTCGTGGAGCGCAACGCGCTTCTCGTGGCCATAGGAGAGAACGGTTTTGATTTCACTGAAGGTTTCGACGCTACATTTTCAAAAGAAAACGGGCAGGAACAAATACGAATTACATACAAAAAAGGAAAGTATGCATTTGATGAAGTTGTTCCCGTCAGTGTCATCGAGAAAATCATAGAGGAAGGGAAATAATAGCCCGAGGCCGCAGATTATGTTAGGCGCGTTTTAGTAGCGTCGTTTCGCAACGCTTCGCGCCGAAGAAGTCTTGGCTAAAGGCGGCGGCTTTTTCGGGGTCAAACCATGCGCAGGAGAAAATGTTGAGGTAAGCGGAACGCTTAAGTTCGGAAAAATGTCCGGTAACACAGCTCGTTTCTATAAGCTGGACGAGAGAATATCCGGAGGTCATTGGGTTGCCGTGGCCGAAGTGCGGAATCTG
>CAYHQT010000062.1:0-3282 GCA_964358975.1 uncultured Candidatus Saccharibacteria bacterium | reverse complement strand
ATCCGTTATGGTCGTCGTGACGCGACTGACCTCGAAGTTATGACAGCGGCCAAACTCGCTCATTGCGATGATTTCATCGAATCCTTGCCGAATAAATACGAAACCTATGTTGGCGAGCGCGGTATCAAACTTTCCGGCGGAGAAAGACAGAGGGTTGCCATCGCCCGCGCCATACTGAAGAATGCGCCGGTACTAATACTCGATGAAGCGACTTCGAGCCTTGACTCCCATTCCGAAATGCTTATCCAAGACGCACTCGATACTCTCATGAAAGGCAAAACGACTATTGTTATCGCTCATCGGCTGTCAACTATCAAGAAAATGGATAGGATTATCGTTGTGGATAATGGCAGAATTGTCGAAGAGGGAACTCATGATACGCTGGCGGAGAAAGCGGGCGGTTTGTATGCAAAACTTTGGTCACTGCAGGCCGGAGGTTTCCTGAGATAAGGTGGCACCTCTGCAGCAGAGGTGCCACCTTGTTAACACCCGAGACCTTGTATGTATGTTACAATACAGGCATGTCCGAACAACCTATTACAAAAAAGAAAATCATGCTAGTGGACGATGATAAATTCCTTTTGGATATGTATTCTTTGAAATTTTCCAAAGCCGGCTATGAAGTTGAAACATCGGATTCGACCGATATAGCATTGAAGAGAATCCAAGCCGGCTACATTCCTGATATATTATTGGTTGACATCGTTATGCCGGGCATGGATGGAATAGATTTCGTGGAAGTCTTGCGGAAAGAGAAATTGATTCCGCAGGCGACGATAATCATGCTTACGAATCAGGGCACATCCGAAGATATCGGCCTTTCACAGAAACTTCATGTTGATGGCTATATCGTGAAGGCAACGACGGTTCCCTCCGAAGTGCTCGAGCAAGTGAAGGAGATTTGCGAAACCAAGAAAAAATGAAAATTTAAAAATCAAAATGGAAAATTACAATTTAAAATTGAAAATGAAATCGAACGGTTATTTTTATATTTTACATTGTCATTTTTCATTTTGATTTTTAAATTTTCATATAATTATCATGGACTATAAAAAAGAGATAGAAGAACTAACGAACCTTATTTTGAAAGAGAATGCTTCCGACTTGCA
Organism: uncultured Candidatus Saccharibacteria bacterium; assembly: GCA_964358975.1. Classification (GTDB taxonomy): domain Bacteria; phylum Patescibacteriota; class Minisyncoccia; order Phycocordibacterales; family PALSA-1337; genus C7867-002. The sequence continues at coordinate 2,173 of CAYHQT010000062.1, read as the reverse complement.
TTTGTCGGAGGGTCGCGTGCCTATAATACGCGCCATGGGGAATCTTATCCCGCTCATGAAAAGACCGGTATTATCCAAAGCTGATTTGCAGGGTTTTCTGAAAGTATTCCTCACTGAAGACAATAAGCAATTACTTGAGGATGATAAAGATGTTGATTTTTCTTATAGCTTAGCTAACGCGCGATTTCGTGGCAACGCCTATTATAGGCAAGGGCATCTCGCTATAGCTCTTAGATTGATTCCCAAAACCATTCGCACGCTTTCTGAATTGAATCTGCCTCCAATTCTAGAGACTTTTACGCGCAAACAGCAAGGTTTTTTCCTCGTAGTCGGACCTATCGGGCAGGGCAAGACGACAACTATGGCGACTTTGATCGAAATGATAAATCAGACGAGAACCGAGCATATTCTCACCATTGAGGACCCGATTGAATATCAATTCGAGTCGAAGAAATCAATAATTGACCAAAGAGAAGTGCGCATAGACACGCCCGATTTCAAAGACGCTCTTATCGCCATGTTCCGTGAGGATATCAATGTTTGCATGGTCGGTGAAATGCGCGATATAGAGACAATGGGCACGGCCGTCACGGCCGCCGAAACGGGGCACCTTATCTTCTCGTCTTTGCATACGAATAACGCGGCGCAGACGATCAATCGCATCATCGATTCATTCCCGTCCGGCCAGCAAGACCAGATACGCGTTCAACTTGCCAGTTCCTTGACCGGCATATTCTCACAACGCCTCATTTCCCGCATTTCCGGCGGACTCATACCCGCCTATGAGTTGCTCATCAATAATACCGCCGTGTCAAATCTGATTTCCGAAAAACGCGTACATGAAGTCCAAACGGTTATCGAAACAAGTTCAGGTCAAGGTATGATAGATATGAACCGTTCACTGGCGGAATTGGTACGGTCCGGCGAGATTACGGTGGAAAACGCGTACTCGAATTCATTAAATCCAAAGACGCTGGAGAGAATGATTTAACGCAATGTCATCCCCGCGAAAGCGGGAATCTATGGTCATACACTGGATTCCCGCTTTCGCGGGAATGACAACGCCAAAGGGAATGACACAGAATATAATATAATAAAAACATGTTATTCAATTACGAAGCCGTTGACCAAGCGGGAGCCAAGAAACAAGGTTCCATTGACGCCGTGAATGTGGAAGTCGCCATTTCTTCTTTGCAGAGGCGGGGTATGGTGGTTACGAATGTCAAAGAAGCCGATGATTCCTCTTCAATTTTCGGAAAGAGATTTACCTTTTTTGACCGTGTCTCCACGAAAAATGTAGTTATTCTATCGAGGCAAATGTCAACATTATTCGAGGCGCAGATTTCCGCTCTTCGGATTTTCCGTCTATTGGCGGCCGAAACGGAGAATGTTATCTTGGCGAAGAAATTGATGGAGATTTCCGACGATTTGCAAGCCGGTAGTTCCATTTCAGCCGCTTTAGCGAAGCATCCGAAAGTTTTCTCCGAATTCTACATCAGCATGGTGAAAGCCGGCGAAGAGTCGGGGAAATTGGACGAGACTTTTCTCTATTTGGCCGATTATCTGGATAGGACTTATGAACTATCATCGAAGGTCAAGGGCGCGCTTATTTATCCGTCATTTATAATAGTAACTTTCGTTACGGTTATGATTCTTATGTTCACTATGGTTATTCCGAAAATAAGCGGTATTTTGACTGATTCAGGGGTTCCTATCCCTATTTATACCAAGATTGTTCTAGGCATAAGTAATTTCTTGGTTAGTTACGGTTTCATCTTGCTTGCCGGTATTATAGTTGGCGGTTTTTTCCTTATTCGTTTCATCCGCACGCCTGTCGGACGCATGGCGTATGATAGATTCAAGCTCACTATTCCGTACGCTAGCACTTTATTCAAGAAATTATATCTAGCCCGATTCTCCGATAATATGGCGACAATGCTCGCCTCCGGCATTACAATGGTTCGTTCTCTGGAGCTTACTTCAAATGTTATAGATAATTCGGTTTATCGCGATATTTTGAATAGGGCCGTTGAATCGGTCAAGGGCGGACAGACTCTTTCTGATTCCCTGGCCGGCGACCCGCAAGCTATTCCCGGCATTATGACGCAAATGATAAAGGTGGGTGAAGAGTCGGGTGAACTCGGTAAAATCCTAAAGACTGTGTCTAGGTTCT
>CAYHQT010000061.1:0-3420 GCA_964358975.1 uncultured Candidatus Saccharibacteria bacterium | reverse complement strand
CTTAGAAGTCTCCTGTTCTATCCATTGAACTACGGGAGGTAAACATATACTACTTTACTATCCCACAAGATTACAAGTAGGTCTACAAAGACGGGTCCTCCGGAAAAGAATATTTACCATCCTTCAATTGGACCCATTCAAGCCTGCGACTGTCAGATTCTTCGAGTACGCGATCAAGCTTTTGTTCATCGAACACCGGAGTAACCGTTGTCGACTTATCTATTAGCACGGAATCCGCCTGAATAGATACTCGAACAAAAGTCCAATAACCAACACCCGATAAGACAATAAGCAAGACAAACCAAATGGCGACAATAACCACCCAATCGACATAAGGGTCTCTCAATAATCTATTTAGGTGTTTCAATGAGAATCGAGACAGGTATTTCGGAATATTTGATAATAATTTTTTTATATTCATACGATATACATTAATCTTATCGAGCGGCAGATGAAGTCGCGTTCTTTGTTACAATCATATTGGAAGCTATATCGAACGATAGCCTCCAAATCTGTTTTTTCGTTTTTGTGTCGTCAGTCAAACCCGAATAACTAACGCGAATATTGGATAACGACACTTGATATGGCAATGTCTCCGATAAACGCAATATCCTCATTACCACTACCCAAGTTCCACTTACTTCAACATGCGCGCCAATCCTAGCGAATGAATTTGGAATCATAGAATTAACATTGTCAGATGAAACCGATGATATGGATACCGCGCTACCGACGCGAGAACCCAATTCCTCGATTGATTCTATGAATGAAACATCCTCAGTGGACGGTATAAATAAAGCGAGCATCTTCTCGCGATTCACGATAGTTGAAGAGTAAATATCCGCTATATATTGCTGTTGGTTAGTATTCGCTTTCTCGGTATTAACAATCTTTTTCCCTAACATGGCTCGCGATACTGAGGATTGAATAGAATACTGCATATACGCATAAAGAACCGCGACCGCGACCATTACGGCTATCGACACAAATAATAGTATGCCGTGTGGAATCTTCTTCATGGTATTTTATAAACTACTTTGAGCGAGAATGGGATACTGGAACTTTTCGCCAATTCGGATAATGGTAAATTTATATGTATTAAAGGCGCCATATTTTCCAGGCGACTTTTGAATGACAGGAGTGAAGCACGGCTCGGCGCGATACCTTGGATAATCACTTCGACGGTCGTAGTTCCGGAAACGGAGTATGAGAGTGAATTCAAACGCATTTCCTTGTTGCGCAAGCCGACGATTCGTTCTACTGCTTCCGAAGGACGTTCCCGCAAAAGCGAATCCCCGAGTATGAGAAGTGCCGATGAATCAAACGAAAGTTTATTCACTATCATGGAATCGCTTTTTTTATCATTGCTATGCCTAAGTTCGGTAACAGCTTCGAGTTGGCGTTGTTCTTCGGATATCGCGCGCATATATGCCGGTAATGAGAATATCAAACCAGCGACAAACACGGCAGAAATCATACAACAGACGACTATTATCAATCGGGTATAATATTCCCGTCTTAGGTTCTTTCGTTCTTGCGGTGGTAAAAGGGTGTGGCGCATAATTTACTTTATTATATAGGCAAAGCCAATCCCGCGGCTACGACATATTCCAGAGAATCAATCTTCGGCATTGGCGAAGAAGATACGCCGGCACTTAAGATATTGGACCAAACATCGGCAATAGATACTTTCAACTCCGTGTCGACAAAAGCCGATTCGATAGTCTTTTTCGATTTTTCGTCAAAGTGACCGACAAATACCACCCTGGCGATCAATGAATGGGTATCCGAACGATTGTTCCAATATTCATTCACCTTGGTTATTTCCTTATTCAAAATCTTCAAATCAAAGCCATTCGTCATTATCGTGGATGAGAAACAAACTACCCCGCCAGAAACGATATATATACCGGTTTTATTATTCATGACATGGGCGACAAGCAATGTGTCTTCGCTTTTCGGTAAGACGACTGACCTAGCGATGGACTTCGGTGCTACCTCGAAAGCCACGGGGGTAATCCCCGCTTCACGCAAAAAAGATATCATGTTTTCAACATAAGCCCGAGGCACGACCGACACAGATGCTCGAAGCGCGCCGCCAGTAACAGAGGCCGGTAAGATATCGAAATAAAAGATAGCGTCTATTGCCTGCAATGGAACATTCTCTTCGAGCTTGAACTCCACATTTTGAGTGATAGCCGCCACATCATTGCTCGGTATATCGGTTTGGAACAAATACGCCTTCTCTTCGGGCAAAGAAACCTTGGAATAAGTAATATTGTTCTTTTTGGCAAAATCAGACAATAATCCGGCAAACCGTTTCTCATCTTTTATTTCTCCCCCGTCTATAAGACCATCGGGCAATTCAAGACTGCCATGTTTGGAAATCGTTAACCCCGTGTGACCTCTTCTATATTCAATTAAGCGTAAAGCGTCATCTGAAATCTCTAGTCCAGAATGAGGCATGACCAAAAATTTGGGAGGCGGAAACAGTTTGAAGAACAAAGAAGGATGCATGGGACTATTTTACCACAGTCAAATTAAGGTGCCACCTTACAAGTGAAGGTGGCACTTTGCTTATTTCCATGCTTTCCTGAAAATCTCTCTTAGGACAGGTGAAGCTGAGACGATTATAATTACCAAAACAATCGGGATAACATATTTGTCGGGATTGGGAATAAGCGCGCCTAGCCCGAGCCCGAGCCAAAGCATTGCCCATGTCCAAGCAAATCCACCTATCAAATTGAAAATGATGAATTTGCTATATTTCATATTCCCCACCCCCGCCATGATTGGTGCGAATGTTCGGACAATTGGCATAAAACGCGCCAGAATAATTGTCTTCCCGCCGTATTTTTCATAAAAATGTTGAGCGCGAATAATATGCCGTTTATTCAGAAAAACGGAATCTTCCTTCGTGAATATAGCTGGTCCGACTCTTTTGCCAAAAGCGTAACCAACACTATCGCCCAAAACCGCCGCGAGAAAGGTCCCGATAAGAAGCCATTGGAAAGATATATAACCTTGCGAAGCCAAAAAACCGGCGGTAAAAAGCAATGAATCCCCCGGAAAGAAAAATCCGAAGAAAAGTCCCGTCTCTATGAAGATAATCGCGATTACGCCAAGAGTCCCCAATGCCATAATCAGATCTTCGGGATTCAATAGAAAATTCAAGGATTCAATATTCATAATTATTATTTTACACTGGACTTTTGTCTTTCTCTGTCATTCCCGCAAAAGCGGGAATCTAGTGTTTGACCCTGGATTCCCGCTTTCGCGGGAATGACACATATCAATTTCCACCCTTAACTTTATCCAAATACGCCTGTAATATAAGCGCCGCCGCTGATGCGTCGATTTTATCATGTTTGCCCTGAATTCGCTCCGCCTGAATACTTGTCATGAATTCTAGCTCTAAAT
>CAYHQT010000060.1:0-3477 GCA_964358975.1 uncultured Candidatus Saccharibacteria bacterium | reverse complement strand
TACCCGAGCCGATCGCGCGCGGGCATAATATTATCGCATTCAAGAAAAGCGATGTATCGCTCGAAGTCGCCATGCTCGATGTCAATGATTTGTCGGCGATAGACTTCATAAAGAAGAAAGTGCATCTGAAGATACTACCCCGCCTTAGTGACGCGGATTCGATAAAGGAAGCCCTTGTCCAATATCAAAAAAGTTTGAAAGCTGAATTCGGAGATATTATTCAGAAGGAAACGGAGACACTGAAGATGATTTCCGATGAAAAAGGCGAGATATTATCCGCGGATGATTTGAAAAAAATCGCCGGTGATCTGCCGGTAATACGCATCGTTGACACGCTTATCAAACACGCCATTATCCAAAATGCTTCGGATATACACATGGAGCCGATGGAGGAACAAATATTGGTGAGATACAGAATTGACGGACTTCTCCATGACGCCATGGTTTTGCCAAGACAAGCTGGGTCATCAATAACCGCGCGCATAAAAGTGCTTTCCAATCTAAAATTGGACGAAAAAAGATTGCCTCAAGACGGTCGCTTCAAAGTGGATGTGAATGGCGAGAAAGTATCTTTCCGTGTTTCGATATTGCCGACATATTATGGAGAGAAAACCGTGATGCGCCTTCTCCGCGAGAATATTTCCGGTTTTACTCTCGAATATCTGAATTTCCATGGCGAAGGGCTCGAAAGAATACATAAAGCCCTCAATAAAACAACGGGAATGATACTCACGACAGGTCCGACGGGTTCAGGAAAAACGACAACGCTCTATACTATGCTCGATATTCTGAATAAGCCGGATGTGAATATTTCGACCATCGAAGATCCGATTGAATATCAGATGGCTAGAATAAATCAGACGCAGGTCAGACCGGATATCGGTTTTTCTTTCGTACAAGGAATTAGGACATTGGTTCGCCAAGACCCGGATATTATAATGGTTGGAGAAATCCGCGATGGGGAAACAGCTTCTTTGGCTGTGAACGCGGCTCTTACCGGCCACCTGGTACTTTCCACTCTTCACACAAATTCCGCCGCTGGTGCTATTCCTCGTCTTCTAGACATGAAAGTCGAATCATTTCTCCTCGTTTCAACACTCGATATTATCATCGGTCAGAGACTGGTTCGTTGTTTGACCGATACAAAAGTAAAATATTCACTAACAAAAGCCGAATTTGAAGAACTTGGAAGGGTTGTTGACCTCGACAGAGTGCTCACGGCCCTGAAAGCCGAGAAAATCGTCAAAGCCAATGAAACTTGGAAGAATATTTCTTTTTACAAACCAGCTCCAAGCTCGGAAGATGATGGTTTCAAGGGACGTGTTGGCATTCACGAAGTCTTGAATATGTCACCGTCGATAAAGGATCTTGTCATGAAGAACGCGACTTCGGCGGAAATCGAGGTTCAGGCAAAGCAGGAGGGTATGCTCACGATGATTGAAGATGGAATATACAAATGCGTGTCGGGACTGACGACGATTGAAGAAGTATTGCGCGTCATTTCGGAGTAGTATTTGTCATTTTCGCATCACTTGTCATTCCCGCGAAAGTGTGAATCCAGTGTATAATAATCCTAGATTTCCGCTTTCGCGGGAATGACGCAATAAAATGTCTCACTTTATCTTCAAAGCAAAAAGACCTGGCGGGGAGATATATTCAAGCGAAAAAGACGCCGCGGACCGCTTCGAATTGTACCGTCTGATAAAAGAAAGCGGCGACGAGATTGTCTCCATGGATGAAAAAACCGTGGGACATGGTTTGCATATTGATGTCTCTTTTAATCGAATATTTCATCGAGTTAAAACTATAGAGAAAATCAATTTCGCCAGAAATCTAGGTTCAATGCTTGAGGCAGGGCTCGCTTTGTCGCGCGCCCTCTCCGTTCTGGAAAGACAGTCACGCAACAAGACTTTCAAGAATATTTTGACGGATATTATCGGGGAGATTAGTCGTGGAATGACTTTTTCAGATTCATTGGCAAAATATCATAATGTTTTCCCGCAAATATTCATATCTATGGTGCACGCGGGAGAGCAGTCCGGCACACTATCGGACTCCTTAAAGATTGTGGCTGAACAAATGGATAATTCATACTCGTTGGAAAGGCGAGTTCGCGGCGCGCTCATATATCCCACTGTTATTTTATTCGTCATGGTCATCATAGCTATCCTCATGTTTATTTTCGTCATACCGACTTTGATGAAAACATTCACGGAACTTAATGTAACCCTACCATTCACGACGAGGATTGTTCTGGGAGTTAGTACAGCTCTGCAGAATTATGGTTTATTGTTTTTAATCGGTTTCTTTGTTTTCGTTGGAATATTATATTGGTGGTCAAAACGAGCGATAGGAAAAAGAGTAAATCATTCTCTGATACTGAAAATGCCTATACTGGGTTCTTTGGCGAAGGAAGTGAATACGGCGCGTACGGCTCGAACGCTTTCCTCTCTACTATCAGCGGGTGTTCCCGTGATAGAATCCGTTAATATCACCGCGGAAGTGGTCCAAAATGTTCATTTTCAAGCTGTTTTACAAAAAGCCAAGGAAGCTATCAAAAAAGGCGATTTGATGTCCAAGATATTCGACGATAATGCCAATCTATATCCAGTCTTTATCGCGGAAATGATGAGTGTTGGTGAAGAAACGGGTAAAATCGCGGAAATGTTACTCGGAGTGGCGCGTTATTACGAGGATGACGTGAATCAAAGGACAAAAGATATGTCTACGGTTATTGAACCTGTCCTTATGGTTATAATAGCCGCGGCTGTGGGATTCTTCGCCGTTTCTATGATATCGCCGATATACTCGCTCGTAGATGCCGTGTAAAATATAAATATGAAGAAGGGATTCACTCTAGTAGAGGTTTTGGTTGGTACCGCGATCTTCGTGGTTATCGCTATCGCGGCCTATAACGCTTATGTTTCTCTTTTTCAGCTAATTCAACTTAACCAATATAAAGTACTGGCGATAAACTTGGCGAATGAACAGTTCGAAATTGCCAGAAATATGCCTTACGCGGTTGTGGGCGTTTCAGGAAGTATTCCAAACGGCAATATTCCACATGTTCAAACTCTTGTCCGCGGTGGCACAACATTTACCGTAACCACAACAGTGCGCAATATTGATTTGCCCTTCGATGGCACCATCGGCGGAACTCCAAACGACCTTTCTCCGGCTGATAACAAATTAGTCCAAGTTGAAATATCGTGTTCTACCTGTCGCGGAATGCAGTCGGTCATTCTCGCCGGACAAGTATCTCCGAAAAATCTCGAGACAGCCTCGACAAATGGGGCGTTGTTCATCCAAGTCTTTGATGCCAATGGACAACCTGTCCAAAACGCATCTGTTCATATGGTGAATGTGGCCACGACTACCACAATAGTTATAGATGATGTTACGGACGCGAATGGAATGTTGCGGTTGGTTGATATACCGCCACAGGGCAATGCCTACAGGATTACCGTCTCTAAATCC
>CAYHQT010000059.1:0-3514 GCA_964358975.1 uncultured Candidatus Saccharibacteria bacterium | reverse complement strand
CCAACACGAGATGAGATGAATACGGCTATTAATACAGCTATTAGCAATCTCCCAACACGAGATGAGATGAATACGGCTATTGAGAGTAATTTCGATGATTTGGCGCGCATGGTTGCCAAGGGTTTTGCTGGCGTCGATAAGAGATTCGAGGATATGGATAAGAAATTCACGGATAAGATAGATGGTCTCGAACAGAAAGTCGATCGGAATCATGCCGGAATTTCAAAGCAATTAGAATATTTTTCGCAGAATTATACCAAGCGTGCCATGCATGAGGGGCTTGATTTGCGAGTCAAGAGGCTGGAGAAAGTATGCTGAATTGCTCTTTTCTGCTATATTCAATGAATGAATCCGGCTTTTATTCGTAATTTTTCCATTATTGCCCATATTGACCACGGCAAGTCCACGCTTGCCGATAGGATGCTCGAGATTACCGGAACTATCGAGAAAAGGAAGATGCAAGAGCAAGTGCTTGATTCCATGGAACTCGAACGCGAACGAGGAATCACGATTAAGATGCAACCGGTACGCATGAAGTGGAATTCGTATATCTTGAATTTAATCGACACCCCAGGCCACATCGATTTTTTCTATGAAGTTTCTCGCGCCTTGAAAGCCGTCGAAGGTTCCATTTTGCTCGTGGACGCGACTCAAGGTGTCCAAGCGCAGACTTTGACGACTCTCAATATGGCGCGGGAAGCTGGTCTGACTATTATTCCAGTTGTCAGTAAAATAGATTCACCGCTTGCCGTGATAGATGAGACGGTCAAGGAGATAAGTCAACTTCTCGATTGTTCTCCAAACGATGTCGTGAAAGTATCTGGCAAAACAGGTGAGGGGGTAGAGAATCTTTTGAATGAAATTATTAAAAGAATACCGGCACCTACCAATACGGATTCGTTGCTTCCGACGGGAGGAGCTCTCCCTCGCTCGTCGCTTCGCTCCTCCTCGAGAGACTCCTCCCACCCAAGCAACGAATCCGCTGTCGTACTACCCAGAGTATTCGAAGTCGCATCGCGCAGTCGTGAGCAGTCTCTCCCGACGCGAGCGAAGCGGCAGGAGGGAGAGACTGCGAACGACAGAAGCGGTGCGACTCAGAGTATTTCTTTTCGCTCCATCGTATTTGATTTCCAATACTCCAACCACACTGGCGTAATCGTCTATATTCGAGTAATAAGTGGAACGGTGAGAAGACACGACAAATTAATATTCAAAGTCGCGAACAGGCAATTCGAAGCTATTGATGTGGGAATATTCGTGCCCGAAAATACGCCAGTCGAATCCTTGGGAGCTGGAGAGATTGGATATATAGTCACGGGAATAAAAGAACCCGGCATCGCCTCCGTTGGTGATACCGTAGCTTCGATCAAAGACGCTTTGCCGCCATTTCACGGATATCAGAGCCCAAAGCCGGTAGTCTGGGCCTCGATATATCCGGAAAGTCAAGACAATCTACCGCTCCTGCGCCAAGCGCTCGGCCGTTTGCGCTTGTCAGACTCGTCATTCACATACGAAGAAGAAGCCTCTGGAACTTTGGGCAAAGGGTATAGATGTGGTTTCTTGGGAATGCTTCACTTAGAAATAGTAACCGAGCGATTGCGCCGAGAATTCAATTTGGATTTAGTTGTTACGATGCCGACTATCACATATACGGTAAAAACCAAGAATGGAAAAAACACCACAATATATTCGCCATCGCTTTTTCCGGAAGACCATGACATTCTGGAAGTCAGTGAACCAATCGTGACAATGAAAATAATCACGCCCCCAGCGTATATTGGCGGACTGATGAAATTAATTTATGACCATGAAGGTACAATCATTTCTACCGATAATTTTGGCGATAATAGGACAATATTGGCCCTCAATATGCCTCTGCGAGAACTTATGAGGAATCTTTTTGATGAAGTCAAAAGCGTTTCCTCGGGCTATGCCTCTATTTCGTACGATATTACGGATAATAAAATAGCCGATGTGGTGCGAATGGATATTCTAGTAGCAGATGAGTCGATACCGGCTTTCACTCGCATCGTTTCTCGTCGCCGAATCCAAGAAGAGGCGGAATCATCGGTTGAACGGCTTTATAAATTCTTACCTCGAGAACTCTTCACATTCAAGGTTCAAGCCAAAGCTCTTGGCCGTATTCTTTCTTCACGAAGTATTTCTGGTAAGAAAAAAGATGCCGCGGCGACTCTTTCCGGCGGAGACATTACCAGGAAAATGAAATTGCGCGAAAAACAAAAAGAGGGTAGGAAACGATTAAAAGAGCATGGTAGTGTTATTATACCCCAAGATGTATTTGTGAAGATGATGCGGAACGACTAATATTCCCAAACGGGAAAATATAGTAGCACCATGCTGATGATGACGAATATACCGACGACGATAAAACCGATATTGGCGGCTTTGCGGGTCTTTTCGTGAAATAACATGATGTTTTGTAGTATACTATGAAGTATGAAATACGGCAATAAATCTCTGTGGGGGAAAATAATGAGATCGTCGGTAACATTCATTGCCCTTTCGATTGTATTTGTCTTTGTGGCTAGGGCGACATGGAAGATGTACGAGAAAGCTTCCACGAGCGATGAGCGCCTGAATCAAGCAATCGCGACATTAGCGGAATTTAATAGCCACAATATCGCGCTTTCCGAAAAAGTAGCGTATCTTAGAACCGAACAGGGCATAGAATCCGAGATGCGTACGAAATTTCTTCTGGCGCAAGAAGGTGAGTCGGTGGCGGTCATTGTTGGGGATACACAACTAAAGAGTATCAATCAAGCGTTGTCAACGCCAGTTTCGCTGTCTTGGTGGAAAAGATTATTGCGCGTATTTGGGTTTTGAGGGTAAGATAAGAAGAGCGTAGGTCCTGCTTCGCCAAGGCTACGCAGGACAAGCGGGTATGGTTTAGTGGCAGAATGCGACCTTCCCAAGGTTGAGACGCGAGTTCGATTCTCGCTACCCGCACTACTTCGTAACTCGGCTGTCGCCGAGTTACTTCGAAGTGCAGGCACTTAGAAAACTACAAAATATTGTTAATATGAATACGAAGTAGTCCTACGAAGCTCGCGAAGCGAGCGTAGTAGGACTTATTATGATAATATTTTAGAATGTCTCATTATGTTTATATCTTAAAATGTTCCGATAATTCTCTCTATGTAGGTTCATCAGATAATCTTAAAAATCGTGTAAGCTATCACGACAAAGGATTGGTTGATTCGACAAAAGATAGAAGACCAGTTCAGCTTTCGTGGTACTGTTGTTTCAACAACAAAACAAAGGCTCTGCAGTTTGAGAAATATCTGAAGGTTGGCTCTGGTTTTGCGTTTAGCAGAAAGAGGTTAGTTTGACGCGCACACCGGTATTGCTTCGCGCTTTCCCACAATCTGTAACGCACAGACTGTGGGGCGTTTCGTTCGCACCGATATGCGCTAGTCGCGAATATCATCCGTGGTGGCGGGCTGAGGTAGACATGCCCTCATCTACAAGCGTCTCGCGCATCACTTTCCGAAAG
>CAYHQT010000058.1:0-3545 GCA_964358975.1 uncultured Candidatus Saccharibacteria bacterium | reverse complement strand
TCCGCTCCGCTAAGGCTCGTGTAAAGGTGTCGGCTTCGTTTGCTCGACTGTTCCCCCCGCCCAAGCGATGGGGTTAACGAAGCCCCTTCAAGCGGCGCGGTCGAACTTTCATACATCTCATAGAAAGTTAAAACATTTAGTAACCTATTCACAACCTTCTTCGTCACTTCATCAACTCCCTTTTCACTAAAACAAAGATCTTGCGCACGCACTACGGGTGAAGATATCAGATAAAAACGCAAAGAATCTGCGCCATATTTATCGACAATATTCATGGGGTCAGGGTAATTCTTTTCCGACTTTGACATTTTCCGACCGTCTTCGGCGAGAATTAAACCATTAACTATCACTTTCTTATACGGCGATTTTCCAAATAATGCCACGCCGAGAACTAACATAGAATAAAACCAACCTCGTGTTTGATCCAATCCTTCAGCGATAAAATCTGCGGGAAAACCCCTTGATTTCTTTAACAATCCAGAATTAGGTTCAAAATCTTCATGACCATTTCCACTTTCACTTTTATTAAACGGATAATGCGCCTCTCCATAAGGCATCGAACCAGATTCAAACCAGCAATCGAAAACATCCGGGACGCGAATTAACTTATTTCCTTCCGGCGTGCGCAATTCAATATCGTCAATAAACGGGCGATGCAAATCAAGTTCGTATTCAGCGTTGTGCGGCAAAACAGAAAACTCTAATTCTCTAATTTCAGCCTTCTTTATATAGTAATCACCTTTCTCCTGTTCAATCGTCTGACTTTTATTTAATCCTTTAGAGACGGCCAATAACATCATCGCGGGACTGCCATGTGTCACTATCAATATAGTCTTGCCTTCATAACGAGATTCAATATCATAGATGAATTCTCCTGTTCGTTTTTTTATACTCAGATAATTTTCAATGCCTTTGGGGGCATTTTCAAATCTTTCTTCTAAAGGAAATCCTCTCTCAAGTTCTTCATTATTTTTACCATTCAATTCACCCATGTCCATTTCACGAAGACGATCATCAATAATTATATCTCCTTTATTGAAAGACAGTTGTGTGACAAAAATCTCAGCTGTTTCAATCGTCCTTTTGAGAGGTGATGAAAAAATCATGTCAAAGCTTCCTTTTTTAAATGACTTAGTAGTACTTAGTACTTGTTCTCTACCATTTTGTGTTAAATAAGATGGCTTATCTTTATCGCGTTCCACCGAATCTAATATATCTTCAATATTATTCTCCGCCTCGCCATGTCGCATAACATAATAAGTATTCTTTGCCTTACTATATTTTTTCATATCTTCCATTGAACCAATCACATGATATTTCTTACTGTCTTTCTCACCTTCTTCCCTCCACACCGGAATAGGCGCGCCCCAAAAACGCGTGCGTGAAATCGCCCAATCCCGCGCTCCGGAAAGCCAATTACCGAAACGGTATTTCCCCACTTCTTCTGGAACCCAAGTTATCTTCTCATTGGCTTTGACTAATTTATTCTTGAACGAAGACACCTTCACAAACCATGAGGAGGAAGCGTAATTTAGAAGCGGCGTATGACATCGCCAACAATGCGGATATGAGTGGACAACCTTTTCTTTTTCAAATAATTTATTCTTACCCGCTAACCATTTGATAATTTCAATATCGGCTTTTTGATGCGCGGTTTCGTTTTCTTCGGTGTCAATCGGTTTTACTTCCATTCCCGCGAAATCCGTCACCTCTTTTTTGAAAGTACCGTCAATGGCAACATGCTGAACAAAAGGTAAATTATGTTTCAGTGATAAATCGTAATCGTCCGAACCGAATGCCGGCGCGATATGCACTATACCGGTACCATCTTCTGTTGTGACGAAGTCGGCACCGTATATTTTCCAGCCATTCTCGCGATTTTTAAGCTTTAAGTCTTTTGAATAATAGTCGAATAATGGCTCATATGATAAACTGACCAAATCCGAACCTTTTATTGTTTCAATAATTTCATACTTTCTATCTCTGAGGACACTCAACCGCGACTTTGCGAGAATGTAAAAGCTGGCTTCAATTTTCACTTTGACATATTCAACGCTCAAATTCACCACCAAAGCTACATTTCCCGGCAATGTCCACGGAGTCGTCGTCCATGCTAATAAATAGGTATTTGCATAATTTCTTTTATTTTCATCTGAAATTTTGAAATTCACATACACTGAAATATCTGTAATATCTTTGTATCCTTGCGCGACTTCGAAATTCGAAAGGGTCGTCTCGCAATGCGGACACAAATTCATAGACTTGAATCCTTCGTAAATCAAACCTTTGTCGAAAAGTCGCTTGAAAATCCACCAGACGCTTTCGGTATAAGTCGCGTCCATTGTGCGATAATCATTATTCATATCAACCCATCTACCCATGCGCGGTATTTGCTTTTTCCATTCATCGGCATAACGAAGTACCGAATTCTTGGCGGCTTCATTGAAACGCCTTATGCCATATTCGAGAATATCTTTCTTACTTTTTAGCCCTAATTCTTTCTCGATTAGATTTTCTATGGGTAATCCATGACAGTCCCACCCCCAACGCCTGCGAACATAATATCCTTGCATAGTTTTCCACCTAGGCACAACATCTTTGATTACGCTTGGTAAAAGACTGCCGTAATGAGGCAAACCAGTGGCAAAAGGCGGTCCATCATAGAACACAAACTCTCCTTTCTGCGCCTCTTTATTCAAAGACTTCTCAAAAATCCCCCTCTCCTTCCAGAAAGCCAGTATTCGTTCCTCTCGCAGAGCATGTGTTGATTTGTCTGGCTTCTGTTCATCCATAATAGGAATATTCTAGCATTTTTTTGGATTTATGCCTTATTTACCATACAATTCGCTGTGAGTTCCGATCCTCATCAAACGAATAACATCGTCGTCAAGATTTTCATAGAATAGACGATAATTTCCAGAAATATTTATGCTTCGGTAATGCCTGAGCGAACCGTGCAATTGATGATTGTTCAACAACTCTGCGAAAGGATTCGCCTTGAATAGCTCCAGTCGTTCTCTAAGAGATTCTTTTATCTTCAACGGCAATTCCGCCATTTCTTTATCGAAATTGCGGCTGGTTATGATAACCATACTTTAGATCTTAAGATGATTGAATAAGCTGTCAAGATCAGAAAATGTTCCTGTAATACCCCTACCTTCATCCATCTCTCTGCTAATCTTCTCTAGAATAGCGATCTTCCTTTTTGTCGGCATGGCAGACGCGGAAACGGAAAATTTACGCTCGCGCACAAACTGGCGCAAAAACGCATTCACGACCGCCGTCAGAGTGATACCCAATTCTTCAGCAATCCTTTTGGCTTCTTGGCGCAAACTGCTATTTGTTTTTATGGTAATGGTAGTATCCATACAATTTAAATTGTTAACACACGATTAATACTACTATACTAACAACAGTATTAGTTTTGTCAACACTACGTTATTGTTAAAACAGCATAATAAGAAATTTTGAACCCTTTTCGAAGACGCTGTGAAATAAGATTTCAAAGTGACCTCAAGAATTCCCCAAGTAACCGATCATGTATT
>CAYHQT010000057.1:0-3577 GCA_964358975.1 uncultured Candidatus Saccharibacteria bacterium | reverse complement strand
CTTGTATGAATCCCATAGCGGTAATAACATTCCCCTCGCGCGAGGACATCTTGCCCGACGTAAGCTTCAAAAAGCCGGTCGCGACATGCGCCGTCTTCTCTGCGAGCTTCGGCACGAGCTCTCCGAGCGCCGCGAGAATGGTCTTGAAGCGCCCTGTCTGCTCGTTCCCGGTAACGATAATGACTTTATCAGACGGCCATCGCTCTTCTTTAATGAAAGCGAGGCCGATATCCTTCGCCTCGTAGGTGGGCGTGTTGTGCGATGTGATGAACACGAGAGTATGCACGCCCTTCTCCTCGCCGTTATAGATAATCGCTCCGTCGCTCTTCTGGAAGATGCCCTTGTTCAAGCCGTCATTCACTACGCGCAGGCCGGTCTCGGTCGTGTCGCTGTCAAAGAATTCAAAGTCAAATCGCGTGCCGAGAATTTTCCAAATCTTTCTGAATTCTTCCATTGAGACATCTCGCCCTCTGCGCCATAATTCCGCCAGCTCCCTGTCCTCGCCAGAATATATTTCCTGATTAAGCGCGTCTATCTCTTCTTTCGCCTTGACATCGCTCTCGTACGCGTTTGAACCTTTGGAATATGCTTCGCCCATTTCTCTCGCCATATATGGACTCGTGACGCCATTCTTGCGCAATCCCCAAAGCGCTTTCGCCACATTCGGTCCGATGTCGCCTCCGAATGTGTCGCGCGCGAGCGTCGCTCCGGAGTTTTCTATCAGCCGCGACAACGCCTCGCCGACTACGGTGCCGACTAGGTGGCCGATGTGCATTTCCTTAAATGCGTTCGGATTGGAATATTCAATCATCACGCGTTCCCCGTCTTCCGCATTATTCTTTCCCCATTCAACTCCTTTTGCATCCGCTTCTGCAACCGCAAGCGCGACCGCCCCCTGCGAAAGCGTGATGTTAATAAAGCCCGGACCTGCAACGGCAACATGGCTCGCGATATCTGCACCGAGCGATTCAATCAGCACCCGCGCGAGCGAGTCCGCGAGCTCGCGCGGGTTATTGAATTTCTCAAGAAGGGGGCGCCATTGATACATGACCTGTGACCCTCTCCTTCCTGATGAGCTTCTAATATTACCGTGGCTTAGCGGCCCAAAAATCTTCATGGCGGCGTTCGTCGTGTAGTCCCCGTGCGCGGCAACTGCCGGCCGCTCCACCACAAATGCGACGTCCCGCGCTCCCATGCCTGCAAGCGCCTCGCTGACTGCCTTTCGTATTCGCTCTTCCATATATACCGTAAGGTCTTAATCCTTATTAAAATGTTCAAAATAATCGTCAATTTCGTCTCTCAATTCGATACCAACCCTCTCGAAGCAGTCGAGTAAATCTTTGTACGTATTTTTACCACCAAGGAAGTCCCAAAACTCGTCTGCCACCTTAAGTTCATTTTCTAGATCCAACATCCCCCGCATAGTCCAGCGGGTATAGGGCTCCGGCTCGTAGGGATTGTACGGAATTGCTATGTTCGTTTGTTCTTTGGATAGAGCCATACTTAAAAAGTTATAACCCGATATCAATTCGAAGTTCCTTAAGATTCATCTCGGCAGAGTAAAGATCGCCCAATAAATCATTGGGCACAAATTTATATCTGCTTCCAGTTTCAGGAAAAGATGAGATCACTTGCTTGAACTTTCTTGAGTCATTCGAAATTACGTACAGTCCAACATTTGAGTAATCAATTAGAGTCGCCATTCTTCCAACACCACTCCAGACCCCAGTAGAAAGTTCGACCTCAAAAGCATATTCGGGAACAAACTTATTTCCTCTGTTTTTAAACCAAAGAACATCAATTTGCCTGAGCAGGTTAAAATCAGAAAACTGTAATTCCGGACATGTTTTAAGAGTAGCAATGTCGTCGAGTTTCTTCTCATTAAATGTTTTTATTTTGTTTGGGCAGAAAGTATCAAACCCTCTCACATTTCCTATCTCTAATAAACGCCCTTGCAAAATTGAATGGAGACTTTCTTCAGCAGTATTTTTACTTTCTTCTTGTATAACTGGCGGGGTTGTTAAAAGATTCCATTTGTTAATAAGAGCGCTGCAATCTATACGATTATTTCTTCCAGCCAGGATAATATTTAAGTCTTTATCAATATTGATTTTATATTCACCATTTCTATCATGGCTGATTTCTGGTAAATGTTTAAATAAAATTTTAGCTGGAATAATTACGACTTTATCTATTGAGCCACATATAAAAGCGACAAATGGGTTATCGAGATTGGCAATATCTTCAACGGTAATATAGTTAATTCCAAAAAAGTATCTCCTATTGCCTTCTGAGGATGCGCGTACCAAAACATTGGCCTCACCAATTTTGTAAGTCCTCGATTTTAAAACTTTTATTAGCTCTACATTCGCCTGAAATTCTTTGGCTCTTTCAAGGAATTGAGTTGCCAATAAATCTGACGGGCTTAATTTTTTTACGTCTTGGTTCATTTCTTTATCATTTCTCGCATTATAGTTTTATAGACTATATCAATTCCGGTTAAAATGCCAAACTCCAAGCCTTTTTTGGCTGTTTGTATTTCGTCATCAGTAAGTTTTCTACCAATTTTTTCTATTGCTTCTATTTGTACATCCTCTGCGGTTATTGAAAATATAATGTTGTTATTCATAATGTGAAAAATACTATTTAATAAAATATTCAACGAGTTGGGGGATGTATTTCCCTTTGTATGGATGAAGCCGGTGAACATGCTTTGTCGTATCTTTCTCGCGTAGATTATCAAAAGAAAGTGTCCAGTTTAGGTCATTGCCGAGATTTTTCTTCCAGCTTATTTCGCGTTTGCCATTGTATGATTCGTAGTATTTTTTGAGATCACCCAAATCAACCAGGGTTGAGCCATTTTCACCATGTTTTTTAACCTTGCCATATTGGACAAGATAAGAAATATTTGTGGGCAACACCTCTTTATCCATGTAATTCGTCGCCCATTTTGATGCTTCTGGTATGGATACTAAAGACATAGGACTAGTATACCTCGCTACAGAAATCAATGAAATGATTCAAGGATCGGTTAAGCTAGTGCGATTCTCTCCACCTTCACGCGTTCGACCGCGCGGTGGACCGCGCCTACGGTATCACGAAGCCCTTTTCCTCCGGAGCCGCCCGCCTCGAATTCCTGTTCGAGCGGTATCAAGTGTTAATAAACGGATAAAATTCAAAGACCCGCCATGAGCGGATCTTTGAACCGGATTCGATTTGTTATCCTTTCGAAGAAGCAGGATCATTCCCGTAGGAATTCCTACATCCGATTTCACCATCTCTATTCTGCACGAACATCTCGGCATTTTTGTTGATGGCAATTTCACGAGCCCGCTCAACCGCTTCAGCTTTTGTGTCAAACACGCCTGCGGCCCTCTCTGAACCCGCTGAATGTACCTTCCAGTCGCCACTGGATGGACTGACCCAGACTTGGTTTTGCTTTGTCATTCTGTGAATCATGTTACGCACGCTAATAATCTTCGTTTGAGTTTTGATCGCTCGAATTACACGAAATTGTACTCTTTTACAAATTCTTTGCAACTGTGGACATCGTGTTGATAACTTAATCTCTATAGCA
>CAYHQT010000056.1:0-3664 GCA_964358975.1 uncultured Candidatus Saccharibacteria bacterium | reverse complement strand
TAGGATCAAACTCTTAACTATAAACGAACGGAACAAAATAGAGAGTTGAATTTCCCTGGTAGGGAAATTCATCCCGACCCTGAGGTGCGAAGCACCGAAAGAGAGGGACCTAGTATTTTATATTTCGATTATATTTATTATTCCAAGCTCAAAACATTGTTTTGAATTATTGTTTGAATATAACTTAGACTTGTTTTGTCCTTCCGAAGCTCCGATAGGAGCGAAGGAGGACACTACTATATCCTACAGAGTTGGAAAGCTCCGTAAGAATGTTCTCTATGAGATTTTCAAAGTACCACCATGCCTTTCATGGCGCAAGTATCATCTTACTTGGCTCTGGAATAAAGTCAAGGGCATATATCACCTATAATAAGTCTATTGGGAGAATCCCTATACCCCAATATCCGCCCTTGGACCTTGAATATTTGCCCGCCCCTTCATATAGCTATACAAATACCAACCAATTCCGGCGCCAATCAAGATAACAGTAATAACTAGAAATACATTCAAGAGTGTGCGGTTTGCCTCAGTGAATGGCACTACCGGAGGGAGAGGCGTAACATACAATGGATTCATAATTTCCGAACCAAGCGAACCAGATGAGAGTTTATTTGTCTCAATATAGGTCGAAATCCGCGCAATATCATATACGGGCATACCCGCGGACGGATTGCCATAATACAGGCGATATGATTCATTCGGGCGTGTCTCAAATATGGCAGAAATGATCGGCCCTAGAACACGCGCGGTGTTTCCGATTGCAAGCGGACGATTATCATCATTCACTATGGAAACACGGATATAACGAGTTTTCTGTTCAGAGTATGCTACTTGAAGAGATGAACCAGAGAAGAGTGAAGTTGAAATATTAGAAACAGAACCTTCTCCAACATATTTCCATGAGGATGTGGCCTCATTTGAGGATTCAATAATGACTCTGCGACTAAAATTACGATCGGAAGAATTTAGAATAATAGCGTTGGTTATATGGCCATTTTCACCAAGGTCCAATGTAATCTCGGTTGTTTTCTTAGTTGGATTATTGAATATGCCAGCCGAAACATCTTTCTCATATGAAGGCACATCTATGCGGGTATCACCATACGCAGTTGCTGAAGAAACGGAAACTGGACCTTCCATGCCTCCACCAATAACAACTTTCAAATACCGAGAAGTATTAGCTGAAAAGTCAATATAATTCTTACCCGAAGAAAATCCCGTATATGGGTCGGTAAATTTGAATACAAAACTCTTATTTGTAACAACATTCCACGAAAGACTATTCAGCGGTAATAATGAAGCGGATGAATAAACAATAACCATTCTTCTGAAATTATTGGGTGACAATTCGAAGCGTAGTCCAGTATGAACGCGCCCCTGTTCGCCAGTATCCAGAATAAATTCCGTGGATTCACCAATTACCGTTTGGTCAAGAATACGCGTTGCCACTTCCCCACCGCGAATAACCGAATTCCTGGTCAGAAAGTATGGTACCTCGATACCATCTTGCGCCATTATCCGTATATCGAAGAAATTGCTTCCGCCGGCCGACACATTATCAGGTAAGATTATCTTTATAAATCCTTCCGATTGGGGTGATTCGATATTCCTCATATATTGCCAGCTCTTAATATCGAAAGTCGCGTAGCTAGTCGGAGCTGAAATAACCAAGCCGAACAAGACAAAAACCAAAGATAAAACAACTTTTCTCGTCAATTGTTTATCAATTTTCATATTCATATCTTGAAGATTATCTGATAATTCCTATAGCCTGTCCTTGTATTTGACATAAGCGAACGAAGCCACCAAAGCAACAATACCAAAAACAATGAAAGATACAATGCGATACAATTGACCCAAACTCCATACATCTATCACAACCTTACAAGCAGTCAGAGCAAAAAGTACCAGACCCAAGCGCCGTGCCATAACTAGCTTTTTGCCAAAACCAATGGCAGTCAAGATAGCCGCGTATATTACCCAGAATATTGACACATAAGTATTAGAACGATTGCCGGTAGATTCTCTATTACTATAATACAAGGTTGCCGTTTCCTGTTTTTGCATAGACATATCATAACCGGTATTGTATCGCCCCGCGTCTTGAATATTTATGTTATATGTCGCGTCCGCGTGCATCCTCCGCATGGAATTGTATATCATAACCGGTATTGTATCGCCCCAAGTCTTGAATCTTTATGTTATATGTCGCGTCCGCGCGCATCCGCATGGAATTGTAGTAGAAAATTATCTGCGAACTAAACGCATACACCGTGAGAATATTGGCGATAATAACAAACGCGACAATTCCCCTTTTTTGAATAACGGTTGAATTACTACCGAATCTGAAATACAAGAAAGAAATAATATACGCGAAAATTATAGCAATGACAAGGATGGCAAAGTGGGAATTGAAGAATATCGTGAAATTATTCGCGCCAATGTGAGGATAATTCCATGCAAACATATTAACAAGTCCTAGAATGTAAACTACAAGTCCCATAATTTGAAATCCTCGATTACTTATGAATGACGCCACGCAATAGATGGCGACAGACTCAACCAACCACGCCACGGCTATCCATGGTCCGGAAAGTTGCATGGGAACTGCTATGGACAAGAATGTTACGGCCAGACCGGGCAAGAATATATTCAAGGCTTTATCTTCCGAATTTGATTTGTTGACTATGAATGCCACGACCATGTAAATAATCGCGATGAATACTGAAGCAAACCCTAGAACACCTTCATAATCAGGCTTCAATAGATAATAACCAATGAACGCGAAAGCAAAAGCATTAACACCTAATAGGAAATAATTGAGCGAATCTGAAATGGCTTTTGCTGTTACGGCACGGGTAACACTTGCCACAAGGAAAATGAGGAAGGTTATGAAACAAAATATAAGTGTTGGGACGAGAACATCTGGCGTGTAATAAGAACCAAACCACACGCCAAAATTGATAAGCGAACCGATGAACGCGACTAAAACAAGCTCGGGCCATTTCTTGAAGAAAGAGATGGCCATTATGCCGAGATTCAAGACAGTGATATAACCGAATAGCGTCATCATGGCATTATTTCCGGAATTTGCCAGAAATGGGGTAGCGAAGCCACCCATAACGCTTATAATCGCAAGCGTCATGGTTGCATTCACTATGCTGATGGCAAATGAAAGAGCTGTAATTAGGAACATAAATATTCCGGCGGTAGCTGGAGTTATAAGATGATAGAAGAAATAGGCCGAGAAAGTCGAGAGATATAGTACTGCGATTCCACCACCCATGAGCAGGTCAGAATAACGAATATATTTTTTCCTAAGATATTGACCGAGACCGAGAAGCGCCACGCCAATAATAATCCCTATCATGACCCTTCCGGCTGGACCTATCCAATTATTGTCGAAGGCGTATTTTAAGAAGAATGAAATACCGATAATGACGGCGATAATACCAATTTTCCCGAGTATTCGGCCTGATGTTTCTTCACTATTCTTTTTTGTTGCTATTTCCTGAACAATATTCGGCATAATAGGTTCGGTCACCGGCGGAATAGATTTTATCGACTGATTCGGCGGTGGTTTAATAGCTGAAACAATAGAAGAGTTTTTTTCCAGCTTGGTAATGCGAGAATTTTGATTTGAGATAATTATGGCGATAACTAT
>CAYHQT010000055.1:0-3730 GCA_964358975.1 uncultured Candidatus Saccharibacteria bacterium | reverse complement strand
CGAATATTTTGAACCAAAATGCCAGCGCGTATATGAGCGGATATCCAACTGAAATTAATTGAACATGCTCTATATTATTTGGTGAAAATTGAGTACCGTCTATTCCGACCAGGGATATATTAGTGGCTATATGGGTGGCCCAGCCTTCATCAAAACCAAAGGGTGGGCTTTCGGTGATATGGAATAAACCAAAGAAGATTATGACAAAAAGAATCAGCACCGTGAGCATTTTCTGATAAGTTGATAACTGTGCTATTGAAGAATTACCGGTCATGTTGGTAGGATTCTAGTATATTACACAAGAATCCCCAATCATGCTAGTATATTTCAAATGTCCAAGCCGGTATTCAACCTTGTTAAAAAGTTGGTATCAATATTCCCGCCGACATGGCCATCAAAGATTTACAATATTCTTTTGAAGGCCCCTTTTCTCAAGCGCTTTCTAAGTTTAGTAATACAGAGGATTACGTCGGACCATATTGATTTACCGGAAGGGAAGATTATATTCGATAAAGACGACCCCGTCATGTCTGGCGGAATCAGCCTCGGAGATTATGAGCCGGAAACCGTGGCGCTTTTTCGTTCCAGTCTCAAAGATGGTATGACTGTTGTCGATATTGGCGCAAATTTGGGATATTTTACCGTCATAGCCGCCGGGAGAGTTGGTCCATTAGGAAAAGTGTATTCTTATGAGCCAGACTCGCGCAACTTCAAACTTTTGAAGGAAAATATTGCCGTAAATAATTTCAAAAATGTGACAGCTATCCCGATAGCTCTTTCAGACTGCGCTGGTACGCGTGAATTATTCTTTGGTGATAATCAATGTACACATTCATTCAGCGATAAAAAAGGCGCCGGTATTTTCGAATCTGTTCCGACTGACACTCTGGACAATTCATTGAAATCTCTAGGTTCTTCGAAGGTTGATATTATTAAAATAGATATTGAAGGGGCTGAACCTATTGCCTTGGAAGGAATGAGAGAGACTATTAGGATAAATCCTAACCTAACGATGTTATTTGAATTTTATCCCAATGCCATAAAACGCCTAGGTTATTCGCCTTTGGGATTCTTGGAAAGAGTGAAGGAATTTGGATTTTCAATTTCCGTCATAGATGAAGATGGCAGGACTCGTGATATCGTGAATGACCTTGCGGCTTTCTCGAAGAGTTTTCCCGAAAAAGATCTGTCCAAGAATCTCGTCGCGGTCAAGGTTTAGTATAAGTTGGTGAGCAATTATGTGATCATTAATGGTAGTTCTCATTGTAACAGTCTTTGGATGTGTTGTTTGATAAATCTCAAAATACCCAATTTTGGTGCAAACTCAAAATCCCAGTTACTATCAATGGCTTTGATTTTTTCAAACTCTCTTTGTAGAGCCCCAAGATATTGACAATATATCTTTCTATTTAGAATTCCTATAGGGTAGGCTTTTATTTTTCCTTTTCTATTTAGATATATTTTCAATCCGTGAAAGTGATAACAAATAAGTGGATCTTTATCTATCGAAAAAGAGCCGTATTGTTTTTCTTTGATCGAATAGTTTCGAATATTCCACGGTCCTAAATTTACTCCTTTGTCTGGAATATCATAGACTTGATCATATTTATTATGCCAATCATCCAAATACATCTGATCTCCTAGTTTGCCATCTTCATAACGATAATAACACCAGTCAATGCATTGTTGACTCCATTCACCTAAACATTTAATTGAATTCGAATCTATTTTGAATAAAATGAAACCTGCATTATAAAGCCCGACTCTTTCGGCGCGATGTTTATTTTTCTCGGTAAAATAATGTGGTGATATGGCAATAGAATACTCTGAAAGTATTCTATCTATAGCAGATTGCGGAGAAGAATAGAACATTATATCGGCATCTGCCCAGATAAGTATTTCACCAAGCCGTACTTTCTTAGTTTGTACCAAATATTCTAGCCAGTTTGATTTTGCTGTAAACGCGAACTCTGCTCGAGTACGAGTACTTTCTGTCCCCAAAAGGTCTTTATCGTCCATTTCTTTTGGTGTCATTAATACTGTATTTTCGATACCAATCTTTTCCAGCATCGTCTTTGTTTCATCATCAAGACATAAGAACCAAAATTTAGCATTAGGAATAAATTTCTTGGCCGATTCATAAAGGACCAATGCCCTGAATAAATAGTTTTTATCAAATAAAGAAGCTATATTAATAACCATAGGAAAATTATTAGAGTATGTATTTATCGAAATTCGCTTTGTAATATTCATACATTTGAATAAGACCTTTTTCCATGCTTATTTCTGGAACCCAACCAATGGCTGCTTGTAATTTCGAAATGTCAGTCTCAAAGTCTCCTGTCTCTTCCTTCTCATAATCTTTCGGCCAAGACACATATTTCATTGTTCCAGTTTTTACGATATTCACAATAAGTTTGACCATTTCCTGGAATTCTATTGATTTACCAGAACCACAATTATAGATTTGACCATTGGTATTATCGCTGATGCCGGCAAGTAAGAATGCCTGAACCAGATCACTAATATATATATAATCCCTCAACTGTTTGCCATCACCGAAGATCTTTATTGCTTTATTTTCCATAGCCTGTCGCATGAACCACCCTGGGATAGAATACTTACTGTGTTTTATTTGTTGGCGCGGACCGTAAGGATTTGTTATTCGAAATACAGTTGTCTTCATACCGAGATTTTTGTGATAGAGAAGGAAATATTTCTCCGCAGTTAATTTGTGGATCCCATATATGCTAAGAGGATTTGTTGGGTGGTTTTCTGTCACTGGATTTTCGATTATTTTTCCAAGCGCTAGTCTTGAACTTGAAAAAAGTATTTTAACAGAAGGATTGAATTTTCTAGATGCTTCGAGAATATTGAGATGTCCCTTACAATTTATTTCTAGATCTTCGAGCGGAATATTTCCACTATCAATGTGGCTTACCTGAGCGGCGAAATCGAATATTATGTCCATATTAATAACTGATTTATCTATCAGATTTGTATCTCTAATATCTCCGATAATAACCGTCACTTTATCTTTGATATCATATATATTAAATTTGTTACCCCCATATAAGGGTGCCAGATTATCCAATATCGTTACTCGCGCTCCGAGTGAGACAAGTTCATGAATAATATTGCTTCCTATGAAACCTAGTCCACCGGTTATGAGGATTTTTTTCCCCCTGTATTTCCCTAGGATATTATTTTTTTTCATGTATTTTTAGGAATGGGTAATTCATATCTTTTTCTGAGAGTATTGGTTTAGAAATTGGCCACGATATATTGATGCTCGGATCGTTCCATCTGATTCCAGCCTCATTCTCTTTTCTGTATTCATTTGTACATGAATATATAACTTCGGCTTCATTACTCAAAACGCAAAACCCATGAACAAACCCTTTAGGTATGTATAATTGTCTTTTATTATTTTCCGATAATATTTCACTAACCCATTTCAAATAGAACGGGGAAGACTTTCTAAGATCTACGGCAACATCAAATATTTTGCCATGAATACATCTCACCAATTTACCTTGGGCTTTTGGTCTTGTCTGATAATGAAGGCCACGCAAAACATTTTTCTTTGAAAAAGAATGATTCTCTTGAACAAATCTTTCTCCGATACCATTTTTTTTGAATTCAGAATATTTGTATATTTCCTCGAAGAATCCGCGATTGTCGGTGAATATCTTCGTATCAATCGAGATTACTTCGGGGATTCTTAGTT
>CAYHQT010000054.1:0-3870 GCA_964358975.1 uncultured Candidatus Saccharibacteria bacterium | reverse complement strand
CTTCCTCGCTCGTCGCTTCACTCCTCCTCGGAAGACTGTGTCCCGCCCAAGCGGTATGGCTAACGAATTCATTAAAAGCAACAATTAATAATAAATAAAATAAAGAAATGGAACAGAATCAAATAGTTGAAGTACCGGCAAAGTTCAAATCAATAGTGGAAACAATAGAAAAGATGTCCGTTATCGATTTGAGCGAGCTGGTGAAATTATTGGAAAAGAGATTTGGTGTTTCGGCGCAGGCGGTAGCGGTGGTGGCGGCTCCTGTTGCCGGCGCGAGCGTGGGTGATGAAAAGACTGTCTTTGCCGTACATTTGGCGGCCGTAGGCGAGCAGAAGATTGCGGTTATCAAAGTCGTCAAGGAAATATTGGGATTAGGGCTCAAAGAAGCCAAAGATTTGGTTGATAGTGCCCCAGCTCTTCTCAAAGAGGGTATGAAGAAGGAAGAGGCGGAAGAATTCAGAAAAAGACTTGAAACCGCCGGCGGTAAAGTCGAGTTAAAATAGTATTACTTCGCGCCTGAAAGCGCGTTGCATTTTCCAACAAAGCCGAATGACGCGTGTCGGCTACCTCAAGGTTTTAATTTTCGTTTTGTCGGAAAATGCAACACGCTTTCAGGCGCGGTTAACGATTTATGTTACAATGAAAGTATGGAAACCTTAACTGCCATCTTCGGAAGTCCGGCGCGAGTCAAACTGCTTAGACTCTTTCTATTCAATGAAAGTATCGCTTTTTTCGTGAAAGAAATTGCCGATAGGACGAAGTGTGGCACTGCTTTGGTAAAGAAAGAGTTGCATGTTTTAACGAAAGTTGATTTAATTCGGAAAAAGCATATTATCAAAGAGATTGAAATTACCAAAAGGAAGAAGGTGGTTATAAAGAAAATGACTGGCGTTGGTTATGTTTTGAATGAGAAGTTTCCATACAAAGACCCTCTGAAAAATCTTCTTACAGTCGCGAGTATTCAAGCTGATGAATCGCTAGCCAAGAAGTTTTCCGGTGTTGGCAAGGTCAAACTTGTCGTTGCCGCTGGCGTTTTTATCCAGAATTGGGATTCAAGGGTTGACTTGCTGATTGTCGGTGAAGAATTGAATCTTCATAAAATTGAGTCAATTATCAGTAATATTGAATCGGATATAGGTAAGGAAATATCGTATTCAGCTTTCGAAACCCAAGATTTCGAATACCGCATGGGTATTCATGACCGACTTGTCAGAGATATTCTAGACTATCCACATGTGACTCTATTGGATCGGCTGGGAATAGAGGTTAGATAACCCACCTATCCACAGCCCTTGCTTTTTTGGCATGATATAATGTTTGTATTACAAGGTAATACTTATTAATAATATAATCATAATAACATGATACTTGCATTTATTCAGAATCTGTTAGATGTGTTTACCCAGTCTTTTCTAGACTTAGCTTATTCAGTAGTAAACTTTATACCAAAGATTATAGTGGCTCTTGTTTTCTTTGCTATTGGTTGGCTCCTTGCGGTGCTTATTGAAAAGCTGGTTGAAAGTGTATTCAAGTCACTTAAGATTGATGCTCTTTTAAAAGGTGCTGGACTCGAAGATGTAATGAAGAGAACTGACCACAATCTGAATTCTGGCCATTTTGTTGGTGTTCTAATTAAGTGGTTTGTAATAGTTGTGTTCCTGATTTCTGCTTTTGACACAATTGGGCTTACTCAGGTAAGTGCTTTTCTTAGTTCAGTTGTAAATTACTTGCCACAAGTTATCGTAGCGGTCTTCATTCTCATGGTCGCTGTCGTTGTTGCCAATGCCATGCAGAAACTTGTCATAGCCAGCTCTAAGGCCGGACAAATCAAGTCGGCGGAATTATTCGGCAAAGTAACAAAATGGTCTATTTGGATTTTCGCGGTTCTCACGGCCCTCATCACTCTCGGTATTGCTCCGGCTTTGATCCAGATGATTGTTACGGCGGTCTTCGCTGGCGCGGCTCTCGCTATCGGTCTTGCTTTCGGCCTTGGAGGCAAGGATGTCGCCGGTCGTTGGATACAAAAAACATCAGAGCATATTTTCGACAAGGAATAGTTGTTTCCTAGATATTAGACAAAAATGACTCTTGGATTCGTCCAAAGGGTCATTTTTGTTATCAACATATTACCATTTTCACACAATCTATTTTAGCATAAACAGACTAACTTGCGTAAAAAAGTTTTTTAGTGATAGAATTGTGATGTACTGAAGTTATCACATCTATATTTGTAAACGATAATGATTTGGGAAGGTTTGCGTATTGTACTGCCAGCACATACGCATTTAGATTATCAGACTAACAAAACAAAAATATGGTAAATAATCAGAATGAAGTCACATTGCAAAGTTTATATGATTTGATATTAAGAATGGACGGGACACTGAGTAGTAGGATTAATGCTTTGGATGAAAAGACAGATCGAGAGATTAGCGATCTCTCGATTATGATCAGTAATAGTTTTATGGGATTCGAAGAACGAATGGATAAGAGGTTTGTTAAGATCGAGACACGGCTTGATAGGATTGAATTATCAACCCCGCGGGAACTAGAAAAAAGAATAATGGTCGTAGAAGAAGATTCCGATTTACATGATTTGTATTTTCGGGGATTTAGAGAAACGCTAAAGGTGGTCTGATTATGTAAATATAACTCCCGCCTTGTTTGAGGTATAGCAGTAAAAATAAATGACTATTAAACTCAAATTAAGTGGTCATTTATTATAATCTTATCAACACCTTGACATTAAAAATGGTTAGTATAGACTGCATATTACCTCAGAATGATTATGAAAAATAAACCAAATTCAAGGTGGCCATAAGCGCAATGCATTTGCATCGTGTTATGGAACCGCCAAGTGAAGCGGTTTTTTGTTTTTTCGGAAAGAATGTAGATTGACAATCTCATATCTCAAATTAAGTAAATGTTCATTATTGTTCCGATTTTTGGAACAGTGATGAATTATGTAAACAATGTAGGTAAAATGTCCTTCGTATTCCGATATTCATCGGAATACGAAGGATGACCCCTTCTAAGCTCTTGGTAAAATAAAGTGCAATGTAGGGGTCACAAGCGGTTCTTAGATTTCCTAATGGGAAATTAAGGGCGTATGGTGGATGCCTTGGCTAGAAAAGGCGATGAAGGACGCGGCGTGGCGGCGATACGCTTCGGGGAGGTGCCGAGCAACCTTTGATCCGAAGATGTCCGAATGGGGAAACCCCGTGAGATGAACTCTCATGACCTGCTTAGTTTTTTGAAACAAAAAGGGTCACCCCTTCGGGTGACTTGACTTAAATACCAAACAGATTGAAGCAAAATGACTTACAATGACCGCGAACATTACCAATGTTGTAATTAATTGATGGTTCAGTTCACAGGATTGCAAGTAATGTCCAATCTGTAGTAGAGATTCCGGTTGCATTTGTGCGAGTCTCCTTTCTTTAGAAAGACTATCACAGGAGTCTATAATTTGTCAATTTGTTTTAGAAAACTAAGTAGGAGCGTACCCTGGGAAGTAAAACATTTCAGTACCAGGTGGAATAAAAACAAACTATGCATTCCGTCAGTAGCGGCGAGCGAAAGCGGAGGAGACTAAACTTAACCAAAATCACAGAGCGGATTTCGCTCTGTCTCGGCGATTAAATTCGTCGGCTTGGCGGAAACGCTATGTGATTTTGGTTGAGGGTTGCAAGGCAGAAACGTGCCATTTATGGCAGAGAAGTTACAAAGTTTTTTGTTAGCAGAATCTTCTGGAAAGAAGAGCCCCAGAGGGTGATAGCCCCTTATGCAAAAATAAAAAACCTTCTTTGTTTCTGTTCTTAAGTACCCCGGGACACGAATAGCTCGGGGGAATCCGCCGGAACTAACCGG
>CAYHQT010000053.1:0-4055 GCA_964358975.1 uncultured Candidatus Saccharibacteria bacterium | reverse complement strand
GTTGAAGAGGTGATGTCGGGTGATGGAGTAGGCGATGAGGGGGATCCAGAGGAGGCTGGCAAGATGTAGTGTTTCAGGCTGGGATTTACCAGTTATTGATAAATCTTTTGTAATGTATTACCATACATCTATATTTTAAACGAAATGAAGTTTAATATGAGAATTACTATAAGAAATATCTAATCTTTCATGGATTCATTTGATAACAAAAGACAATTAGAATGTGAACTGAGAGGCCCTATAACATGGTCAGATTTCTTTGATCTTAAAAAAAGGATAGAAGAAGATTTCGATGAGTTTGTTGTTACTAAGGAACTTGCTATCTTTATAAAAGGTGAACACGATTTACGAATGAAGATAAATAACAAAGGAGGACGATTTGTATATAAAAGAAGAATAGGAATAAATGATTATAAAAAAGAGATTGAAGTAAATATCAAAAAAGCCGAAATCCTTAAATTTGTAGAAGTTTTGAGTTTACTTGGTTACAATAACTCATTATATTCGTATGTCGAGAAATATGATGCAGAAAAAGATAATAAATCTTTTTCTGTAAAATTCGGCTCAAAAATAGGCGACTTCTTTGAAATAGAAACACTTCTAACGGATGAGGGTGATATTAATCAAACCACCCTAGAAATGGAAAATTATGTAAAGAAGATCGGTTTGAATCTGTGGAGTAATGAAGCATATAGTGAATTGTTGAAATCGTTATGGAAGAATGAAAAGGAAGAGCCAATGTTCAGTAAGGAAAATAATTCTTTTAATAATATAATTATTGATTCGATTGAAAAGATATTCCATAAGGATAATATCTTTCAGAAGACAATAAAGGAAATATTAGAAATAACAGCAAACGATTATTCAGATGAAGAGAAGAAATTTATTAGCGCTTATAGACAAAATCTCGATACGAAGAGTATAATAGATGATAAATATTTTTCAACCAAGACATCGATAATAATTCCGACATTCAATTCAAAGGAAACTTTGTTAGGAACATTATTATCAATTAATACTCAGAATTTAACAAAAAAAGAGAAAGATTTGTTAGAAGTAATTGTTGTTGACGATGGCTCAACCGATGGTACAAATAATGGAATCAATGAATTAAAATGTAATTTTGAATTAAAATACATAAAACAAAACCATATTGGTCGAGGAAATGCGAGGAATATAGGAGTAACTGTTTCTCAGGGAGAGATAATAATATTTCTGGATTCGGATATTATAATAGATGAGAATTTTGTTAGAGAACATATTTTAAGACATGAAGTAATAGAAAAAGGTGTTTTCGTGAGCTTCAAGGAAAACATAAGCATAGAACATCACAATATTACCAAATTTATCAAAGAAAACAAAAAGCCAAATATAAAGAATGATTTTAGATTTCATAAAAAGGTTGATCCTGAATGGCTAAGAATACACAGACATGTAAGATCAATAGAATGTAGGGATGTAAAAATCTTGGAAGAAACAGATAATTTTAAAGCATTTGGACTAAATAAGATTTGTGGAGTTTGGGACTTACCATCAATGGTAGTTACCTGTGCAGTCTCAATGAAAAAGTCTGAATTTATTAATTGTGGTGGGTTTAATCTTCAATTTAAAGGTTGGGGAATGGAGGATACTTTTCTCGGTGCATGCTTAATAGTCAGAGGAAATCTTATAATACCTGTCTTTTCAACTGGTGTATTTCACATAGAACATGTGACTAGGTCTAGAAATGAATTACAGAAAATCAGAGAATTCAATAAAAATGTTTTAGTATATCTTGATTTGATCAGTCAAAGAGCAAGTAAAGTTATTAAAAACTTAGATGATAAGTAAGGTAGATGCTCGTGATTGTTCAAAAAGTTTTGATAATCCAAAATTATCTTTAATAATTTGTACATACGGGGAATGTAACTTATCTCGAGATTTACTGAAGTCTATTGGAGAGCAATCCTTCAAAGATTTTGAGTTAATAGTAATTGACAATAATAAAATCCAGAAGATTGATAATATTAATGATATTGATTGTAAAATCATACATGAAGAAAATAGAGGATTAAGTTTTGCACGAAATAAAGGTATTGAGTTTTCAGTGGGAGAATTTCTAATGTTTATAGACAGTGATGTGATTTTAGATAAAGATTGTTTGGAGAATTTACTTAATGGTGCTAATACATATAATTCTGATTTAGTAGGGGCACGGGTACTACTCAGAAACGACATTAGACATAATCTAACGAAAAAGGAAAGGCGGTTTTTGTCTGAATTAATTTATGAAGGAGATATAGAGTCTATCTATTTTCCAAAGTATATAGTAGGTGCATGTATGATGTTTAGAAGAAGTACAGTGATGAAGTATGGTTTGTTTTTAACGAGCTTGGGTAGAAAAGGAACGAATCTATTATCTGGAGAAGAAACAGAATTCATGAAGAGAATCATAAAATATGGAGGAAAAGTTTCATATATCAACAGTGCTATATGTACCCACAATATTAACTTAGATAGAACAAAATTTCGATATCTTTTTAGACGAGCATTTTGGCAGGGTGTTACAGATCATTTAATAGATGAATTATTTAACGAAACAGCTAACAGAAAATATAAAATTATCGAATCTAATTATCGAAATATTATTTTGAACATCTCAAGGTTTATTGGATATAAATTATATTAAAATAATACTATATGTTAGGATTTTAATATTCTATTCAATAAAATCTATATTTGGGAATCTTTTCAGTGAATATTCAAAAACTGCTTTATTCTTATAGTAAGAATTGTGATATAGCTTTACACGCTTTCCTAAAAGGGTGCCGGCAATCGCAATATGTAGTCTGTCTGTATTTATTAATTCATACAGCTGGAGTTTCTCAATGAGAATATCTAACGGCTTAGTGGCATATCCATTATGAGATATATCATAATTCTGTTTTGGTTTTATTCGTGAGATTGACTCACAATCTGAACGAAAAGCATTGAATGTTCCAAATCCTTTTAACCTATGTTCAAATGAATTATAGAATGCACAATCATGCCAAAGATATACTTTACCATTTTTAATATGTTTCATTACAAAATCTGCTGATACCTTTTCTCTACAAAATATAGTTATATTACTTTGAAGACTATTCAGTACATCAATTTGTTTATAACCAAAGATTGTATGCGGTAAGATTACAATTTCTTTATACAAAGCCGGTTTTGCAATTAAAAAATCTCGAATATCGGAATAATAGTCAACGAGGTTTCCGCCACCATCTATGAAAAGTATATCGTTTTTCTTTTTAGAGAGTAAATCAACATAATCAACTTTAATATTAATTTGCGATAATAATTTCATTGTCCCATGCCAAATAAGAGAATCGCCGTAATTTCCGGGAAAGCGAAAGAAGTCAACAGTAGAGTCTTTGTATTTATCCAAGAACTTTATCAAATTAAATTCTTTCATGATAGACTGACTACTTATTGCCCACCCTTACCTCCGTAATCCTCAAAAAATCCTCGAGCACGCGCGTCAGCCGTTCAACCGACGCCTCCGACTCCGCTATCGCTTGACGCAATCCGCTAGCATTGTTGTCGTCTGAATTCTTCCTCATATTCTCCAATTGCCACCTTAGCGCGGTCAGCGGCGTGCGCAGATTGTGTTGCGCGGCCGTTATGAGTTCGTTTTTGGTAATATCTAATTTCTCAAGCTCTCGCCGCGCCGTCTTTTCTACTTCATACGCGCGTTTAATCTCCTCCATCTGCTCGGCGACCTTTTCCTCTAGATGTTCATTTAAGTCTTTAACATTGACATAGGCTTTCTCTAGATTGGCGGCAAGCCCTTCGATCTGTTCGCGTTGCCTGATTTCCCTAAGGACGCTTCTTATGAGTATGACGCCGAAAATTACCGTAATCACCAGGAGACCGCCCTCAATCGAGGCCTCGCGAAGAGTCGCGGCAAAAAGTATGCGGATCAAAATGAAAATCCACAGCGAGAATGTTATGAGCTCGACGGCAATCACTTTTATGTTGAAGAGGTGATGGCGGGTGATGGAGTAGGCGATGAGGGGGATCCAGAG
>CAYHQT010000052.1:0-4125 GCA_964358975.1 uncultured Candidatus Saccharibacteria bacterium | reverse complement strand
GTAGACGCGTAATTGGCCGGCGAAGTTTCTCCCTCCTCGGCGCGACGAAGTGTTTACCTCCTGCCGCTTCGCTCGCGTCGGGAAACACTTGTCGCCGCCTCGACGGTCGGAACTTCGCCGGAATAACCCGCCGCGTTCATCAATCTCTCTTTTTCATTTTCCAATTCATTGTCAAGAGTATTCATCGCTTCAATATCCTTGAACTCTTTTCCGAGTGCCTTAATTTTCTCCTCATCACTGTAGAAATACATGATTTCCTTGCCTCTTTTCACCTTGTAAAGCGGCGGTTGGGCGATATAGATATGTCCGCCATCGACAAGTGGACGAAAATAGCGATAAAGTAAAGTCAAGATAAGAGTGCGAATGTGAGCACCATCAACATCGGCATCGGTCGCCAGAATTATTTTATGATATCGAAGATTGGAAATATCGAAAGTGTCGCCAATCGCCGTGCCAAAAGCCAAGACTAGATTCTTTATTTGTTCCGAGCCGAGCATGCGGTCGAGTCGCGCGCGTTCTATGTTCAAGATTTTTCCGCGAAGAGGTAAAATCGCCTGAATACGCCTGTCTCGACCTTGCTTCGCCGTTCCGCCGGCGGAATCTCCCTCCACGATGAATAATTCCGATTCTTTCGGATCGCTACTCTGGCAATCCGCCAACTTTCCGGGAAGTGTCATGCCTTCGAGCGCGCCCTTTCGTAATACAGAATCCTTGGCGGCTTTGGCGGCTTTGCGCGCCTTCATCGCCAAGATAACCTTATTGATAATAGAACGAGCATCGTCTGGATTCTCTTCAAGGAAAGCAGTGAAGGTGTCTCCGAATACGTTCGTCACCGCGCCTTGCGCTTCAACACTTCCGAGCTTGGCTTTTGTCTGACCCTCGAATTGTATTTCGCGCAACTTAACGGAAATGATGGCGGTAAGGCCTTCGAGAGCGTCATCACCGGTGAATGTTTCTTCGCCATTCTTCGCCATATTATTATTCTTGGCGTAAGTATTCAAAGTACGAGTGAGGGCTGTCTTAAAACCAGTTAAATGCGTACCACCTTCGGGATTGTAAATATTATTGGCAAAAGGTAAAATGCGCGAAGAAACATCGTCGGCATATTGAAGCGCGATCTCGACTGATTCCACGCCCTCGACTTTCTTTTCAACATAAAAAATATTCTTATGGGATGGCTTCAACATCTGATTCGTGAACTTAACCAATGACACTAAGCCACCCTCGAAAAAGAATGTATAAGATGGCGCTTCGACGCCCGTCTCGCGGATATAGAACAACTCTTCATCCGAACCGAAACCGGAAATTTGTTCGCGAGCGTCAATAACTGAAATACGAAGACTCTTCACCAAATAAGCTTGCTGACGCATGTGGCCGACAACACGATTCAATTCGAAATTAATCCCTTCTTTGAAAATCTCCGCGTCTGGCTCGAATGTGACTATTGTTCCATGAAGTTTTGTCGAGCCGATCTTTTTCACCGCGGACTTTCTTTTGCCACGTGAATATTCCTGCATATAAATACCACCATCTTTATGTACGATAACCTTACAAAAAACCGAAAGAGCGTTCACGACCGACGCGCCAACTCCATGCAAACCGCCGGATATTTTATAACTATTCCCATCGAATTTGCCACCGGCATGGAGTGTCGTCATGATTGTCTCTAACGCGGAAACTTTTGTCTGCTTGTGCATATCGACTGGCACACCACGACCGTTATCTACTACTCGTACGCGATTGCCCGGCAATAGAACTATCTCAATATCATTGGCAAAACCGCCCATGGCCTCGTCGCGAGAATTGTCGAAAATCTCGGTTATGAGATGATGCAAACCGTCCGGTCCGGTCGTGCCAATATACATTCCCGGACGCTTCCTGACTGGCTCTAGACCTTCCAAAACGGTAATAGATGAGGCGTCATAAGAGCCTTTTTTAACATGCTTCGCCGAAGCCTTTAACGAAGACGAGTCTTTATTTTGCTTGGTCTTTTGAGCCATAAAAAGAAAAAGCTAATTGCTTTTACTCCACTATTATAGCAAGTTTAGGCGCGAATAGGAAGTGGAATTCCCGCGAAAGCGGGGACCCAGTGTATGGCTCTAGATTCCCCCCGCCAGCTGGCGGGTCGCGAGAATGGCAATTACCTCACCTCCCACCCTTTCTCCTTCATCACCCCATATACCTTTTCCATAATTGCGTTCGCCTCCGCGTCCGTCAGTGTTCGTTCCATTGATTGGAATATCATTCGAAACGCATACGAAATTTTTTCCTCTATTGGGAGTCCCCCTTTGGAAAAGGGGGTGCCCGAAGGGCGGGGGATTTTATATATATCAAATAACGAATGGCGAATTAACAATTCTTTTGCATTTGCTCCTTCAATCCCCTTTTTTATAGATTCCCAAACATTTTCAGCTTGAATTGATTCCGGAACAAAGACGGCAATATCGCGAACTATGAACGGGTAGGATGATATTTTCTTATAATGGTTAGAAGAAGCCGAGGTATAATTCAAGTCCTTATAAGTTGCACCTCCTGGAAGTTTGATTGATTTCAGAATTCCTTCTAGGTCTATTTCGCAGACAGCGTGAATGCCTTTGGTTATAATTCTCGTATTTGTAATTGAATCAGCCACTTGCAGAAGGTCATCTTCTTTCAAGGTTTTAAGCGCATCGGCCAGAATTGACTCACTTTTTACACCTTTAACTTTCGTAATTTGCGCCACACCGAGAGAAAGAACTAATCGTTCACCCTCTTTACTGAATACCTTGCCAATTTCAAAAACTTTAATCGTTTGCAAACCAAGCAAATTGGCATTAAGCGCGTTCTTTTCCACGCAAGTCGTCATTCCGTCCGCCAAATTCTTGCGCGCGAACGCTTTATCTTTCGCGAGCGGTTTGGCCGTTTCAATATCGCCTTTTTCGACTAATGTGTAGAGACTGACTTCGGAGAATCCTTGAGCAACAAGATTATTTCTAACTTTTTCAACCAAATAATATATCGGTAAAATTTCAACCGATTTATTGGTTTCCGGCGGTAAAATTCCCTTAATATGTTCATAACCGTAAACGCGACCGATTTCTTCGACAATGTCTTCACGGATTACTAAGTCTAATCGCTCGAATGGAATTGTGAGTTTCAATAATTTATTGACCGCGTCGCTTCTGGCGGGAACAGCTCTTCCTCGCTCGTCCGCCAATTTGGCGGACTCCTCGGAAGGCTGTTCCCGCCCAAGCGATGTGGCTGACGAATTGACAACAATCCCCATTCTTTCCAAAATCTTTTTTGCCTCATCAAGTGGAACCTTAACACCTAATCGTTCTTCAATGTAAGCCGGGTTAAAATCAATAATAGTCTGCTTCGCCTTAATCGGATACACATCCGCAATCGGACCAAATCTCGCGTCCGGATTCATTTCCTTAATCAGTGCGCAGACATTATTCATGCCTACACTCACCAGTTCAGGTGTTATTTCATTTTCATATCTTTTGGATGATTCACTGCGCAGATTGTATTTCGTAGAAGTTCGACGCACGGCGGTCGGGTTGAAGTTCGCAGATTCTATGAATAATCGCTTGGTTGTAGGCCCAATTTCGGCACGCTTTCCCCCTTTCACGCCAGCTATTGCCAATGGTCCAATATCGTCGGCGATTACAGAATCATCAGAAGTAAGAGTAGCTTCAATCCCGTCAAGTAAGACTATTTTCTCACCATTTTTCGCGGGACGAACGACGATGCCGCCTTTAATTTTATCCGCGTCGAAGGCGTGAAGCGGCTGTCCTATATCAAACATGCAATAATTTGTCGCGTCAACTATGCCGGAAATGGAACGCTGACCAATCGCTTCTAATAGAGCGCTCAACCAGGCCGGTGATTTGGGGAAGGTCGGACCTTCGATTTCGACATAACGACCCATGTATCTTCTGCAAAACTTATTGTCTTGAATGGTAATTGATAGTTTCGAAAAAGGTCCGACCTTTTCAGATACTTCCGACATATTAGGAATCTTCAAATCTTTAATCGCCTGCCCAGTCAAAACAGATACTTCGCCGGCAATCCCCTTATGAGAAAGACAATAATGCGCGCGGTCAGGCAGAACTTTTACATCGATGATAAAGTCCGCAATAG
>CAYHQT010000051.1:0-4141 GCA_964358975.1 uncultured Candidatus Saccharibacteria bacterium | reverse complement strand
CCGACACCAAACCGGTGGGCTTTTTATTTTTTAATAACTACTTCTTCTCCTTGAACTCGGCGTCCTTCACATTCCCTTCTCCGCCTTGTGGGCCATTTCCACCATTTGATCCACCACCGTTTGAATCACCGGGTTTTTTCTTCATATCATTCATAGCGTCGTTTACTGGATTGCTTCCACCGGCTTTACTAATATGCTCCCCTATCTTCGATATCTCATTTGACAATGCTTCCGAAGCACTTTTAATCGTCGCAACATCCGAGCCGTCTTTGGCAGTCTTTAATGTGGAAATCTTTTCTTCAACCGACTTAACAAGCTCTGCCGGAATCTTTTCTTTATTCTCTTTCAAAGCTTTCTCCGACGCATAAACTAATTGCTCAGCGCCATTTCTAATTTCGATGTTGTCTCGTTTCGTCTTGTCTTCCGCCTCATGCGCCGCCGCTTCTTGCTTCATCTTTTCGACCTCTTCTTTGGAAAGTCCAGAGGAAGCCGTAATCTTGATTGAATTCGATTTTCCCGTAACTTTATCTTTTGCGGTTACATTCAAGATACCGTTAGCGTCAATATCGAAACTAACTTCTATCTGTGGCATACCACGAGATGCCGGTGGAATACCATCTAGGATAAATCGACCAAGTGATTTATTATCAGCCGACATGGCGCGTTCGCCTTGGGTTATGTGAATCTCCACGGATGATTGATTGTCCATGGCCGTCGAGAATGTCTGTGAGCGCTGAGTAGGCACGGTCGTATTCTTTTCGATGAGCTTGGTTGCGACTCCACCAAGAGTTTCGATCCCGAGTGAAAGCGGTATAACATCGAGGAGTAGAACATCCTTGACTTCTCCACCCAAAATTCCACCTTGAATAGCGGCGCCCACCGCAACCACCTCGTCGGGATTCACGCCCATATGAGGCTCTTTTCCGAAGAATTTTTTGACGGCTTCCTGCATCGCCGGCATGCGCGTCTGCCCGCCGACTAGAACCACTTCATTTATTTCTTTTATCTTGAATGGAGAGGCCTCCATCGCACGCTTCGTAATAGCCATCGCGCGGTCTAGGAATTCTTGGCAAATTTCTTCGAGCTTGGCGCGAGTCATAGTGACCAGAAGGTGTTTCGGGCCATCTGAACCAGAAGTAATGAACGGAATATTTATTTCCGTCTGCGTCGCCGTCGAAAGTTCGATTTTGGCTTTCTCCGTGGCTTCGTCCAAACGCTGAAGTGCCAATGGGTCCTTGCGCAAATCAATACCATTCTCTTTGGCGAAATTGTCAGCGAGCCATGCGACAATCTTGGCGTCAATATCGCGACCTCCGAGGTGCGAATCACCATCTGTTGATTTCACTTCTATAACATCATCACCGACTTCAAGGACGGATATGTCAAATGTACCGCCACCGAAATCGAATACCGCTATCTTTTCATCCTTCTTCTTGCTAAATCCGTAAGCTAATGCGGCCGCGGTAGGTTCATTGATAATTCTCTTCACATCGAGCCCAGCGATCTTGCCCGCATCCTTCGTTGCCTGCCTTTGTGAGTCGTTGAAGTATGCTGGAACCGTGATAACAGCTTCGGTTATTTTCTCGCCAAGTCTGGCTTCGGCGTCATTCTTGAGTTTGCCGATAATCATAGCCGACACTTCTTCGGGACGAAACCATTTCTCGCCATCTTGTGTTGCTATTTTGACTTCAATTCCCCCAGTTGAGGATTTTCTAACTTCGAAGGAAACATTCTTAATATCTTTTTGCACTCCCGGGTCACTGAAGCTATGACCCATAAAGCGTTTAATCTGAAATATCGTATTCTTTGGATTCGTAACTGCCTGTCTCTTTGCCAGCAACCCCACGAGCCTCTCGCCCGTCTTTGATTGCGCGACAATGGAAGGAGTCGTCCTGGCCCCCTCCGCGTTTTCTAAGACCTTCGGCGTACCGGCTTCCATAACGGCAACTGCCGAGAAAGTGGTACCGAGGTCTATTCCGATGATTTTGGACATGATTTATGTTGTTTAATTAAGGATTAATTATAGGTTGATTTATAAGGGTTCTTACAGATTTTGAGCTTTAGATTAGATGTACTATAGATACTTGACAAATATGTATGAAGTATGCTACTCTTGTGGAGGGTACGGCATCGTACTTTCACAAGGTAATCGTTATTAGTTCGCTACAGAAATCTGCTTCTCACCACTTGTTTGTGGGTTAATGGGGAGTTGCAACTGTAGCGAACGATAACCAAAACCAAAAGAGAGGAACGATTATGAGTATTGTTAATGATGGTTTCAGGACATTAATCGATAAACTGGTGCAGGAAAGGAAGGAACATGCGGACCAATCTTCCGCTGAGTCCGAGTCTCGTGGCTATGAATCTCCCGATGATGTGCCGGATCGCGTTTTGCACAATTATTGGGATAATCAGGTCACTACTCCGGTTCGGCCACTGTTCCACTTCCCCCACCGTTGATTGAATAACCTCATTGAGAGATTATGTCTCCGCATATAGCAATATATGCGGTTTTCTTTTACCTCACTGCGCCGAAGCTTCAGCGTAGGCGAGACTGGCTTTTTAATGAACTAAATTCTTAGGCGACCTACAGAGGTCGGATTTCTATAAACCTAGATTCCCGCTTTTGCGGGAGTGACACATCAAAAAGCCGGCGCTCTCGTCGGTTGACTATTGAAAAAATATAGTTCGATGTAGGGGGAAACTTCTGGGGCGTTCGATGGAACATATTCGGTATTATGTTTCTCTTTGACATAGTATGCAGACAAACATAAAGGTTCCACCTTGTGGGTACCCACAAGGTGGAACCTTGGGGACTTCGAAGAAATAAGCTTCGCGGATACGATTTGTGCCTTCACTTCCCCATTTACGAGAGTGACTAGAAAGAGTACGCGGAAACGCTCACCGCCAGCTGAAGTGAGTATTTTCTCAACGAATTTTGATTGGGAATAAGGGGTAATCATTACTTTTCTAGTATATCACAACTGTATAGGAGTCAAGAATATACTGCATAAAAATTCATTATTTTTTAAACTCCCCCACTTTCACCTTCGGCGCCTTGAGGACCTTACCATTTAAGGAATAGCCTTTTTGAATAATGCCAAGAATCATATGATTAAGTTTCTCGTCCGTGATCGGTTCATATGATGTGGCTTCATGCAAATTGTGGTCAAACTTCTCATTCAAAGGATTGATTTCTTTGACTCCGAAGTCAGTCAGAGCTTTCACTAGCTGGGTGTAAATATATTCAACCCCCGTGCGCCAGTTTTTATCCGCCTTTTCCCATACTTCTTTATTCCCCATAGCCATATCAAAGCTCCCCAAGACGGGTATAAGCTCCATTATGAGCTGTTCATTGGCGAACTTGGCGAATTCACCTCTTTC
Source organism: uncultured Candidatus Saccharibacteria bacterium (assembly GCA_964358975.1). Taxonomy (GTDB): domain Bacteria; phylum Patescibacteriota; class Minisyncoccia; order Phycocordibacterales; family PALSA-1337; genus C7867-002. The sequence continues at coordinate 757 of CAYHQT010000051.1, read as the reverse complement.
GGCTTCGTCGCGCTTCCTAGCGTTAATAAGGTCGGCTTTCGCCCTTTGCCAGCCAGTCAAATATTCAAGCCTTTCGGCCTCGCATTTCTTCAGTTTTTCCCGCAATTTTTTTATCGCTTCAGTGGCATTCTCTTCGGCCACAACCGAATCATCGAGATTTTCGGCGACAATATCGTTGTCTTCAGCCGTTTCTTTTATTGGTTTATTCATATTTTAAGCATAGCGAAAAATAAGATCACACGCAAGCGGAAAAAATTCCAAAAAAACCGCCGGAAGGCCGACGGGTGTGATCTATTCTCGTTCCAATCATCTTAGATAGATTTTGAAACAGTGGGAAATTTAATCATTTCTTCTCTTTCCTCGGCGCGCTCAAGCGATCGCCCAATTTCCGCGTAGAGATCATAAATATCTCCAATAAAGCCGACCTCGGAGAGCGGAATAAGCCAGTGTTCGGAAAGATGCTTGCATTGCTTATACAATTTCATTGCGTCCACACACCCATAAACATCTCTAATCAGGGCAATATGATGGCGAAGTTCCGCCTTTCTTTGCCGGCGCTTTCGCCGACAAACGGCGACAATGATCTCCTTCCATATAGCGTATAACATAAGTTATGAGGTTCTGTGTTCTGGATTTATACTAGCATAATAGTAACTCATATGCTATAAATACGACAGATAAAATTCAAAGAAAAAGGATGGCACTATGAAAATGCTGACTCATGAGCAAATACCTTGCTGGTACGAGCTTTCGTGGC
>CAYHQT010000050.1:0-4160 GCA_964358975.1 uncultured Candidatus Saccharibacteria bacterium | reverse complement strand
CCGCTTTCGCGGGGATGACAAAAACTATGACCACATTTCACGTAATAACCTTATTTCCCGAAAGCCTTGAATCGTATCTGAATTCATCGATTGTTAAGCGTGCTCAAGATGACGGTCATATTTCCATCAAATATTACAACCCTAGGGATTACGCTTTGCCTGCCGAAGCTCTGAAGCGAAGCGGAAGAGCGAAAGCGGGCGTACCCCCAGAAATGACTTACTCTGAAAGACGAGTTGACGATAAGCCGTACGGTGGCGGTCCTGGAATGGTCATTGAAGCATTGCCTATCATTAGGGCGATTGAGAAAGCAATTGAAAAATCAAAAAATCCCTGCCTGCCGGCAGGCAGGAAAAATCAAAATAACAAATTAAAAGTCAAAATTATATTCTTTACACCTTCTGGAAAACAGTTTACCAATGAAGTCGCGGATTCTTGGATAAAATATACCGATATTGTTTTGGCCTGCGGACGCTATGAAGGCGTTGACGCGAGAGTGAAAAAAGTATTTCCAATGGTAGATATTTCCATTGGCCCATATATTCTTACTGGTGGTGAATTACCGGCGATGATAGTCATTGACGCCGTTACTAGGCGAATAAAGGGAGTTCTAGGCGATTTGTCTATTGAAGAATCCAGAATAGCCAGTCCCGATGTCTATACGCGTCCGGAAGTTATTGAATATAAAAAGAAGAAATATCATGTGCCGAAAATACTGTTGTCTGGACACCAAAAGAAGATTGAGGAGTGGAAGAAGGAAAGAAAATAGTAAAAAGGGCGACAATCCCCAAAGGAATTGCCGCCCAAGCCATGCCGGCAATGCATCGACCGACTCTGGGTAACATCCAATAGATAGTCCATATGTTCATATGCACCTCCAAGAATAGTATATAATAAATGCTCACTAGTTGTCCACTTGACAAAAAAACGCCGGTTTGCTAGCCTTGACAGAACTTCGCAGATTGAGTTCTGCCTACACGCGGAGGATTGAAAAGGGCCGAGGTTTGATCCTACCCATGCATATCGCATACTAATCAGTGTGTGAATGAAAACCGTTGAAAAGAACGGGGCTTTTTTATACGTTTGTGTCGCTTGGGCGGGACACAGTCTTCCGAGGAGGAGTGAAACGACGAGCGAGGAAGAGCTGTTCCCGCCAGAAGCGACACTATGTAATCATTTTTTAGTTTTTTGTTTTAATTTTTAATAATTATAAAAATATGCCAACAACACATACCGTCCGTCCCAAGAAATATTTCGCGCGCTATCAAGCCCCACTCGCGGAAATGCCGAATTTGGTAGAGTCGCAAGTCAATTCTTTCAATCTTTTATTGGAGCATGGTATTTCGAATCTGCTCAGGGAGTTCTCACCGATCGAAGATTATGCCGGGAAAAAGTTCGAACTTTCGATGGCGGGCGCGGAAATCTTGCGTCCAAAATTTGATGAGCATTATGCCAAAGTCAATAAACTCAATTTCGAAGGACAGCTCAAGGTAAAGGTTATTTTGAAAAATAAGAGTTTGAATGTCGTGAAAGAACAAGAGATGTTCTTGGCGGATTTTCCGCTCATGACGGACCACGGCACTTTCATAATAAACGGCGTTGAAAGGGTTATAGTGCCTCAATTAGCGAGGTCATTCGGGATTTTCTTCACAGCTAATGATGTTCGCGGAAAGAACTATTTCGGCGCGAAAATAATTCCCGCCCGTGGCGTATGGATGGAAATAGAGACAGATGTGGACAATACCGTTTATTGTCGCATCGACAGGAAGAGAAAATTTCCCATAACATCACTTTTGCGTATTTTAGGAGCGGAATCAAACGAGAAAATCCTGGACCTATTCAAGGACAAACCAGATACCCGCAAGGCAATCCAAGAAACTTTGTCGAAAGACCACGCGAAAACCGTGGATGAATCTTACATGGAGATTCACAAGCGTTTGCGTGATGGCGACCTGGCCACGGCCGAAAACGCGAGGATTTTCATCAAGGGAATACTCAGTCCGGAGAGATATGATATTTCGAAAGTCGGCCGATTCCGTTTCAACAAGCGCTTCGGTAAGTTGATGGGTGAGAAAGAAATGAAACAGCATACGATAACTCTCGATGATATGGCGACAACGGTGAATCATATCATCACTCTTAGCGTAACTCCCGATATGCAAGCCGACGATATAGACCATCTCGGTTCCAGGCGTGTCCGTTATGTCGGAGAACTTATCGAGCAGAGGATCCGCCTGGGACTGACCCAGATGAAGAGGAATATTCAAGATAAAATGTCGACTATCGAACCGGATATAACTTTACCCGTATCCTTCATATATCCGAGACCGCTCCAAGCCAGGATAAAAGAATTTTTCTCGACAAATCAGCTTTCACAATTCATGGGACAGACGAATACTCTAGACGAGATCGAACATTTGCGTTTGCTTTCCGCCTTGGGTCCCGGAGGGCTTTCGAGGGAAAGAGCGGGGTTCGAAGTACGCGATGTGCATCCGTCCCACTATGGCCGTCTTTGCCCCATTCACACGCCGGAAGGACCGAATATCGGACTAGTTTTGCATCTCACGATGTTCGCGCGTATCAATGATTTTGGCATGATCGAAACTCCGTATGTCAAGGTTAAAGATGGCAAGGTGACAAAGGAGATAACCTACTTCAATGCTTTGGAAGAGGAGAATTTCCACATTGCTCATGCCGCCACGCCGCGCGACTCCGATGGCAATATCACCATTCCCGAAGTTGAAGTTCGCATCAATAGCAAGCCGACCGTCGTGAAAAAGGAAGAAGTTGACCTTATAGATGTCTCCGCCAATCAAGCTTTTTCCGTCGCCACATCTCTTATCCCATTCTTGAATCATGATGACGCCAACCGCGCGCTCATGGGTTCCAATATGCAGAAACAGGCGACGCCATGTCTCGTGCCGGAGGCGCCATTTGTTGCCACCGGCATGGAAGGTAAGGCTATTTTGGATACGGGGCGTATTATTGTCGCGCCGGAGGATGGCGAAGTGACCGTTGTTGACGCTAAAAGAATAATTCTGGCGGGCAAGAGCGGTAAAAGCCATGAATTCAACCTCGTTCTTTTCTCGAGAACGAACGGTTTTACCGCTTTCCACCAACGCCCGGTAGTTTCCGTCGGTGAGAAGGTTAAGAAGGGATATATTCTAGCGGATACTTCCACGTCAGACCACGGTGAGATCGCTCTCGGGCATAACGCTTTAGTCGCGTTCATGTCGTGGTCTGGTTCCAACTATGAAGATGCTATCATTCTCTCCGAACGCGTGGTCAAAGATGTCAAATGGAGTTCCGTTCATATAGAAGAGTTTGTGATAAATGTTCGCGATACGAAACTTGGCCCTGAAGTTACCACTTGCGATATTCCAAATGTCGGCGAAGCTAAATTGAAGAATCTAACCGAGGAAGGTATTATCAGGATTGGCGCGGAAGTTAGGCCTGGAGATCTAATCGTGGGAAAGATAAGTCCAAAAGGCGAGACCCAACTTACCCCCGAAGAACGCTTGCTCCGCTCAATTTTCGGCGAGAAAGCTCGCGATGTCAAAGATACTTCGAAGAGAATGGAAAATGGTAAGCGTGGGCGTGTTATTTCCGTGAAAGTGTTTTCCCGCGAAAAAGGCGATAAACTCGAGTCTGGAATCATAAAAAAGATTTATATTGAAATTGCTCAAGTCCGTAATGTTTCCGTCGGTGATAAGATGGCCGGACGACACGGCAATAAAGGCGTTATTTCGAAGATTCTTCCTGAAGAAGATATGCCATATATGGAAGATGGTACTCCGATTGATGTCATTTTGACTCCGCTTGGCGTTCCTAGCCGTATGAACTTGGGTCAAATTCTTGAATTACATCTAGGGCTTGCCGCGAACACTCTCGGTTATCAGGCGATCGTTCCTCCATTCATGGGAGCGACTGACGCGGAGATAAAAGAGGAATTGGTCAAAGCCGGGTTTGATGCTTCCGGGAAAATGAAGTTGCGCGACGGTAGGAATGGCGAATATTTCAATCAGCCGATTGCCGTCGGTTACATGTATATTATGAAGCTTCATCATATGGTTGAAGATAAGATTCACATGCGTTCTATCGGTCCTTATTCTCTTATTACCCAACAGCCTCTCGGCGGTAAGGCTCAAGGTGGAGGCCAGCG
>CAYHQT010000049.1:0-4287 GCA_964358975.1 uncultured Candidatus Saccharibacteria bacterium | reverse complement strand
ATGCTAAGCCAGCGAAGTCGAAACTTCATCCAACACAAAAACCTGTGGGGCTAATTAGTAAATTGATACCAAACTCAACAAAGATAGGAGAATACATATATGACCCGTTTCTAGGATCAGGAAGCACGATAATCGCATGCCACCATCTAGGTCGAAGATGTATTGGAATTGATTTAGAACCGTCATATATTTCAACATCAATCGATAGATGGGAGAAATTAACTGGCGAGAAAGCTGAAAAACTATGATGACTGAAATGCCAAAAAATGCCAAAACTCAGGGAGTCTACAAAACACAAGATTTTGAGTCTTATGCTATGTGGAAAGCGATACCCTCAGTACTGAGAGGACAGCCACGACAAGTGTTGGAAAAGTTTGGCATAGAAGATGAGGTCGCAATAAGTCTCCTTGAGATAAAGACGCAGACAGAATTTGCTAAACGATTTGATATCAAAGATCTTGCCACTCTTACAGATTGGAATCAGAAATTAGAAAAAGACGGAATCATACAAAGACTGAATGCATGGGCACGCAAGCTTACACCCAATGTGCTCATGGCTCTATATAAAGCCACGATTAAAGAGGGTAAAGCATCTGAAGTGAAGACTTGGTATGAGATCGTAGAAGGTATGTAATATAAAAATATGGAAAATCAAGAACCGAAAACAAAAAAGTATATGAGCGTAGAAGAAACAGCAGTACTGCTCTCAGAGACAATGAAGGATGTCGTGGAAAGAAAAATCACTTTGCGTCACGCACTTACTGTGTCACGCATAGCAATAGCTCTGGCAAAAGTTATCGAGGTTGTCGACCTTAACAACAGAGTTGCATTCATTGAGCAGACTTTAAAGAAAATACGATAATATGATAAATCTATCTACATTATTACAAAATGGAAATCTAACGCCGAAAGAACGGGTATTGTTATGGGTGCATAATCAGGTGATTAAAGGAAAGACTGGTGAGACGAATCTATCCGATGCTGACAAAAAGGCATTGCAAAATTGGCGAGCAAAAAATAATTACGAAGCAAAGGAATACAATCGATATAACGATGGTTGGACAATACTGAGTTATGCGAGATTGGACGCGCAGACGGTTTATCTTAATGCAGTAATTTCACTTCTGTATGCGGATAAGCTTGTGAATTTCGCATTGTGGACCGATTACGAGAATAAGAGTATGGACTATTTAAAGCGTCTTGAGAAATTTGATTTCGAAATAGACAACGATATGGCTCTTGAGATTATTCTAAACAACAGTGGGCTTGAATTGGATAAGGTGATCTATGGTTGTGCCTTCGAAAATTTAAGTGATGACTTAAAAAATGACATGAAGATTCTATATCCTGACATTGAAACCGAAAGTGGTTACCTTGATCAGGAAGAAATTGTTTCGTCATTATTTGGCGGAAAAGACCAATTAACTGTCGAAGCTAAAGAAAAATTAGCTAACTTGATAATCGAACCATGTCGCAACATATATGCTGATGCTATCAAAGAAAAGGGTCTCAAATGTGATGATTGGTACCTTCAAGGTTATTATGCGGACCTGCCTGTAATAGAAATAGCGAAAAAATGGGCAGTTGATAACAAGATATATACAAAACAAGTAATAGACGAATTAGAAACAAAGAAGAGTGACGAAATGGAGAAGTTATTGATCGAAAAGATGAAAGAATACGCAGAAAAACAAGCCACTGATATAGGTGAGTTGTTAAAAAAGACGGTGCTTGAATGGCTCGATGACGGTCTCTTTGTGACTAATTATGCGCCACTGTGTCATAGTAAGGATAAAGAAACTTGTAATGGTTCGGATACTGTATTACCACACAATAAGATATTTGCGGAATGGATCAAGGCAAAAACAAAGGCTCAGACAACAATCCAAAACCTGATTGATATTGGGAAGTTAAAGGTTGAAAATAGAAACAAAGAGTTCCTGAAAATAAAAGAAACGCTCAAGATTATAACGGGGAAAAGTTTATATAGTCTCGAAGACGATTATGTGTTCGCTAAAGAATATAAAAAACAAGCAGAGGCTTTCAAGTTGATCGGTAGTCTGGTTATATTTCTCAACCAAGGTGATTTTCTAAAAGAATACGCCACCATACTTGGATTTGGTGAAATATTCAAATTATTGTCAAAGGTATACGAAATAGACTTAGTCATCAAAATTAACGAGCGAATAGCTTTGTTCAAAGTGGGTATAGATCAACAAAATGAGAGACTTCGTCATATAGCAGACAATATGGAAATGGCGATTTATAAAGAGTTTAATATTACATTTCATACGAGAATCTTCATAGATGATATGAAAATAGATATTGAAAAGATAGTGCCAAATATGGATGAAGAGTTAGTAAAGCACTATCATGATGAGTTTAGGAAGGTATTAGGAGATGAATACTATACTGGGGACAACGCCAATAATGTTGAGTAGCGACAAGGTTATGTGGCAACTGACCAAGGCTGGACATGTTAGAACCTAGCGGTACTGTTTTGGAAAGAGCGATTATAAACAAATAATATCAATACAATGTACAAACCACCAAAGCAGGAAAGACTAAAGTATTTCATGTACCTTCGCAAATCTAGTGAAGCTGAAGATCGGCAGGTGCAGTCGATAGATGCTCAGAGGCGAGAATTGAGTGAGTTCGCAAAAGAGAATGAACTTGAAATCGTAGGATTACCATTTGAAGAATCACAATCCGCTAAGGCACCCGGCAGACCTATATTCACAGAGATGATTGAGAGGATCACAAAAGGTGAAGCGAATGGTCTTCTAGTGTGGAAGTTAAACAGGTTGGCTCGCAACCCTATCGATGGTGGTACGATCAGTTGGATGCTACAACAACGAGTGATAAAACATATTCAGACTTTCGGTAGAAGCTATTACCCCGAAGATAATGTAATCGTTATGGCAGTTGAGCTCGGTATGGCAAATCAATACATAAGAGATTTGAGTACCGATACCAAAAGAGGTATGCGAGAAAGAGTCGAGCGAGGATATCCGAGCGGAGTGGCACCTATCGGTTATATGAACGATCTATCAGCAGAACCTGGTAGTAGAGGATGGCTGGTCGATACAGATCGCTTCAATCTAGTTCGCCAGCTCCTCGAGCTATTCTTGACTGGCAGGTATTCAATTAGAAAGCTTATGAACTATGCCAATGATAAACAAGGATTAAGAACCCGACCTCACAAAAAACAAGGAGGTAAGAAGCTCGGCATTTCATATGTATCAGATACGATTCTGAAGAATCCAATCTTCGCAGGGTTCTTCTTCACAAAGGATGATGTCAAACATAACCTTCATCAGGATGTGCCTAGAATGATTACCGAAGATCAATATTGGCAGATTCAGAAGATTCTCGGTGACCGTGGTAGGGCGAGACCATCGAAAAATATTCATACATTTGCTTATGTGGGACCAACACAGTGTGGTGGTTGTGGTGGCGCGGTTACGGCTGAACACAAGCATCAGCTCATCTGCTCGGAATGTAAGTTCAAGTTCTCATATTCAAATAAAAGGAATTGTCCGAAATGTCAGGCGTCCATCGAGGACATGAATGATCCACTCTATCTGCACTACATTTACTATCATTGCACCAAGAAGAAAAATCCTGATTGTACGGAAGGTAGTGTACCCGAGGTATATATCGATGGATACCTATCAACTTACTACAAAGAGCATCTTCAAATTTCGGAATCACTCAGTAAATGGTGCATTGAGAATATGGAACAACTTGGCACATCAGATCACCAGAATGTATTGGAAAAGAAAGCTACATTAGAAAAAACGCTTATTCAAAAGGAAAAGGAGCAGAAAGAATTGACTCTCATGAAGGCTCGCAACCTTCTAGACGACAATGAGTTCCTGAGCCTCAAAGGAACCATGGTGGATGAAATCAACACCCTTAGGAAGGAAGTGCAAGGACTAGGCCATATCGATCCACAGAGGCTAGGAAAGGCGCAGAGAGCATTCAATCTGGCGGTTGGAGTGGGTAAAATCTTCGAAAATGGGACCACTGAAGCCAAGAAAGAGACCTTATCGGAAATTGGTTCGAACCTAACTTTAAAGGAGAAAAAACTCAGTGTTAGCAACACAAATCTGTATTCACTGATAATAAAAACACTTCTTCAGGCGAAGACAAAAAATCCTCGGTTCGAACCTGATAAAATTGAGGACTTATCAAGTCGAAACGAGGTTTTTGCGGACATCTGTCCAACCTTGCTCCGGGAGCTGGATTCGAACCAGCGACCAACGCTTTAACAGAGCGCTGCTC
>CAYHQT010000048.1:0-4344 GCA_964358975.1 uncultured Candidatus Saccharibacteria bacterium | reverse complement strand
GGATTGCTCCGCTTGGTCCTAAGCCAAGTGCGTCTACCAATTTCGCCACCCCGGCGTTTGTTGGAAGTTGGAATATAGAATTTAGAATATGGAATAATCGCAAATACTCGCGTTTTCCCTATATTCCAAATTCTAAATTCCAACTTCTAACAAGTCCGCCCAGTAGGGATCGAACCTACGACCTTATCCTTAAGAGGGATCTGCTCTACCAGCTGAGCTATGGGCGGATATAAATATTGTGAAGTGCACTACCATCCGCCAACTGGCGGATATGGGCGGAATTTGTTTCTCGATGCGCATTCCCAGACAATTTAACAGATTTTTTTGACTTCGACAATACCTTCATGCCATACTGGATGCCATGAAGTTACTCATAGTCGAATCACCTTCTAAAGCAAAAACAATTTCCAAATACTTGGGAAAAGATTTTGTCGTGCGCGCGTCCGTCGGACATGTGCGAGATTTGCCAAAATCGAACAAAGAAGCCATCGATATTGAAGGTGGTTTTATTCCTCATTACGAAATTATTCCGAAGAAAGAAGCGGTCATCGCGGAAATCCGCAAGGAAGCTGACAAAGCCGATGAAATACTGATCGCAACCGACCCTGACCGCGAAGGTGAGGCAATCGCATGGCATCTCAAGGAGTTACTCACAAAACATGGTGCTGTTGTCATTCCCGCGAAAGCGGGAATCCAAAATCAGACACTAGATTCCCGCTTTCGCGGGAATGACAAACAGAAACTAATTCCAGCTTCAAAAATCAAGCGAGTCACATATCATGAGATTACCAAAGAAGCTATTTTGGAAGCACTTGAACATCCACGACAAATTGATGAGAATCTAAAAGAAGCCCAAGAAGCTCGTCGAGTATTAGATCGTATTGTCGGCTATGATCTCTCCGGCCTTATTTGGAAAAAGGTTCGTTACGGACTTTCCGCCGGTCGCGTCCAAAGCCCGGCCCTCCGAATAATCATGGAGCGAGAAAGAGAAATCCGCGCCTTCATTCCCGAAACATTCTGGGTTATTTTCGGGAATTGGAAAACCGCCAAAGATGAAATACTTGGACTAACTTGTTCCGTTGAACCGAAAGATAAGAGAGAAGTTGACAGAATTATCGATATAGCCAAGAAAGAACCATGGCATGTACTGGATATTGAAGAGTCGGAACAAAAGCGACAACCACGCGCGCCTTTCATCACTTCCACACTACAACAAACAGCCAGCTCGCGCCTCGGCTTCTCCCCTTCGCGCACTATGGGCATAGCGCAGAAATTGTATGAAGCTGGCTATATTACCTATATGCGCACGGATTCAACTACTCTTAGCCAGCAAGCGCTTGGACAAATCGGTCCTGAAATCGAAAAAGAATATGGTAAAGAGTACCTAGTATTTAGAACATACACAACAAAAAGTAAGAATGCTCAGGAAGCACATGAAGCCATTCGACCTACTCATGCTTCCGTCATGTCCGCCGGACATACCGATGAACAAAAGAAGCTTTATCGCCTTATTTGGCAACGCACTATTGCCTCTCAAATGGCGGACGCGAGGATTGCCAAAACAAAAGTGATTGCGAATGTTTCCAGTGATACTGTCATTCCGGCGGTCACTGCGACTAAGCCGACACTTCTCGGAGAGAGCCTTAGCGGAGCGGAGCGATTAATGGCTCTCGGAGGGAATGTGTCGGCGAAGGATGCAGTGACCGCCGGACAAATACCAAATTTCGAAGTAATTGGTTCACGAATACTCTTCGATGGTTGGCTCAAAGCCGATCCGGAATCAAATGGCGAAGAAATTACTTTGCCGAAATGCGCCAAGAACGAAACTCTAAAATTGGAATCAATCGATTCATTAGAAAAACAAACTCAACCACCGGGACGCTATACGGAGGCGGGTCTCATAAAAGAATTGGAAAAACGCGGTATCGGTCGGCCTTCAACTTACGCGACAATAAGTAAAACAATTGAGGACCGCGGATATGTTGAGAAAGAAGGTCGCTCCCTCAAACCGACGGACACCGGTGAAGTCGTCTCTGACTTTTTGGAAAAGAATTTCCCCACATATATCAGCGACACATTCACCGCGGAAATGGAAAATAATCTTGACGATATCGCCGGCGGGACGCGTGAATATGTCAAAACGCTTTCCGAATTTTATGGACCATTTCATAAAGATGTCAAAGCAAAAGATAAAATCGACAAGGTCACGAATCTCGGTGACGCCGACCCGAAATACAAATGCCCGAAATGCGGTGGTTCAATGGTTATCAAGCTTGGCCGCGGCGGCAAATTTATTTCCTGCGCCAAGTATCCCGATTGCGAAGGAGCTTTAACGGTGGACGGCGTCGAATTCAAAAAAGATGAACCCATTGGCACAGATCCAGCCACCAGTTTACCCATCTTTGTCTTGAATGGCAGGTTCGGGCCTTATGTTCAGTTGGGAACCAAAGTCAAAAAAGAGAAGGTTAAAAGAAAGAAAATCCCCCGTCCCTCCGCTTCTCTACGGGACACCCCCTTTTCCAAAGGGGGAATTAACGCAAACAGCATAGAATCCCCCTTTGAAAAAGGGGGCGCCAACCCGCCAGCTGGCGGGGAGGCGGGGGATTTTTCACCAGAATCGGCGAGTCCTGTTGTATCTATCAAACCCCGCATGGCCTCAATTCCAAAATTCATGGACCCATCCAAGGTTACCGTTGCCGACGCATTGAAATATTTGAGTCTTCCCAGAACACTCGGCATTGATCCGAAAACTGGAAAAGAAGTTGTCGCCTCCGCGGGTCGTTTCGGCCCATATATTGTTTCCGACGGCAATTTCAGGTCAATTAAGGCACCAAATGATGTTTATGAGATAATGCTCGAAAAAGCACTTGAATTATTGGCGATACCGAAGCCTGTGAGAAAAGGCAGGTTCGCGAAAAAGAAATCGCCAGCGGAAAATCAATAACTGAATATTGAAATCAAATCGAGAAATTTTTGAGCGAATACAAATCTTCATTCTCTTCTTCCTTAATCTCTTCCGGCGCACGGTCGTCAATTGGTGATTCGTTAGACATTCGCACAGGAGGAACAAACATAGGTGACGCAGACGCTTCGGAGCCACCACCGAACACAACATCCTGCTTATCTCCATCAGGGTGGTGGCGAGAACCAGACGCAACCTCGCCTGCCTTATTTCCTCCCGTGGCGGGCGAGGTTGACGGCATGTCCGCGGAATCTATGTTTGTTCCTCCTGTGCGAATAGTACCCGATTTAATCACTTTTTCAAGCAACACTTGCAAATCCTGCGGATTGAAAAAATCAATTTTCAATGTACCTCCGGCACTTCTTGAATCGCGTTCAATTATAACTCGAGTTCCCAATGATTCGGTAAAAGATTTCTCAAGCTCCATAATAGCCGGGTCCAAATATTTTTCTCGATTGCGCACTCTATCAGGCGCCACACGCCTCGAAGCCGCCTCGGCTTCACGGACAGTCAGTTTTTTTGAAATGATATCATTGAATAATATCGTTTGTTCTTCCGGTTTTTCAACGAGCATGAGCAATGGCCGCGTATGTCCTTCAGAAATCTTGCCTTCTTCGAGAGCCGTCAGCATCGTATCTGGCAAAGTAAGCATGCGTAATGTATTCGCTATATATTCTCGACTCTTCCCCACTTTATCAGCCACTTGATGTTGCTTCAATCCAAATTCTCGTATGAGACGGTCAAAGGAACGCGCGCGTTCGACTGGGTTCAAATCTTCCCTTTGCAGATTCTCTATAATAGCAATTTCTAATTTCTCCCTAGCGCTTTGTTCTCCATCCCTTATAAGCACCGGTACTTGCACCAATCCAGCGAGTTTGGACGCGCGTAATCTTCTTTCACCGGAAATTAGTTCATATTCAACGGTCATGCCACCCTCATCGTGATATACCTCTTTTCTAGTCACAACCAAAGGTTGAAGCACTCCATACATGCGTATGGAGTCCGCCAAACTCTTCAAAGCCGTCTCGTCAAATTCGCGACGTGGCTGATATGGGTTTGGACTAACCTTGTCAATTTCAATCCAAAATATTGCGTTGTTCACATAACCGTTCGGCATGAAAGTATTGTAGCACCTTTTATTTATTTCGAAAATACTATAAACTCTTAGTAGATGCCGAAGTGGCGGAATGGCAGACGCACAGCACTCAAAATGCTGCGAGATTTATCTCATGAGGGTTCGACTCCCTCCTTCGGCACTAGAAGTAACTTGTTCGGAATTATACACTTTGCGCGAACCTTTTTCGAGCGGAAACTGAACGAATGAATCGCCCCACGCACTGGCGAGTACGCCAGCAACCCCGAAAGAAAAAACACTCCTTGCT
>CAYHQT010000047.1:0-4427 GCA_964358975.1 uncultured Candidatus Saccharibacteria bacterium | reverse complement strand
AAGCGTGGCTACGGCGTGACGAAGTCCGCCATGGACACGCGAAGGCGGGGTTCGCTTAATTAAATGTTATATGAATTATGTTTATAGTTTAAAATGTAAAGATGGTTTTTACTTAGGTTGTACTAATGATCTAAAGAATCGACTCAAGAGGCACCAAACAGGCAATGTACCAGCAACTGTTAAGCGCCTGCCAATAGAATTGGATTTTTATTTTGCCACTGAAGATAAATATAAAGCTTTTCAGTTTGAGAAATATTTAAAATCTGGTTCTGGTCGATCCTTTATCAAGAAGCATTTCATATAATCGCGTTTAACCCTCATGCAAAAACAAATCAAAGCAATAATTTCCGGTAGAGTACAGCTAGTCATGTATCGGGATTTCGCGCGGAGGAAAGCGCAAAGTCTTGGCATCGTTGGTACGGTGGAAAATCTTCCTGACGGTACGGTTTCGGTCATCGCGGAAGGGGAGAAAGAAGTTCTCGATAAATATATTTCACTTCTCGAAAGAGGACCAATCTTCGCTAGGGTTGATAATGTATCGGTTACTTGGAATGAACCATGTGGGACTTTTCCAGATTTTCTGATAGTATATTAGACCTATATGGAAAAGATAAAGCAACAACCGAAATGCATTGGATTCATTATGGATGGCAATCGTCGTTTCGCCAAGAAGAATGGCAAAAGAAGCATTGATGGGCATAGAGAAGGATATAATAAGCTCAAAGAAACATTGAAATGGATTAAAGAAGCGGATATCAAACATATTGTCGTTTACGCCTTTTCGACCGAGAATTGGAATCGCGGTAAAGAAGAAGTTGATACCCTCATAAACCTTTTAAGATTTACCCTTACGAATAAGATTGATGAATTGGTTAATAAGGGCGTAAAATTGAGATTTATCGGTGATTTGTCCAGGTTTGGAGAATCATTGCAAAGACTAATCGAAAAGGCGGAAAAACAAACGGAAGTAAATAACGCGTTAACACTCTATATCGCCCTATCATACGGTGGGCGAGCGGAAATCTTGAATGCCACAAAGAAGATTTCAAAACTTTCAAAGGAGAGAATTGAAGGATTGGATGAAGAGTCAATAAAAGATTATTTATGGACAAAAGATATGCCAGACCCGGACCTTGTAATACGAACCGGCGGGGAGATACGCCTGTCAAATTTCTTGCCTTATCAAACCGCATACAGTGAATTATTTTTTACGGAAACCCTTTGGCCGGATTTTTCTAGAGCGGAATTCGATGAGATTTTGAAGGAATTTGGAGAGAGGAAACGGAATCACGGAAAATAAAATAATTCAATATTGATTTTACATTTTCTCTTGATACAATGCGGTTCATATGAACCGTATCTTCGTAAAACAAACCGTTATTTTAACTTTAGCCGTATTCACCGCTATTACCGTCGGTTATTTTTCGGTGGGCTTGAATTTTTCTTCGAATCCGCAAGTTGTGGCAAAACAGCCAGCCAGCGTCTCATTAGCCATGGCGGCAAACATCAATCCGGCAAAGCTTTATAAAGTTACCGATATTATTGACGGTGATACATTCAAGGTAAAGGTTGATGGTAAAGAAATAACCGTGCGCATGTTGGGAATCAATACTCCCGAAGTCGTTGACCCTCGCAAACCCGTTGAATGTTCCGGTCCGGAGGCTTCAGCAGAGACGAAATCATTATTGAAGGGTAGGGAAGTTAAGCTCGCGCTCAATCCGAACCGCGAAAAAACAGATAATTACAACCGTTTGCTCGCTTTTGTATATCGTGATGATGGAATATTCATAAATGAATTACTTATAAAGGATGGTTTTGCCCGTGAATACACAGTCGGTAAACCATATCAGTATCAATCGGAATTTAGGGACGCCGAAAAACAGGCGAAAATGGCAGGGAAAGGGTTGTGGTCAAAATGTGCTGTCATTCCCGCAAAAGCGGGAATCTAATGTCGGATTGTAATACACTGGATTCCCGCCTTCGCGGGAATGACAATACATAAGGCGAATGATGAACTATTACTTTGCTTTTAAAAACAAATAAATATCTTCAAGTGCCTTGATCGCGTCGCCGGCGGCAATGTTGTTTTGGTGGTATAAATCGTCTGTGCAATCTCCAGCCGCCCAAATACCCGGAATTGACGCGCGCTGATTCTTCGGGTCCGTGATGATATGGCCAGATTGGTTCAGATTGACCAAACCCTTTACGAAACCGGTCGTTGGCATAGAACCAATCTCGACGAATATACCCGACGCATTGATTTCAATATCTTCTTTTGAATTCAAATCCGTGTAAACGAAGCCACTGACGAATTTATCACCTTTAACTTCTTTTGGCACCGCATTCGATAGAATTTTGAAATGCGGATTCTTGGAAACAGCTTCAATGGTTTTCGGATCCGCGCGGAATTTCTCGCTTCTATTCACGAGCGTCACGCTTTTGCAATACGCCAGAAGTTGAGCCGCGCTTTCGAAAGCCGCGTTCCCGCCACCGACAACGATAACATCTTGGTTGGTGAATATTGGTCCGTCGCATGAAGCGCAATATGTCAATCCCTTATGTTCGAGTCTATTGGCACCTTCGATTTCCAATTTACGACGATGACTTCCGGTCGTGACCAGAATAGTTTTGGCTTCATATTCGCTTTTATTCGTCTTCGCGATGAAGTTGTCGGTCTTTTTATCTTTTATCACATTTTCACACATTTCACCTTCACGAATATTCACAAACTCACCCGCGTAAGCCTTCAAATGATCCTCAAGATTCTTCGCCAATTCGAGTCCTGAAATCTTCACTGTGCCAATCCAGTTTTCTATACCCTCTGAAACCGAGCTCTGACTATTCCAATCCTTTGTGATAAGCACGGTTTTCAGTCTCTTTCGTGAAGCGTAAACGCCAGCGGCTACCCCCGCTGGTCCACCACCTAGAATTACGAGGTCATATATCATAAATAATATTCTAACACAGTGTCAGCTCCTCAAGAAGAGAATATTCACACTTTCAACAAAGCCGAATGACGCGTGTCGACTACCTCAAGGTTTGAATTTTCGTTTTGTTGAAAGTGTGAATATCCTCTTCTCGAGGGGCATTATTATTACAATGCCTTCATTCTCTCAATTAAGAAACCCTTATCGCCATTCCTGCTATTAATCGTCGCTTTTATCGCCAAACATTTATCAGACGCGATAAGTTCTCGAAATTCGCGATATACTCGGGGGAAAACAACCGCTTCCGAAGAGCCGGAAAAATCAGAGACTGTAATGAAAGCCATAGTCTCGTTATTTTTTGTTTGAACTGCTCGTACCTCGTTTATAATCACACCCAGGATAACCGAATCACCCTCTTTTTTGCGTTCCAAAGCTTTCTTGATATCCATATCTTTTTTTTCTATCACCGCGCGATATCTTTCCAAAGGATGTCCAGAAATGTAAAGACCAAGCAACTCTTTTTCCCAAGCAAGTTTGTCCTTCATTTCGGCCTTAGGCACTTCATTTAGTCTAAGTGTTGGAATGCTCGAAACATCAGCCATCATGCCAAATAATGAATCTTGACTGGCGTCTTTCCCCTCACTTTCCTTATTGTAAGCTAGTAGAAGTTCAATATTAGCGAGCATTATTCCGCGATCCTCGCCGAAGCAATCCATCGCGCCGGACTTAATCAAAGCTTCTAGAGATTTCTTATTCAGATTCTTATCTTTGACCCGATCGAGAAAATCAGCCAACGATTTGAATTTGTCGCCACGCTTCCTCTCTTCGATAATCGCTGTTGAAACACCTT
Organism: uncultured Candidatus Saccharibacteria bacterium; assembly: GCA_964358975.1. GTDB lineage: Bacteria > Patescibacteriota > Minisyncoccia > Phycocordibacterales > PALSA-1337 > C7867-002. The sequence goes on along the minus strand of CAYHQT010000047.1, from coordinate 650 downwards.
GTCCGAAATTCTTTATCGTCACCAAGCCGAAGCGAATGCGATATTTCTCATCCTTAATCACGGTAAACTGACTATAACTTTCATTCACATCCGGCGGTAGAACGGGAATGTCCATGCGTTTACATTCATTGACAATCTCCGCGATCATATCTGTGTTGCCGGATTCCGCCGTGAGCACCGCGGACATGTAGATTTCTGGATAATTAGCTTTCATATACGCCGTTTGATAGGCAACCTTGCCGTAGCTTGCCGCATGCGCCTTGTTGAAACCGTACGCGGCAAAAGGTTCGATTAGTTTCCACATTTCCAGCGCTTTCTTTTCCGTCATGCCATTTTTCACCAGACCCTTCAGGAGTTTATCTTTTTCGCCTTGCATTTCCTTCGGTATTTTCTTGCCCATCGCCTTCCTTAGTTTGTCAGCCTCGAGCCATGAATAGCCGGCGAGTTTAACCGATATCATCATGACATCATCCTGATATGTTATAACGCCGTAGGACATATTCAAGATATCCTTGAGTCGCGAATCCAAATATTTCACTTTCGAGGAATCATGTTTTCGTTCAATATATTGTGGAATACTTTCCATGGGACCCGGGCGATAGAGAGCGACCATGGCATTTATGTCATGAATAGTGGACGGCTTCAAGTCA
>CAYHQT010000046.1:0-4533 GCA_964358975.1 uncultured Candidatus Saccharibacteria bacterium | reverse complement strand
ATGCAGAACAGACGGCGCTTCGCGCCGACCATATTTTTGGTTCTGAAACCCTTTTCGAAAAATTGCGGAGAGGGGGAGATTCGAACTCCCGAGGAGCTTGCGCCCCTGCCACTTTTCGAAAGTGGTGCATTCGACCACTCTGCCACCTCTCCTAGGTTGGGCTATCTAACACATTAGCATTTTTTGTTATTTTCTCAAAAAGTGTTAGTATTCTCGTAGCTCTGCAGTTTGCTAGGGCTCTATCGTCTAATGGTCAGGACATGTGCTTTTCAAGCACAGAATCCGGGTTCGATTCCCGGTAGAGTCACAAATAATTTTTGAGATTCTGTAACATTAGATTGGATTCTTACGGAAACGCTAAGGGCACTTATTTTAATTTACATGTATAAATGAAAGCCGGTGGAATATTTCTCCATTCAAAGGAAATATTCTTTATCTTAAAATGTTTCTTGATTTCCATCAGGCTCGCCATAAAATATTGAAACTGCGTGTAAATGCCATTCGAATCGAGACATTTGATGATTTCTCCATAAATAGATTTACGCAATTTCGCGGAGAAATTGCCAAGTGGTAGCCCTGAAATAATATAATTAACCCTTCCAATATTATATTTCTTCAAATGTTCACTCAATTTCGACGCATCACCTCTAATGAGGGTAAACCGAGAATCATTTATGGATGAATCGAGGCGATTGGCTAAAGACTTGTTCAATTCAACCGAGAATAGCCGCGCGTCACGGGGTAAAATATTGAGCAAGTGTTTTGTCACGGACCCGTTCCCTGCGCCCAACTCTACCACTTTCATTTTCGGCTGGAATAAAATCGGCGCCGTCAATTTCACGGCTAAATATTTTGAACTCGGCAAAAAACTACCGGTATTACGAAAATCTTTCATGGATGCCTTCAAGAATAACAAAGTGCCGGAGGGTTTATTCATTGGTCAATTATAGCAGAGTTTGCTTCGCTCGTTTGTGCGCCGTCTGGGACGAAGTGGGAACATTTTTTACATTAAATACAATATAGATACGGAATCTGCTTTGATTTACAACCCTTTGTATTACGACATAGATAGTGTACTATATCCGTTAGACATCAACAAAGGAAAAATATATGCCATTCAATTTACAACGATATCCAAGTAATGAGCAACCTCAACAAATTCTTACGCCGCGAAGCAGTGTTCACTGGGAATCAGTAGCCGTTTTCAATCCCTGTGTTGCGAACGATAATGGCATCTTTCACATGCTTTATCGCACCTACCCGGCTCAAACAAAGGGGGTGAAACGGAAAACTATTAGACCTGGATTTCACCTTACTTATCAGAAATCCTACATTGGATATGCTGAAAGTAAAGATGGAATCCACTTTGATCGGCGAGATGATCCGTTCATTTCTCCTGATAAGCCGTTTGACATGTACGGATGCGAAGATCCGAGAATCACGAAAATCGGCGATGTGTTTTACATCACTTACACCGCTATAGATAGCCCACTCGAGGATAAAACAAAATATCCAAATGTTCGTATTGCTCTGGCTACAACAAAGGATTTTGTAACCATCACAAAACACGGCATTATTGGGCCACCAAAGACCTCTAAGGCCGGAGCTTTATTCTCGGAACCGGTGAATGGTGAAAAAATTGGCTTCATAATGACGATTTGTTCAGACTCCACTAATTCGCATGTCGCAGTTCGTTACTACAACTCAATTGATGAAGTCATGCACCAATCGGATGAATCATGGAAAGAGTTTTTGGATAGCTCCATGGAGACGGCCGTGCTCAAAACATACTGGTGGCTACTTCGAGGTCCGGAACTTGGTGCTCCACCAATTAAAACTGATAAGGGATGGCTTCTCATCTACTCTGCAGAATCTATGTCACATGTTTGGACCATCACAGCCGCACTGACTGATCTGAATGAGCCACATAAATTGATCGCTCGTGCCCCCGGATTCTTACTTCAGCCTGTAACTAACTATGAAAGAAATGGCCTTGTACCACAAGTAACATTTCCTTCTGGCGCAGTAATTGTAAAAGATCAACTGTATGTATATTACGGAGGGGCAGACACGGTTATTGGCCTCGCCACATGCAAGCTTAATGAGTTGCTAAATTATCTCGAGCAGTTTCAAGGCAAATAACAATCCGATTTACACATTCCACTGGGTCCGCCCGGTGGTTTTTTTCGCGCCAGGCGGTTCAGGGTCGCGGCACCTTCCTCCGCTAAAGCTACGGAGGGCAAAGAAGGAAGCGTGTGGATGTTCGCTTCGATTTTATAAAGCAAAAAACTTCTTAAGTTGCTCTTCAATCTCACCCAGCTTCTTTTCGGAAATCCGGCCCTTACGAGACAAAATTCTTTTCTGAGAAATTGTTCGAGATTGATGAACACATAAAGAAATAGTCCTTCCTTGAAATTCAAATGGTATATAACCTACCGTTTCTTTTACTTTAGTTGAAAGCGGAACAACTAATGCCAAATTTGAGCCGATTACATGAATGACTAGAGCTGGTCGCGTAAATGATTTGCCCTTACCGTCAATTTCACTACCGATATTTACACCGAAAGCAACCCAACGAATCTCTCCGGCGCGAATATTAATAATAGATGAATCGGTTTAACAGTTTATTTATTCACTTTGAAGACAATGTTGGATGGCAAATAAATACTATTGAGTATATTTACCCCACTGATTTTTTAGATCCTCTTCTTTTTCAATCAAAGCCTGCTTATAACTATTACACTTTTTTTGATCAAAACTCATGTATTGTTTATTCTTTCTATTCTTGACATCCGTTTGATAGTTTGCCAATTCACTCTTTGAAGTGACGGCGTAATCCAGACCAATAATTTCTCCCGTGACCCCATTATTAGATTTATTAACTATCTCAAAATACATCTTCCCCATAGGGGAATCGGATATAATATTGCCGATTGTTTTATCGGAGTATTTATTTTCAACATATTTCTTTATCTCAACTTTTTTGCCGACAATTTCTGGAATACCCCTGTAGTAACGAATAATTAAAGCGTCTCCGCTTGCGGCACCAGTTAACACAGATGCCACATCATTAAATTGATATTTTTTGTCACTTCCGTCTTGTGTTGTGTCAGAATACTTGCTCGCATTTTGCTCAAGACTATCCAGTGTAGTGAATTCTATATATTCCGTTTTACGAAAGACAAAAGCATAATAATTTATCTCACCAGAACTTCCATACATAGGATAATAACCCACAGATACCCAATTAAATGGAGTATTGTTTCTGTTCACTTGGTTCAACGCAACAGCTTGTGCAACATTTGTAGAGACGGTATCACCACGATTCTCCTCAATTATACAGGCACCCAATTTGCTTCCAATATATTGAGCAGCACTATTGCCAAGAATATTATCTTTATTGAAATATACAGTAACGCCTCCAATTATTATAATCAAAACTATTATTAATAATAGCCCAACGAAACCCTTTTGTGAGTTTTTCATATGTCAAATATCATACCACATTCTAGGTAACTATGTGTAAACTGTGGCAGTTTATTCGCGCCAAGCCGTATTTGGAGATCTCTGTTGTCGCTGTTTCCGCGAGCATGTTGAGCACTAATTCAAGATTGGTCATGTTATCTCGTAGATTTTCTTTTTTCAGACCTTTCAGATTCTTGTATTCTCGCGTGGTCATACCCGTCCAAGCCCGGCAAATTTCATCAGTCAGAATCGCAAATTCCAGACCTTCCTTGACTCCCGCTTTTTCCCACTCGTCTGTTAACTCCTTGCGGATTTCTATGCTCTTCAGCCGCTGATTGATCCAGTTCAAAGAATATCCTTTGCTCAAGTATGTCTTTAGAGCGCGCATAATGGCAAGCTCAGGATCAGCGGTTTCTTCGAGTCTTTCGTAACCGACTTTAGCAAGCCATAATTTGAACGGCTCGGCGTTTGGAGATGGTATGGACTGAATCAAGCGCAACAGCACTTCTGTGTCCGCAGCGTCACTAGAGTAAAATTTGCCGTCAGCTACTTGCATTTTAAGTTGGTGACATTTTGTCACCGACTCATTTCCTTCCTCTTTTAGTCTTTCTTTTAGCTTATTCCAATATTTCCTGGCAGTCTGAAAGTCTGACTGGTCAGTCAATGTACGAACAACATCAACCACAGAAAAAAACCATTTCTCCAACTGGTCGTCCCAATGTCGGCGAATTTGTTTACCTTCAAATATTGCCAAATGTTTTCCTTTTTGTTCCATGTACCGATTTTCTCATTCCGAAAGAAAAAATCAATATTGACTTAATGGGATTTTCTGTGCCGGGGAGAGGACTCGAGTCTTACAGACTCGGTACAGGCTTCGTATTTTCTCGGAGCATAGCTCCTCGAAAATATACTCAGCCTTTTCGAGTCCTCTCCCGCAAGCCGCATTGGCGGCTTGCTCCCAGCCCAAATTCGCTTCGCTCATTTGTGCTGTAATTATACACTTTGCGCGAACTTTTTTCGAGCGGAAACTGAACGAATGAATCAGTCCCGCCACCGCCTCGCAGAGCC
>CAYHQT010000045.1:0-4732 GCA_964358975.1 uncultured Candidatus Saccharibacteria bacterium | reverse complement strand
TCCATACCATTGATAAGGAGTGGTTCAAATCCAAATTGTGAAGAATCGACGAGATATGAGTGTAGTTCTCCAAGCATAATGGGTATAGTCTCTGAGTCCGATCCAGGACCCGTAGGAGAAGATATGCTTGGTGTCAACATGAACAAATCAACATTCGTCGCGTTTTGAATAATCGAAAAATAGAAATCCGACGTCGCCTTGATGTAATGCCTGAGTTTCAGCAATGCCTTAAAATACCCTGAGCGTGTGAGCTCAATATAATGTGTTGCCGGATCATATACTGGAAGAGCAAAAGACTTTAGATCAGTATTCTTGAATTTTAAATCAGTGTCTTTAATTTGTTCGCGCAAATAATCTGGAAGCATGTTCTAGTGATCAATTATGCTAATTTTAGCATAATCAACAGTTGAGGAAATTTCCAAACTGCCCCCTATCGGCATCGTTACAATCGGGGTTGTATGTCCGAAATCAACATTGGCAATAATTGGAACATTCTGCAATTCTTTTTTTGTGCTAATAATTTTCTGCAACAACTCTTTTGTCATTTTTGTTTCTTTTTGAAAACGACCAATTAAAACCCCCCTCACACTACTAAAATCCGATTGATGAATTAGTGATTGTAATTGTCGATCAAATAGCGATGGGTTTACTTCTGCGTCTTCTTCAAGAATTAAGATGGCATCATCAAGCCCGGGCCAATATTGTGTTCCCTGCAATGCATTCAGGCATCTGACATGACCGCCAACGACACGACCAGTTGCGTGACCGGAATTTAATATCCAATATCCGTCATTCGGAATATAATCTCTTTTCTCTTGGTCTATGTACCACGGATCGTCGCTCCATTCTTTTGAAGATAATATATCAAAAGCAGTTTCTTCCATACAACACTTTGCAAAGTTTTCCAAGGAATATTCAAATCCATATTTCATTGCCCAACTTGAAAAATGTGGGCCTATATAGGTAATCATCCCAGTTTTTGTTGTGATTGCATTTGCCAATGCCGTTACATCAGAGAAACCACAAATGATTTTTGGATTTTGTGCGATTAATTCGTAGTCAATATATTGAAGTAACTGATTAGAATTATACCCGCCAATGACGGTTAAGATCGCATCAACTTTTTTATCTGCAAATGCACCGTGCAAATCTTCTATTCTTGATTCGATAGAAGATGAATTTAATTCATCTATTTCATCGACATGTTTTCCAAAAGATAATTTAAATCCAAATTTTTCAAGTCGAGAAATTGCTTCTTTTTTTGATTGGTCCGACATGAATTTTAGACTTTTCACTGGAGCAATCACCCGAACGTGATCTCCCATTTTTATCTTTTTTGGCTTTATCGTATTTTTAAATTCAATATTGTAGTTCATATTTCCGTTAAATTAACTTTTAATAAGTCATTATTAATTGCTAATAGCCACTCAATCTTCGTATAAGTAGTTAGTTTATATGTTTTATCTTGGCATACATCTAATAACATTTGGTCAAATATAGCCAATATAGTACCAAAACTAGGTGGTTCGATGTTTTCTTTATGTCCGTCAAATTCAAATTCGATTTGGTAAAGAGAACTATGCTCCGAATCTGCCAACGATAGTGTAGTTGTGAATGACAAATCTTTATAATAAAACGAAAAATCTAAACATTCTTTTTGAAATGATCCAATATAATTTTGAGTAATAGTTCGTTGGAATTCGTCTCGATAATTGATATCTTGCGGCTTTATTTTTTTCTCATGTCTTAGGAGGATTGGAAAACTACTATGAGCAGTTTTGACTATCTGTTTATCATTCTTAATTTTTATCCATATCTCATTAGAATCTTTAATTAAAATTAAAACATTGTGAGCAACAAGGTCATTTGAAAAAAAATGATGCCACTCTGTACGATGAGTTACTTTAGAAAATCCAAATACTTTTATATTACGAAGAATTGTTTCTACATCATTCAATTTTTCAAGGTTGATTTTCGTTTCTAATTCGATATCAATAAGTGTATCAATTGGTTCAAGTACTCTTTGAGTCGGAGCATCTAAAATATATTTATGAGAAATTTCAATAATTTTCTTTAGCTCGATGACATCTTTAACTTCAGTCATATTTTAATTAGGTGATTTATTCAAAACAGATAATATCAATTTATCTTCTGGAGTCTTGGCTCCTTTTGATAAAAGTTCTTGCTCGTATCCTTTAAGATACTCGGTAATCCCATTGGATGCACTAGGATCATCAGTGACAAACTGTTTCCGTTCAAATTGCTTGAGGGCATATTCAACTTTACCTATTGATAACCCCGCACGTTCTCTGAGATAAATCAAAGAACGCATATACGTCCTTAGTATCCTCCCGCGATTATCACTGGCGTTTGGTTCCAGCCCCTCTCGAGAAAGCGTGACACTTACAATAATCGCATCCTCGAGTTTTCTGCTGATCTTTGGATCAATTTGTGGCAATCCGACAACTGGATAAAAATCATTCACGTGTTCAAGGTTGTAAACTTGCTTCAGTATTGTGGTGGCACCAAGAGCAAGCTCGGCTCCCAATTTTTTCTCGTTATTCTCAATTAAGATAACATTCCCAACGTCTGCAAATCCTTCACCGTTGGCATTTCTCAAGGCAAGATTGAAATTTCTTCCCCACACTCCATCGATTCCTATCTTGTGCCGGTAATAACTGTCTTGCTGAGTGTCGATTTCTAAACTATCTTCAGGGAAAACATTTCTACTTGCTTTCAATAAGTCTTCGTCTTTTGAATTTACACGCACACGGATATCGTTGTTCTCTATGTTTATTTTTTCTTTAAGAAAATGGAGAGACTCGTCACAGACTTCATCGAGACGACTCGCCGGAGAAATCGTCCCTAGACTAGTAAAGAATGACCCCCATCGTGGACTGTATTCATCATCAAAAATACGTTTCATATTTTGTGTACGGACACAATCCTGCACAATAAAATACCCCGGCGTTGGCACGGTATCGGTAAGCAAATAAGGCTTGAATACGCTAATGTGCGACCCGATGAATCGAACGCTCGGGTCAGCGCCTGAACTTATCAATACGGGTTCGTGCTCACTGTAGCCACGCGAACTATAGAAGTCCTTGAAATCACGCTCTAGAGACTCGACTGCTTCATGGCTATGCTCGCGATCAAGTATTGGCCTTTCATAGACTACATTTCGAGGGTCTTTGTTAAGATTGGTACTCTCGTCCTTCTCTGACTGTTGTTGTGGCTTTCCCTCTTTCATGTTTTGGTCATTTTATTCTACCACACAAATAACAAACATCAGAAACTTGCTTTTTGGCATTATCATTTCCATAAATCTTCCGAGCGTCAGTAGCAACCATTTTGGAGTTTCCATGAATAGTGGGCTCCCGAAATAGATGATTCGGATATCTTTAATCCTTCTATTCGTATTATCAGCTCCTCTCTTGAAATAATCCACCATCTGATCTTCAGAATATTTATTCTCCGATTCTAAGCGGTACCCTGGGACAAAACTGAAAAGTTTATTCCTCAGAATGCTCGCCTTGAGAATTGGGAGGGAGTTGAAGTTTGGGATTCCCACACCGATTTGAGCGCCATTGTCACAAACACGAACCATCTCTGTAATCATGGCGATGATATTTCCTCCGTCGTAATGTTCTGCTACACCAATATTCCATACGAAATCAAAAGATTTATCGGCAAATGGCATGAAAAACATGTCTCCCTTCAAAAAATTTAAATTTCTCGCGTTGAATCTTTGGGCTAGATATTTTGCATATTCAAGTGCGCTGTCCGAAATATCCAATAGAGTACGTCGGTACTCTTCTCCTAATAAGATTGAAGCCTTCCCGGATCCACTACCAACTTCAAGAATTCTTGGGTTATCATACTGATTAATACGAGCGCACACAAACGTTTTAATTTCATCGTAATAAGATTCCCACCAAAACGAGGAAAAATTCTTCTGTTCGGATTCACTTTTGGAGAGTTCTTCTTTAAATGCACGGCTCCAAAATTCGTCCTCGTGTTTGATCATTTTAGCGAGTTTTAAATCTTGCATATGTTTTATTTCAAAACCCCGAGACTTTTCAGTTGCTTTGAGAGTTGTTGTGGGGATTCAAACAATATAGCGTGAATGCCCATCCCTATGGCGGTATCTATATTGATCTGGGCATCATCTATAAACAATATCTGATTGGAAGATAAACCGATTCGCTTTACTAATATCTCAAATGCTCGCCTTTCAGGTTTACATACCTCAATCTCAAATGAATAAATCATTAAATCAAATAAGTCTCTGTACTTAAATCGCTCCTCACAATAATGAATCCACTCCTTGGCGTGCACAGAAAAAAGACCAACCATGTAGCCTGATTTTCTTAAAGCGACAATGATCTCTTTCGTCCCTTTTATCTCTCTAAAATTCGCGCGAACCATATGCTTAAGTTCTAATGGATCGATATTCCACCCTTCTTTCCGCAAAAAAGAATTCCAGTATGCATCCTCTTGTATCCGCCCTTCAAATAAATCATTCAGCTCTGAAATCCTAAAATCAATAGTTTCTGCGGGCACATGCAATTTTGAAGCTAAGTCGTCGCGCATACCCAATAACCCATGAAGCAAAACTTCCGACAAATCAAAAATTACTGCTTTAATTTCGGATCCTAATTCCACGCCTTCGTTTATACTTGAATTAACCATCGGTTTGCATGAGTATAACCCAAAAATCGCCCTTCGCCCT
>CAYHQT010000044.1:0-4810 GCA_964358975.1 uncultured Candidatus Saccharibacteria bacterium | reverse complement strand
TACTATACGATGCCGTCTGGAAATGAGGGTGTTGCAAATCGGAAGTCAGGAAAAAGGGTTTATCATGAGCATTGAATTATGTCAACAAAAAAGCGGGTAACGAACGGTTGCGGAAATCCTAAACTAGATATATTATTTAAGAGAAATGGATACATTAAAAATAAAGTCCCTACCCATCAATCTCCAATCATTTGGGTTTGTTACAAGGGAAACTAGGAGTGGAAAAATCCTGAAAAATCGCTGTGGACGAGATTTTCTTTATTATGCCTTACACTATTACTATCCACAAAAATATAACCCTCAAAATCTCAATCCAAGCGAAATAGAAAAGATGTGGGTGTAATGTTCCTATATGGATATGATGAGAAAAATTTATATGTCTTTGATACCCATCAAGCAAACAAAATAAGATGTGAGAAAATAACAAGCGAACCAGATAACAGATTCATAATGCGGCTTCCAATTGAAGAAATCGGGAAGGGGTTGACTAAATTTAATCGAGTGTGGATTATTAAGAAAGAAGGAGTGATTGAGAATAAAGACAAAGCGGCTTAAGTTTAACCTCAAACCGCTCCATACTAGACTGGACTGAACCTGACGTAAGGCAGCTAAACTGAACTGTAGGACACTTAACTACACGGCATAGTGTTTAGCAGAAATAAAACTTATTATTTCTGCTCCGCGCAATACCGAAGATTACCGCGCCGAACCCCACGGGACTGAACTATGCCATAGTTTACAGTACTGGGTAAATTAGCAAGAAAGATATAAATCTCTCTTGCTCCGTACGAAACGGAACAACGCATGATTCTACGTGAGCGAACTTGACTGTACGTTACCCGGCGACGCCTTGTTCAGTTAATTTAGCGGGGAAAGAATTAACTCTCCCCGCTCCGAACACGAGTGCGACGCACTTCAGCGCACTGTAACATGCTTTGCGGGGCCATGCGACAAGACAATTATTTCACCAACTTCTCCGCCTCCTTGACGCATTGGTCAAGCACCAAATCGCCTTTATAGGACGATTGAAGTGTTTTCGGAAGCGAAGCGAAGACGAATCGCCGGAACTGTTGTGAGATGAAAATGGTCACGCCAAGATCATCTTCACTGCGAATGTTGCGCCCGCGCACTTGAAGCGCGGCGAGCATCACCCGCCAATTCCAGATCGCCCAGCGATTATTGCCATACCGCCTCTCCTCGAATTGAGTCCGGGGCTCGTGCGGTGGCGGATAGGCCGGACGGAGAACGAAGATGACCGGAGCGATTTGCCGTGGCAAATCAACCCCTTCACCGAAATTCGCCGCCGTGCCGACAAGTGCTTCACCTTCTCCGTCCTTGAAACGAACAGCGGCTTCGCGAGCTGTGATTCCATTGCCGTATGATATGGCTTTGACCCCTTCATCCGCCATCAGAGCCATGAGTTTCTGCCTTTCCTCGTTGGAAATCACCACATGCAATGAACGGATACCTTTATGAGCGAGCTTTTTCGCAGCGCGCGCCATGCGACGCATCACATTGGTGACTGCTCCGTGTTTCCTATCATTGAACGCCAAGTTCGGCGTATCGGTCGGCATGAAGATGCGAGTCTTCTCTGCCGGAAACGATGGTGGAACAGACAGGAATGGAAGTTGAATTCCTGATTCCTGACCGAAAATCACATTGTCACCAAAGGTGGCAGACAAGGCAATCGTAACTTTTCCCAGAAGAAGCTTTATCAAAGGATTGACATAGTGCGAACAAACGACGAGTTTGTGCGCGACCTTGTTCCCTTCGACTTGCTCTTCGGTGTGATAGGCGTAGGCGTAAGCCAAGGCGCCTCGATTGGCCAAGGGCAGTGAAAGTTCCAGCGAACGGACATACCGCCGCAAGTTCTTGACTGTGCTTTCGACCTTCTTCAGTACCTCCACGATATCATCGGCATTGATAGAACCATCTTTGATAGCTTTCGTCACCGAGTTTTCCACCGCTTTGCCATCAATCGTGTCGAGAATGCCGACCAGTTTGATAATTTCGCTCGCTTCAAGAAGCGTGCCGCGAGAAGCGGGCTTCTTCTTTATGATTGAAATCATTTCTGACCTGAAATGGTCTAGCACCGTCGCCGCTTTGTCTTCTCCAACCTTCTCCAAAATCTCCACCGCCTTCTCTAAATGCCAATCGGTAATGTCATAAGACAAAGCCGAACGCACGATTTCCGGCACGCGATGCGCTTCATCAATGATGAGCACATCGGGTTCCAGAAAATTTTTGGAATAGAGCCGAGCGAAAAGATAGAAGGCCAATGTCGCCAGAACGGGCTTCCGTGAATGACATGCCTCGAACTTCTGTTTGAGATAAGGACACGAAACTGCTACCGGTTCCTTGACCTCACCAGTTTCTTGATCAACGCGATGTTGACAATTTCGTAGCATTGAGCACGGAATCTCGTCCGCTTTAAACTTCGTCTTCGACTCCGGCGTTAGGCCGGACTTTGAGCGCTCGTAGTAGAAGCAAGGAAAGTCGCCTCTTCCCAAAGCGATTGTGAAATCGTCCGGAAAGCGCTGGCGAATCTGTTCCAGAACTGTTTTGGTCGGAGTGACCAGAAAACAACTCTTGCTCTTGAAATGTTTCCTCGCGGTACGGGCAATTGCCACTTCCATGGCGGTTTTGCCGGCACCGGTCGGAAGTTCCAGCACGCATGAACCTTTTTCGCCAATGAATCGCAGACCGGCTTCTTGCGCCGGACGCATTCCATCTTTGAATTCGCCATCCTTCGGGAATTAGGACTTTAGCTCGTCCCAAGTGAGCCAATGATGTTGCATACTGACCTTTCTCTTATTTATTTGTCAAAAATCAAGTTTCCAAGCCAAGCTTCTAGACTTGATCTTGGTTATAGCGTTTTGCTATTTCCAAAATTAAGCTAACATATTTCTTATTATTCGTCAACTTGCATAATTTATATGACTTTGTTAATATAACAGCACACAGATAACTTATTCCGAACTGTCACCGTATGGTGGCGTGGTTGGGTAACCAACATAGGATATGTATCGAGAAGACCTCCGTATAGGAGGTTTTCTTTTATGGTTAGAAACTCCATTCATTATCAATATGTTTTTTAAAAATATTTTTGTATATATTTTTGTCACTTTTATTCTCATCACATGATCTTCGTACAGCTCCCGCGATCATATCGGTAAGTTGAATGATCTGATTCCCTTTTGAATCAACAAATCTCATATTGCGGATTATCCTTCTTTCTTTTTGACCAAGTTCTTTTCTTAAATAGGAGAAGAAGTTTCTCTTGAAAATTCTATCGCCGCTACCATCTAGTTTTATATTTGTATCGAACATTAAAGTTGCACTGCGTTTTAGAAATATCTTTACTGCATATGTATAAAACGAATCTTTATTATTCGATAACTTATTGTTCTTTAATGCTTTTTTATCTATTATCAAACATTCAATCTTGAATTTGAAATTATTTATCTCCCTGAAAAATTCAATTCTGATCTCTTTATTCAATTTGTTGAATTTGAATTCTCTATTATCTGAAAAACCGATCTTCCTTTTCAAGGATTTAATTGCCACAGCAGTTTTCTCAGCTTCCAAACTATCATCAAAGATAATTGCGACGATGATAAAAAAAATCACTCGACCCTTTGCCGAATTTGAAACCGGCATCACCAGACTCATCTATGAAAATATATCGCATGCGACCCATTATACACTTTTCGCAAAAAAATAAAGCGGTTTGAGTTTTACCCCAAACCGCTCCAAACAACACTATGCCACACGGTGCGACACCTAGCTACACCCCGCCACGGAATATTATAGCGATTGAAATTAAGTCCAACCGCTCCGCACCTGAAAAGACAGTACCCGACCCCGCGTAATCGGACTGGGCTTTACCAGATGATGTAGCGAAGAAATATTTTTATTCCTTCGCTCCAGACTGGACTGCACAACGCTCAACTTAGCCGGGCGCTACTTAACTATGCTCGACTAAACTTTGCGACACTGAACGAAATGTGAAAGCGAAAAAGAATAATCTTCCTCGCCCCAGACTACACTATACGGCACTGGACAGGACTCCGCGACGCGAAACCGCGGAAAACGCTTATGCCACCGCGTTCAAAACGCGAGTAATTGGTGGTATCAAGGACTGTGGTCTGGACATACCCACAGGTGACAGCAGTGTCCCCTTCGTCCAGGTCAAGAGTTCCGTGAGGGGTCTCGTGGCCTTCTTGGCGGAATCGCTCCGTCGCAAACAATTCATCCCCGTTTGCGTAGGCGAACCGGGGGCAAGAGACGAGATGCTTCGGCATCTGAAAACATACGCCGACATGCTTGATCGTCTTCTTCGTTCGATAGAAAAGCGTGACGGCCGGAAACCGATTGCAGTGGCGGATAAATACAAGTCCCTCACTGATGAAGGCATGTGCCGTGAAGGTACCTGCCAGATCCTTGCCGATGAGAAATGGAGTATTCGCTATTCAATGCTAATTCGCTTCCCCTATCTCATCTTTCCGTATCTGTTCCGTGTTCGAAAACGACCGAAGAAAGAATAATCAAAAAAACCACGCCCATCTGGAGTAATCCGGATGGGTATTTTTGTTTATGAAATATGATACAAATGCACGCAATCTTTGTCTATAAAATTATGCGTCTATATAACAATTTGGTGCCGAGACCCAGGATCGAACTGGGGACCCTTCCCTCTTCAGGGGAATGCTCTACCGACTGAGCTATCTCGGCAAAATCGATTTCGTCAGCCACACCGCTTGGGCGGGACACAGTCTTCCGAGGAGGAGTGAAGCGACGAGCGAGGAAG
>CAYHQT010000043.1:0-4860 GCA_964358975.1 uncultured Candidatus Saccharibacteria bacterium | reverse complement strand
AACAAAAATATATTTATACTCACACGTGGGCGCTTCTGGCGGTAACCGCCCCCCCCGCATTATGCGACGGGGCACTATTTTTGCGGTACCAAACTGGTATGCGATGCCCATACCAGATTTGCCTAGAAATACACCAATCGCGCAGATTCTCTATCCAATGAAAATACACTTTTTCGAATCTATCGGGAACTATTTTGATACCAGTCGGCGAAACGGCTTCTTTCATCAGTTTTTTCAAAGTCGTCATTTTGTCATCTCTTTTGAATTCTTTATTCACGGCGACAAACCATTGCAGTTTCGGTAGAGGTTCGATGGTTCCGCCTGTTCTCTGCGCAATGCTAATATTATGCTCTATCTCCTCTTCTTTTTCCAAAAGCCTTTGCTCTTTGAGCCATGTAACTACGGCTTCACGCGCTCCGGAAACTTTCTTGTCTTTAATAGAATCTAAACCTACTGTCATCCTCGCGTATTCATTGATAACTTGCTTCAAAGACAAACCATGTCTCTGTGACATTTCCCAGTCAATAATACTATGCGCTGGCGTTACGCCAAGCGCGCCGGTTCCGAATTCCGGTTCAACGGAATCATCGGCAATGACTTTGAGAGCAATGGCTTCACCGGCAAATATTGTTTTGAACTCTTGTCCAATATATTTCGTATATCTCTTATCATTCGGATTGACCGCGATCGCCGTGTCTCCAAGTTTTGTCTCTGGCCTTGTCGTCGAAATACTTATGGGGATATCTTTTGAATACTTGAATGTATACAGCTTCGTTTTCCTCGTCTCGTATTCAATCTCATCGTCGGAAATAGTCGTCTGCCCTTTCGGATCCCAGTTCACGACGCGATACCCTCTGTATATTAGACCATCATCATACATTTTCTTGAACGCGGTTCGTACGGCAAAATTGCGCGCAGGATCCAAGGTGAATGCTATGCGTGACCAATCTATGGAACTTCCCATTTTCCTTATCTGCGAAGTGATAGTTTTTTGACTATCCGCGACAAAAGTATCGACACGACGGAGTAATTCTTCGCGACCAAGATCGTGCCTTGACTTGCCTTCTTTTTTCTGAATATCTTTTTCCACGACAACTTGCGTGGCGATAGCCGCATGGTCCGTGCCGGGAATCCACAGCGTTCGTTTTCCATTCATGCGTGCGTAACGCACTATAATATCTTCAATGGCAAGCATAAGCGCGCTACCCATATGGAGTTTGCCCGTCACATTCGGCGGTGGCAAAACTATCGAAAAAGTATTGTCTTCGCCATCTTTATCCTTGAATCCGAATCGAGTCGAATCGCCCGTTTTATCAACTGGTAAATTATCCGGATTGAAATATCCACTTTTTTCCCACAATTCATAGATTCTATCCTCGGTCGAAACAGGATCGTACGGCTTTAGGAATTTGTCGGGGATTTTCTCGTTCATAGCTAGTATGGTAGCAGAAAAACCGCGTTGTTTCCAGAATAAAATTGGTGACCCTCGTTAGCGATTAAGAACTTGGTGTAAAGTTAAATCTATATAGCTTAAATTGTTTTCCTCCCCACCTCACCCGTCCTCCTATCCTTTACTTCCATTTCATTATTCGCCAAAGTCTTTTCGCTTATAACATACCTTTTCGGAATACCGATAAGGTCGGAGTCAGAGAATTTCTCGCCGGCGGAGGCGTCGCGGTCATCATAGAGAACCTCAACCCCCTTCTTTGTTAATTTTTCGTACATTTCATCCGCCACTTTTTTCACTTTTTCATCTTTACCAAATAAGGCAATAAGATGAACTGAAAATGGCGCGACGGATTCCGGCCAGACTAGACCTTTATCATCGGAATAAATTTCGGCAATAGTACCCATGACGCGTCCCGGACCAATGCCGTAACAACCCATATAAACCGGCTTTGATTCTCCTTTTTCATCCTTATAAGTAAGGTCAAGAGCATCAGAGAATTTCGTGCCAAGGTTGAAAATATTACCCACTTCGACAGCCTTTTTTTCACTAAGGTCGGACCTTCGTAAATCTAGATCTTTCAGAACTTCATCATTCAAGACTTCTTTATTAATCGCTATCTTCTTGCCTTCATGAATGAAAATGGTGTCTTCGCCGGCATCCGTCAGAGTCTGAAATTCATGCGAATATTTCGAAAATGAACCGCCACTGGCAAATGTGATATAAGTCTTATCGCCAATACTCAAATGATTGAAAATATTGACATACGCCTGCTTGGATTTTTCATAGAAAAATTCATGGGACTTCGCGTCTGAATTAAAAGAATATAAATCTTTCATCAGAAACTCTCGCCCTCGCATAATACCCGATTTTACCCGTGTTTCATTCCTGAATTTTGTCTGAAATTGATAAACGGCAACTGGCAAATCCTTGTATGAATGAATATGAGCTTTCATCAAAGCCGTTAACGGCTCTTCATGTGTAATGCCAAGTCCCACTTCAGTACCATTTTTGAGCTTAGTCTTGAACCAAATATCGAGAACATCATCGCTCCAACGCCCGGCCGTCTCCCAAAGTTTTTTGTCCTGCAAAGCCGTCATGTGTATTTCCTGTCCGCCAATCGCGTTCATCTCTTCGCGGATTATTCCAACTATCTTATTCATCACTCGCAAACCAAGCGGTAAAAAAGAATAAACACCTGCCATTTCTTTGTGCATAAAACCGGCACGGATGAGAAGTCGCGCGTTCTTCGCCACCTCATCTTTCGGTGCTTCGCGACGCGTCTTCGTAAATAATCGTGACTGTCTCATTTGAATAGTTTAGCAATATCCTTATAAGTTACAAGTATCATTAGCGCCATGAGGAGCGTGAAGCCAATCGTATTCACCATATTGGAAAACTTCTCCGGAATACGCCGACGAATAATACCTTCGATAGCGACAAAAAGAATACGGCCGCCATCGAGCGCCGGGAATGGAATCAGGTTTATAATGCCAAGATTTATCGAAATGACGGCGGTAATCATCAAGAGATAGGTGAAACCGAGCTCCGCGGCATTGCCAATAATCCCGGCAATCCCTATCGGTCCAGCGACATCGGAGAAATTCGCCGTGCCTTGGAAAATATTCGCGAAGAATGTATATAAACCAACAGCCGTATCTTTTATCATAATAACCGTATAATGTAATCCTTCATAAATAGCGGTGAAAAAAGGCAATTTCAAATCAGCGACATATTGCATCGCTATGCCGATAGCGTATTTATCTTTTACCAGACCCTGAATTGGAATCACATTAATATTCCTTGATTCATTATTTCTTATGAGCCGTATTCCAATAGTATTGCCACCTTTTGAATTTATGTATTGCTGTATGTTTTCAACCGTGTCATTGCTACCAGCACTGTCATTCCCGCGAAAAGCCTGTCCTCGACCCGATCGGGGACGGGAATCTAGTGTCTGATCCTGGATTCCCGCTTTCGCGGGAATGACAGAGACAATAATATCCCCAACCTTAATATTCGCCTTATCCGCAGGTGAACCCGCTAGAACTTGCGTTATCATTATCCTTGAATTGGTAAATTGATTCGCGTATTGTTCAAATCCATCGGTCGTTGCCGTAACTCCTACTGTAAAAATAGTAATGTAAAGCAACCAAGCAAAAATAAAATTGAAGGTAATTCCAGCTACCAAAACTATCGCCTGTTTCCACCTCGATTTATTCACAATACTCCTCCCGGAATCCGGTCCAGAGAGCGATTCTTCATCAGGATTCTCGCCGAATATTTTCACATAACCACCGAAGGGAATAAGTCGAAGAGAATAAACCGTCTCTCCCCTTTTCCATGAAATAAGTTTCGGCCCAAAACCAACGGCAAAAGCGTCCACGCGAATGCCGAAAGATTTTGCCGTGAGAAAATGCCCCAATTCATGGACGAATATAAGTACAGCGAGAACTATGAGGAATATTATTACGGTAAACACAAATATTGTTTTATTAAATTCTACTAACCGAGTATCTCTCTTTCTTTCTTGGCGTAAACTTCTTCCGACTTTTTATTCATATCATCAACTATTTTCTGCGCCTCATTCTTCAATCGGAAAATCTCGTCCTTGCCTATACCGCCGGCTTTCTCTTTCACTTGCAAATCTTTTATCACTATATCACGATGCTGGCGAATCTGTCTGCGCGCTTCTTCGAGTTTATCCTTGGCGAGCTTCACGATGAGTTCACGCCTCTCGGAAGTAAGTTCGGGAAAATTGACGCGCAAACCTTGGTCATCAACAACAATTGATACTCCTAGATTTGCCAAAGAAATCTCTTTTTCTATTTCTTTTACTTGGCCTTTGTCCCAAGGAGATATTCTTATGGTTCTTGCTCCCTCTATTGTCACACTGGCTATTTCACGGATTGACATTTGCGCCCCAAAGGATTCGACGCGCACGCCGTCCAAGATGGCCGGTGAGGCCTGACCTGTACGCATTTGCGCCAATTCTTTTTTCAGCCATTCCTCTATTTGCGCTAACTGTTTCTTAAATGTGGAAAAATCGTATGACATATATTAAATATTATTAGTATGAGCTTATTATAGCAGGTGCTATAATATTAAGCACATAGTTTCATATCATGAATACGGAACCAAGAACATTGCCGAAAAGTCACACTATTTACACCATCGCGGTTATTGGTTTCATCTATACAATGCATTTGGTTTTGCCAATGTATTCGAATTCTAGTTTCCTCAGTTTATTCGCCAATGAAACGATTCTCGGATACATCTATATGGCTGGAGCGGCGGTTTCGATTCTCGCTTTCCTATTCGCGCCATCATTCATAAGACGCTGGGGCAATTATAGAATGGCGATGGTTTTGGTAATGGCGCAAATCGTCATATTTTATGGACTAATTACCGCT
>CAYHQT010000042.1:0-4894 GCA_964358975.1 uncultured Candidatus Saccharibacteria bacterium | reverse complement strand
AAGAACAAAACCACCTACCGAAACGCTTGACTTTTTCTCATAGCGGATCTCTCCTGCCGTGCCGCCTGACTTCCTTAATTTGGAGGATTCTCGGCGAAAAAAGTTCGAACTTCATTCAAAAATCCGCACCTTTTTGTAATGAATTACAACGGCAAGTCGAACGCCCACCAGCCGGCACCGGTAACCATAAGAGAAGTCGCCATGACTAAGAGAAGGATATAGTAATTCACGCCATCCGTGAGTAATTGTTTATTTCTGGCTTTGAAAGCGAGTTTGATGATGAGAATGATAGCGTTGATAAGGGCGGCGAGCTGGGTGTAGAGGCCGATTATTAGGAAAATTGAAACGAGTATTTCCACGGCACCGTAGAGAACGCTATTACTACCCGAACTTTGTCCGCGTTTCATGACTTTTTGATAGCCGAAATAAGCCAAGGTAATACCCAGAACAAGGCGTATTAGAAAAGGGGAAAGCTCTTGATATGAAAATAAAGAAGGGAAGATTGAAAGCATGGCAGTTATATTATATGTTAATGTGGGTATTATATGATTAAAAAGACAAAACTCAAAATTCCGTCCGTGAGTGAGAAGACAAAACGAACAATATATTTAATACTCGATAATATTCGCAGTGTTCATAATGTCGGCTCGATTTTTCGAACAGCCGAAACTATTGGAGTTTCAAAAATCTATTGTATCGGCACTACTCCTACGCCACTCGATCGTTTCAATCGAAAACGCAAAGACCTTGCCAAAGTTTCTCTTGGCACGGAAGATTTGGTCGCATGGGAGCATTCCAATCAACTGGTCGCTTTGGTCAAGCGTCTCAAAAAAGAAGGATTTCAAATCATTGCTGTTGAGCAGGCGGCGAATTCGATTGATTATAGAAAAGTAAAGATGAAACATAAGACGGCAATCATATTTGGCAATGAAGTGGAAGGAGTAAATAAACAACTACTTAAAACATGTGATATTATCGCCGAAATTCCACTCAAAGGGGAAAAAGAGTCGCTGAATGTTTCTGTTTCAGCCGGGGTTTTTCTTTACCGGTTGTTTGATAAATAATACATAGGCCTGACCTATGTATACAACTTCTGATGCTTATTGCAAAAATGCGCGCTTCTTCCACCTATAACAATACGGGTAATTATACCGCCACATTCCCGCTTGGCGCATTTTATTCCAGTCTTTTGATAGGCATAATGCTGTTCTTGAAATCGCCCTTTTTCACCATGAATGTTTCTATAGTCGGACATAGAATCACCACCCAAATCAATACCTCTCGACAAAGTTTGTTTAATCGCCACAAATAATTCTTTCAATTTGGCTGGCGGAATATTACGTACTTGTTCAAGCGGATGAATACCCGCGCGCCACAGAGATTCATCGGCGTAAATATTACCAATACCGGCGATTATTTTTTGGTCTGTAATTACTTGTTTGATTTTTCCGTTTGGTCGAAGCAATAGTCTGACTTTGAATTTTTCAAAAGTAAAATCTTCTAGAAGGGGTTCCGGACCAATATTTTTCAAATGCACCGATTCATTCATTGTTTTCTCGTCAATCAAAGTAATTTTGGCAAATTTTCTGGAATCTGACAGCGCAAGTCTTTTCCCGTTTGAAAATGTTAGAACAAAATGAATATGTCTATTAAAAGGGTTTTTCAAAGATTCTGGTGAAATAGGAATCCAGGGTTTCGGATTTTTTACCTTTACTTTCTTTAACGCAGTCGGGTCGAATTCAAACTCGCCAAATAATAAATGGCCCGTCATTTTCATATGTACTAAAATTATTTGATTGTTTTTCAAATGCATCAAAATATTTTTTGCGCGACGACTGATATTCACGATTCTTTTTCCAATAACTTTTTTCTTAAAATATTGGAAATATTCAAGGTCTTTAATATTCCCGGAACCTTTGAAATAGGCGCTATTATAATCGGACCAGACATCTGTAATACAAAGCCCAATAACGGTTTGAGCCAAGCCGTTCACGGTCGTTTGTACTTCTGGCAGTTCAGGCATGTTAGAATACTACCATGCGCCACTATCTCATTGCTCTATTCGCCATACTTCTTCTCGCGACGCCATGGCTTGCTGTTAATTATCCAGATCAAATCCATGATTTAACCGAAACTTTTACCGATATCGCCAATCAAATAGCCGCCGTTATTATGCATAACCCTCGAACTATCGCCGGCTTGCAGTCGAAATATAATATAGCCGCGTCGCAAGGACAAGCGAAAATAAGAATACTGCTCGTGCCCGGGCATGAACCCGATTATGGCGGCGCCGAATTTGGCTCTACCAAAGAAAGGGATTTGACCGTCGAACTGGCGAATAACTTGCAACAAATTTTGGCGAATAATAGTAAATATCAAGTTTTCGTGACGCGCGGTACAACGGCCTGGGCTCCTGAATTTGCCGACTACTTCAAGAATTCCTGGCAGAATATTATCGATTGGGTCAAAGCATACCAGCAAGAATCTATAAATTTAGTGTCCGTGAATTCATCCAACGGCAAACCGCGCGTCTATCACAACAAAGCACCGCAAAATGTGGCTCTGCGTCTGTATGGCATCACAAAATGGGCCAATGAAAATAATATTGACATTGTTATTCATATTCATTTCAATGACAATCCAGGACATTCGTCCAAGACGGCTGGCAAATATAGCGGTTTTACCATATATGTGCCGGAAAAACAATACTTAAACAGTACGACAACTCAAGCCATAGCCCAAACGGTTTTCCGCCGCCTAGTAAAATATAATCCAGTCAGCGACCTGCTCGGAGAATCGAATGGTATCACTTATGAGCCCGACCTTATCGCTATCGGCGCTTATAATACCGCCGATGCCGCTAGCATGCTTATTGAATATGGTTATATTTACGAGCCACAATTCACCAATCCCGCCGTGCGCGATCTGGCTCTAAAGGATTTGGCATTCCAGACATATCTAGGATTGCAGGATTTCTTCGACCCGAGCAATACGATAGATTTGGCTAATTCGTATGATACTTTGGTTTTGCCGCATGAGTGGAGAATGCCTATGAGTGTCAAGAGTCCTTCTTCACAAGACATTTTTTCTTTGCAGACAGCTTTCATCTATAATGGTCTGTATCCTCCAACGAAGATGGGCATGAATGATTGTCCGCGGACGGGGACTATGGGGGCTTGCACAAAAGCGTCTCTGAACGCTTTTCAAAAGAAATATGGTATTACGGGCGAAGAGGGAGTGGTGGGTCCTAACACTTTGAATATTCTAAATCGCGAATTTGGTTCAAAGGTTGATTAATAACTGTTTGTCATTCCCGCGAAGGCGGGAATGACACCCAATTTTTTTATTTCCTCTCTCGCAACTTCCGCGTCGCTCCACGGAGTTTTCGTCTCATTTGGTCCCATAATGTATGGGTCGGTTCCTTTGCCGGTAATCAAAACAGAATCTCCTTGTTTGGCCAGCCTGCACGCCTCGCGGATTGCCAGGCGGCGGTCCATTATTATTGTTGGCTTCTTGGAATTGATGCCTTGGGCGACATCGTTCACTATTTTATCGGGGTCTTCATCGTATGGGTCCTCGTTCGTTAGAATGATTTCATCGCAATATTTCTCGGCGATGCGTCCCATTTCCGCGCGCTTCCAGATATCTCGTCCGCCACCCGTGCCGCCGAGGACGCAAATATTTCGCGAGGATTTGAAGACTTGATAAAACTTTTCCAATGAATCCGGCGTGTGGGCGTAATCAATTACGACTTGATACGATTGACCGCATTCAATTTTTTGAACGCGACCAGGGATATTACTAAATTTTTCCACGGCACGGATTAGTATCTCATCGGAAATACCTTGGCTTAAAGCGGTGGATGAGGCAGCTAGGATATTATATAGGTTAAATAGCCCGGACAGTTTCGAGTGGACAATTTTCCCATTAAACGAAAAATCTATACCCTCATCTTTTATCGTGTATGGTTTGATATCGTTAATGCTATACAAAATCTTTTTATCGGCTTCACATTCCAGAAATCTTTTGCACTCCGCGTCGTCCGCATTAACAACAATGATTTTATTTTTCTTATGGGATTTCGCCAAAGTTCTACATATAGATGCTTTTGCGTCCGCGTAATTTTCATAAGAACCGTGCGCTTCTATATGTTCCGGCGCGAGGTTTGTGAAGACGAAGACATCTAGTTCAATGAATCGATGACGGTAGAGTAACGCGCCTTGCGAAGTCATTTCCATAATCGCGTAATCGCATTTTTGCTCAACCGCGTTTCGAAGAAATCTCTGTATGGCGAAACGCCCAGGCATGCTCATTTTATGAAGATTGTTCGATGAAGTTTCCCCGATCTTGAATCGAATCGTATTCGAAAGTGCGGTTTTGTATTCGGCTTCTTCCAAGATAGCATTCAAGATTTCCGTCGTTGAACTTTTGCCTTTTGTGCCCGTAACGGCAATGACTTTGATATTTCGCGAAGGGAAGCGATACCATAGCGCCGCCATGAATGAAAGGGCAAAATGATATTCCGGCTGGAAAAAGCCGAATATTTTGGTTGGAATGTGTCGGCGGATTTTACCTAGGAATGTATCGAGCATGGTGTTTACGCGTATATTTTAGCAAGCTTGTCCAAATCACCCTCAAGAAGTTTTCCATCTCGTTCCTCTTGTTCTGCTCTTAGTACAGAATCAATAGCCTCCTCTTTTTTGAGATCGTTTAAGGTTTTGCGTATCGTATTAGTTTTTTTATTGAGTATTTTCATAAAAAGATTTTTATTTAATATACTAACCAAGCATTTTTAAGGCCGCTTTCACTTTCGCGCCAGTATCAGTTATTTTTTTATCAACTTTCTTCAACGCCTCGCGAGCCTCGTCGGTGTTATATCCCAGAGCTTTTAGCG
>CAYHQT010000041.1:0-4962 GCA_964358975.1 uncultured Candidatus Saccharibacteria bacterium | reverse complement strand
GTACAAGTAGCTTATCGGCTTTTTCCGGTTCTCGCAACAATGCTTTCGTGACTCTCTCGAGACGGGGCGACTGTGAACCTTTGACGAGAATGATGTCACCGGAACTAGCTATAGACGCGATATACGGCGTGGCGTCCAGAGAAGAATCAAAACATTTTACATAATCGGCGGGCATTCCACTTTTCAAAGCTTCTTCCGCGATGATACGAGCTCGCGGTCCGACAGTTACGAGAATGTTCGCTATACCGGCGACTTTTTTGCCGACCTTCCTGTGTTCATCAACTGAAAATCTGCCGAGCTCCATCATGTCGCCTAAAACGGCGATCTTTCTATGGCTAATTTGGCTAATCGTTATGTTGTCATTCCCGCGAAAGCGGGAATCTAGTGTCATATCAACAGGATCCTTAGTCAAATCCTGGATTCCCGCTTTCGCGGGAATGACAAAATTCAACTCTTTTAATGTTTGAAGTGCCGACATGACCGCGTCCGGCGATGAATTGTATGTATCATCTATTATCATGGACCCGTTTATTCCAGGAATAATATTCATGCGACCCCTCGGGGCCTCATATTCATTCAAAGATTTTACAATATCCCGAAGCGGAATATTCCTCGCTTTACCGACAACGGTCGCCGCCAAAAAGGGGTACAAATAGGTTTTCCCCAGAACACCATGAATAGATACCGGCGCTTTTTCACCCACCAGGTCGAGCGTGAATGAAATGCCCGTTTGAATTGAACTTGAATAATTCTCTCCGCGCGCCGTTGCCGACATATCAATACCGAAAGTTAGCACTTCGACATTCTTGTTTTCCATGTTCCTCACTTTACTCGGGTCATTCCGACTCTGAGAGTCGTCAGACTCGAACAGGACATTCGGCTTTTCTCCGAGAGCCACAACCTTTTCGTCATCAGCGAACAAAACAAGCGTGCCACCATCTTTAACCGCCCTCGCGAGAGAGGCTTTTTCCTCGAATACTTCTTCGGATGATTTGAAAAACTCCACATGCACGGGTGTCTCGCTAATTTTCGTAATGACGACAATATCGGGATACAGCCATTTTGCCACTCTTTTTATGTCTCCCGGATGGTCGGCGCCTATTTCCAGAATGAGACAACTGGGATACTCAACTCTACTCGTGATCATTTTAGCTCCAAGGGTAATATTTCGAAGCCAACCGAAAAAACTATGCCATGCGTTCGGCGCGCCGATGATGGTGAGTGGCAAACCAATTTCACTATTCATGCTCTTCTCGCTTTTCCTAGCGAACCGTTCATGGTTTTTGAGTACGCAATAAATGGCGTCTTTCGTAGATGTCTTACCCACGCTCCCCGTAATTGCCACGATAAAAGGCTTGTATTTCCTTATTATTAGTCTTGATTCAATCGTCAAAATCCAGACTATTAATTTCTTCAAGACTTGCATGAATATAGTTTAGCATATGTTTTGTCATCCCCGCGAAAGCGGGGATCCAGTGTATGACACTAGATTCCCGCTTTCGCGGGAATGACATGTTACCTATCCGGTGGAATATTATAATAATTTATTAGGAACTTCGTCAAATTATCGAATGGATTAGTCAGAGTCTCAGAAGCGTATTGCGCCCCTTTCGGATACACTTGATACAAAAATATCAGAAATCGCGGATTATACGCCGGGAAATATCCGAAAAAAGAGTGAAGATATCTATCGGGATAATATCCGCCATTAATACGGTCGGCGATTTGTGCCGTGCCTGTTTTGGCGGCAATAGTATATCTATCCATTTTAATATCGCCATGCTTAAGGGCGGTATCAACTATCTCGATAAGCATTTTCGTAACATCTATAGTAGTTTGTTTCTTCAATATCGGTCCATTCCTTTCCAAAGTGGTTTTACTAACGCCACCGAGGACACTATCAATCTCTTTCACCAAATGTGGCTTTATCAAATATCCCCCATTCGCGAGAATTGAAAGCGCGCGCACCATTTCAATCGGCGAAACCGAAATCCCCTGCCCATAAGCCGCCGTTGCGACATCGATCTCCCTGCCGGATTTCAAATTGCGTATCATTCCAGTTGCTTCATCTGGTAGATCGATACCGGTCTTTTCCCCAAAACCATATTTCGAGAAATAATCCGACATAGTAGTACTGCCGACTTTGAGAGCTATGGTGGCCGCGCCAATATTCAAGGACTGACTCAAAAGCTGTTGCATGCTAGTAATACCACGAGCTTTCCTATCATAATTTCCGATCGTCTTTCCATTCAATATCATAGTACCCGTATCATCATATGTGGAAGATGGCGTGAAATTACCGGAATCAAAACCCATAGCCATGGTAAGTGGTTTCATGATAGAACCCATCTCATATATATGTTCGACCAATGAATTGGAAAAGACCTTCGGATTCTTTACTTCCGAAGTATTATTCGGGTCAAATGTGGGGAGTAAAGCTAGAGAAATTATTTCCCCATTTTGCGGATTTATTATTATACCGCCTATTTCATCCGGATGCCACTGCGTATATGTATCATTCAAGACTTTTTCCAAATACCCTTCCACGGTCGGTTCAATAGTCGTGACGATATCTCCGCTTTTCGCCGAACTGCCGATGACTGTATCCCGCACGCTTGAAAAAAGCTCCGCGAAAACTCCCAAGGCGGTTTTTTCATTCTCCCTATTCAAAATATCTTGATAATATTTTTCCAAGCCATATCGCCCTTCAATGTTGGAAGAACTCGCGTTCTGCCCCACAAGCCCGAGTGCGTGCGCCGCCAAACTGCCTCCGGAATAAAGACGCCAAGATTCCGGACTAGTGCCTATGCCGTTCAATTTCAAACCGTCTATCGACTGCGCCGTTATGCCGTCAGCTTTATGCGAAATCTCTTCGTATGTATCATCGGCGCGCGAAACCGCTTTTGTAAAATTTCCGCGGTCAATTTTCAGGAATTGCGAGAGCGCCTCATAAGTCTGCGCTCCGTCTTTGACCAATTTTGGATTAGCATAAACCAGAAAACCGCGTTCGACGGTTGCCGCGACTACGCGTGTACTGTCTTTTGATTGGAAATATATCGAACCGCGGTTGAATAGAGATGATGATGGTTTGCCATATTGCTTGTCCGCCTTTTCGGCATATGATTTTCCATTAACTATCTGCCTGGAATACAAAGATGAAATCAAAATAACAGCCACCGCGACAATTCCCACTAATATTACTTTGACTCGTAGTCTTTCTTTGTTATTCATGGAAAACATTCATGGCGCAAGAAGGTGAATTGAATAAAAAAGGCACCACTCGGCAATTTCTCACAAATCAGATGCCCGCAAGGCGACACTACCGAGCGAAACGGTACGGTTGATATAGGCGCTGACTTCCGTTTCGCGCAAGCCATAACTCTCCGCCATTTCTTTCGTTATTCCGCTCGATAATGAGATATATTCCGCATCTAGGGTTTGTATAGAACTCTCAATTCCTATAATCTGCTTTTCTACTTTCTGCAAAGCGACTGTATGCGCGATTACTGAATATAGATTCATGCCATAGACCAGAGCCGAGATAAGACAAAAACCTATCACCGCGTAAGTCAGGAATATTTGGTATTCACGAGTTATTGAATATGTTTGTGCTATTACTTTTGTCATAATTATTAAAACTTAATCTTTACATTTTTCTAAAACTCGCAGTTTCGCGCTTCTCGACCTTGGATTCTCCGCGACTTCCTCGGGTCCCGCGACTATTGGTTTCTTCGTAATCGTCGCGCCATTCGTTTTTGCTTTCTCTTTGAAAAAAATCTTAACTATCGCGTCCTCCAAACTATGAAATGAAATGACTGCCATCTTTCCGCCACTTGCCAAATGCTCATATCCTTTCATTAACCCTTCTTTCAATGCGCCGAGCTCATCATTGACCGCTATTCTCAAAGCTTGAAATGTTTTCGTCGCCGGATGCAACTTACCTTTTCGATAAAATGCCGGCACTGAAGTTTTCACTATCTCGCAAAGCTCACCCGAAGTTTCTATCTTTTTCTTTTCCCTATAACCGCATACCGCTCTGGCTATTCTCCTCGCGAATCTCTCTTCGCCGTATCCGTATATGACATTCGCGATATTTTCTTCCGTCCACCTATTCAAAATATCTTTTGCCGTGAATGGATAGCCAGTCGGATCGCCCATGGTCATAAGTAACGGTTCGTCTTTCTGGAATGAAAATCCTCTTCCCGACCGCTCCAATTCATCCGAAGAAAGTCCCAAGTCTAGCAAAATCATGTTTACCGCTCGAATGCCGTGCTTATTCAAAACCTTGTCGAGATTGCGGTAATTTTCACATTCAAGAATAACTTTCATCGCCACGCCGTAGCCTTTGGCGGAGGCGGGTCCCTCAAATAATTCCTCCGCCCTTTCGATTGCATTCTTATCTCGGTCAAGTCCGATAATATTAACTTGGCCTTTTAATGCTTCGACAATCGCTAGAACATGCCCGCAACCGCCGAGCGTGCCGTCCAGGTACCAAATATTATTCGCGAGTGTTTTCTGGCAGGGGGAGAACATGTCCCTCGAAGAAGCTTGCCAGCGGCCTCCAACCCCAACAGATAATTCTTTAGTCTCGCGCCCAATACTACACGGATGCTTCGGAGGGGGACATGTTCTCCCCCTGCCAGAAAACACCGCGGACGAAACTAATAACTCCACTACTTCATGTAAAAGAACTGCCTTGTGAACACTTTCCATATTTTCTCATCAAAACATCCCCGCTTGACCCAACTTTTCCGCGAGGGCATCGGCTTTGCGCTCGATTTCCCCACGATATGTCGACCAACGCCCCTCATCCCATATTTCCGCGCGATCTCGAACGCCCACTATTACTACTTTCGAAACTAATTTGGCTCGATCACGCAAATATTGTGGTATGAGCATGCGACCAGCCGCATCAACCTCCACCTCAACCGCACCGCCCAAAAGGTATCGGTTGAGGGATCG
>CAYHQT010000040.1:0-5027 GCA_964358975.1 uncultured Candidatus Saccharibacteria bacterium | reverse complement strand
CTGTTGGAACACACTTTTCAGCTTATGCTTTGGCGGAATCTTTAGGTGTTGAACCGCCGGGTACGCCAACTGGCGTGACAGCCACTGCCGGAAGCGCTGGTAGTGGACAAATTGCTGTAGCATGGACGGCTTCTTCCGGAGGTACCGCGGCTACGGGGTATTACATATATCGCGATACTGATCCAAATGGAGGTTTCCTTTTGTTGAGAGACAATGGTAATTCTACAAGCTATACCAATACAGGCTTAACTGCTGGAACTTATTACTATAAGATTGCCGGTTATGCTTCAGGTGGAACTTTGGAGTCAGCGGCTTCGAGCGCGGCTAGCGCTTCCGTGGCGGCTGGTTCATCAGGTTCTACATCTGGATCCAGTGGTTATATAAGATTACCGTTACCCACAGTAACACCACCTGCTACAACTACTGTTATAACCACTACACAGGCTTCTTCTTTGACTACTGCTGAAAAAGCTCTACTGACCGCGATTAAAAGAGATTTGGGACGAGGTATGAATGGAAACGATATTATCGCTTTGCAGACTATTTTCGCCAAGGATAAAAATATATATCCTGAAGGTTTGATAACTGGATTCTTCGGTCCCGCAACCGAAAGGGCGGTGAAGAGATTCCAAGCGAAATACGGTATATCACAAGTCGGCAGGTTAGGACCGGCCACGCGTGCGAAACTTATTACGATATATTCTGGCGCGATTATTCCAGCTTCGGCGGTGATACCGACGCAAACTCCGGTTATTAATGCGACTGTAACACCGGCAGTTATTACCGGTTCGGTTGTATTTACGAAAAATATGAATAGGGGAGATGCCGGAGATTTTGTGAAGCGCCTTCAACAGCTTCTAAATAGCGACAGAGATACTCGTATTGCCGACGAAGGTCCCGGCTCATTGGGTAATGAGACTACATTATTCGGAGAATTAACTGAAAAAGCCGTGCAGAAATTCCAGGTCAAATACAAAATTGCCAAAGAGGGAGATTCTGGTTTTGGCACGGTTGGTCCAATGACAAGAGGCATGTTGCAGGAGGTATTCGGAAGGTAGTTTCTACATAGGTCGGACCTATGTATAAAACGCAAAAGTCCGCCGAGGGCGGAACTTTGCGTTAGACATATTGGAGAGTGCCCACCGGGGTACTCACTGGCGACTACTATAGCATATTTGACGGAGTTTGCAAGATGATAACTATGCCACGAAACACTAACTTCGCCGATACATTCCCTCCACGAGCCATTAATCGCTCCGCTCCGCTAAGGCTCGTTCCGGGAAGTGTCGGCTCGTTTTGTGTTTCGTGGCTACATGAGTTACAATTAACAGCGGATTGCACCAAATGACGGCGACGGCTGTACTCACATTTTATTTAGACATAAATTTTGGAGCTCACACCCGTCGCCATCATTTGGCGTAATAAACAGCAAGCGGATTTAATAGAATATTCTGAATTTCCATCTTCACCCTTCGCTTCGCTCAGGACATTGCGGGAATGACAATAAAATGAAAATTCAGGAAAACATACCGCTTGCACCATACACCACATTCAAAATCGGCGGACCAGCGCGGTTTTTTTGTACTGCCTTGAATGAAGAAGATTTATTGGAAGCGGTGAATTTTGCCAAGAAGAAAGATTTACCGATTCTAGTATTGGGAGGCGGTTCGAATATTTTAGTTGCCGACGCGGGATTTACCGGACTGGTCATTAAAATCGAATTGAAGGGAATCGTTTATAAAGATCTTGGCCATGATACGGTTATTGTTTTCGCCTCCGCCGGAGAGATTTGGGACTATTTGGTCGAAGAAACAGTGATGCGCGGACTGTATGGATTGGAAAATCTCTCTTCCATTCCCGGAACAGTGGGGGCTTCGCCCGTGCAAAATATCGGCGCTTATGGGGCCGAAGTATCCAATTCAATTGAGTCGATAAGAATACTGGATACAAAACAAATGGGAATTATCGAGTTGCCAAGTTCTAATTTTCATTTTACCTACCGTGACAGCATCTTCAAACGCGAGAAAGGTCGATATATTATCGTTAGCGTGAATTTTAAATTAAGCAAAAAAGGCAAGCTGAATACCGATTATAGGGACATTCAGGAATATTTCTCGCAAAGAAATGTTTCGAAACCGACTATTTCGGAAGTTCGCAAGGCGATCATCGAAATTCGTTCCAAGAAATTACCTGATTGGAAGAAATGGGGGACAGCTGGGTCCTATTTTAAAAATCCGATTATTCCACTTGCGCAATGGCAAGAATTGGAAAAGAAATATCCGAATATGTCTTATTTTGTCGAACCAGACGGCAGAATAAAAGTCTCTTTGGGATGGATTCTTGATAAACTTTGCGATGCCAAAGGGCTAGTTATGGGTAATGTCGGCACTTATAAAAATCAAGCGCTTGTCGTCGTTGCCAAGGCGGGCGCGACTGCGAATGAAGTCATCACTCTTACGCGAGAATTGATGAAAAGGGTGAAGGAGAAAACGGGGATCGATATTGAAAGTGAAGTTGAATGGGTGTGTTGACACTAATAATTCGTTTTGATAGTATGTGATCGGTATGGCATGGCGAGGAGCTGTGCCATAATGTGAGACAAGTAGCGGAAAGTTGGCAGATATGGGCGTAGACGAGTGTTTAC
The DNA here is from genome assembly GCA_964358975.1 of uncultured Candidatus Saccharibacteria bacterium. Classification (GTDB taxonomy): domain Bacteria; phylum Patescibacteriota; class Minisyncoccia; order Phycocordibacterales; family PALSA-1337; genus C7867-002. The sequence goes on along the minus strand of CAYHQT010000040.1, from coordinate 2,383 downwards.
GCCCATTTTTAATGAATATGGTATAGTATATTTATCATGTCATTTTTGAGCAAAATATTCAGTAATACCCATACCTCGAGTGTCAAAAAATTTGAGCCGATGGTGACGAAAGTCAATGGATTCGAGGTAAAAATTCAGGCGCTTTCCGACGCGGAATTAAAAGCGAAGACGGAGGAGTTTCGACGCAGATTGGGGGTAGTCCCGCGCGCCGTCGAGGCGAGAAGTGTCGCGGAGTCGTCCCGACTGGAAGGAGGGGCGATCTCCGGGACACTTGTCGCCGATGAAAGGCGCGCGGGACGAATCGAAACCCTCGACGATATCCTACCCGAAGTATTCGCGGTCGTGCGTGAGGCGGCCAAAAGAACATTGTCTCAAAGACATTTCGATGTGCAGCTCGTGGGTGGAATGGTCTTGCATTCTGGCGCGATTTCCGAAATGAGAACAGGAGAAGGAAAAACTTTAGTAGCGACATTGCCGGCGTATTTGAACGCGCTCACCGGAAAAGGCGTGCATATCGTTACCGTCAACGATTATTTGTCGAGACGCGACGCCGTGTGGATGGGACAAGTTTACGATTTCCTTGGTTTGAGTGTCGGTGTTATCAACCATGAGTCAAGTCTTTTGTATGATTCAAAAACATCTGTTAAGGAACAGTCTCGAGACGAAACCGTTGTTTCAGGCGAAGTTCCGACCGTTGAGGCGGCGACAAGTGTTTCCCGACGCGAGCGAAGCGGCAGGAGGGAAACACTTCGTCGCGCCGAAGAGGGAGAAACTTCGCCTGAGGTCGCGGACACGGGGCTTGACAAAGAAAGAGACATTACCGGTGGCTTCAAAGTCGTGCATGAATTCCTGAAAGCCTGCACGAGGAGAGAAGCCTACGCGGCCGATATAACTTATGGAACGAATAATGAATTTGGTTTCGATTATCTCCGTGATAATCTGGAATACAATCCCGCGACCTTGCGCCAGCGTGAACCCAGTTATGCGATAGTAGACGAAATCGATTCAATACTTATAGACGAAGCGCGAACACCGCTTATCATTTCCGCGCCAACTAGAGACGCCGAAGCTGTTTACAAACAGTTCGTGGCACTCGTTTCCATATTCAAGGAAAATGAAGACTATACCGTTGACGAAAAGAAAAAAGCTATTTCACTTTTGTATCCGGGCATTGAGAAGGCGGAAAAGTCGCTCGGCATAGACAATATTTACACCGACAAAAATATCAAATTCGTTCACCATCTCGAAACGGCGATTCGCGCCAGGGCGTTATTCCACCTCAATAAAGAATATGTCGTCAAAGAAAATCAAATAGTTATAGTCGATGAATTTACCGGTCGTCTCCAGCCGGGCAGACGCTGGTCTGAAGGCTTACATCAGGCGATAGAAGCCAAGGAGGGCGTTGCCATTCAGCAAGAATCGCGGACATACGCCTCCATAACATTCCAGAACTTTTTTCGCATGTATCCGAAATTGTCGGGAATGACCGGCACGGCCGCCACTTCAAGCGAAGAATTTTACAAAGTTTATGGTCTGGAAGTTTTCATTGTGCCGACAAATCAAACGATGATTCGCCTCGACCAGAACGACCAAATATTCCGCACCGAAGCCGGCAAACACAAAGCCATAGCGCGCAAAGTCAAAGAAATACATAGCAAAGGTCAGTCGGTTCTTATCGGCACGGTTTCCATTGAAAAGAATGAACTGCTTTCCCAATTCTTGCGCTCTGAAGGCGTGCCCCATGAAATATTAAATGCCAAGAATCATGAAAGGGAAGGTGAAATAATCGCTCAAGCCGGCAAGGAAGGCGCGGTAACTATCGCCACGAATATGGCCGGTCGCGGAGTTGATATCAAGCTCGGCGGCAATCCGAATACGCCGGAACTTTACAATAAGGTGAAATCGAATGGTGGTTTATTCGTCCTTGGCACGGAAAGACACGAGGCTAGGCGCATTGACAATCAATTGCGCGGACGCTCGGGCAGGCAGGGCGACCCCGGTGAAACGCAATTTTTCGTCTCTCTCGAAGATTCTTTGATGCGCGTTTTCGCTTCCGATACTTTGAAATCTATGATGGGGCGACTGGGCATGCCGGAAGATGAAGCTATTGAACACCGTATTATTTCCAAGTCACTCGAAAGCGCGCAGGAGAAAATCGAAGGTTTCAACTTTGACGCTCGTAAGCATGTTCTTGAATTTGACGATGTTATAAATACGCAGAGGACGAGTGTTTATTCGCGTCGCCGCCGATTACTTCTCGGGAATGTGGATGATGTTGAGAGGGAGTTGTTGGATGTTGTTGGTATAGCAAAAAATATTGGTACCTCAGGCGAAGTTTCTCCCTCCTCGGCGCGACGAAGTGTTTCCCTCCTGCCGCTTCGCT
>CAYHQT010000039.1:0-5031 GCA_964358975.1 uncultured Candidatus Saccharibacteria bacterium | reverse complement strand
ATATAGTTCTGGCTATTTTCAACCTCATTCCGCTACCACCGCTTGATGGTTCGAAACTTCTTTTCGCTTTTTTACCAAATCAATATGGTCGTGGTCGACTTGCTATGGAACAATACGCGCCGATATTTATCCTCATAGTCGTTTTCTTTTTATGGCAAATCGTGTCGCCGATAATTCCGTGGGTGTTCAGGCTGTTTACGGGAATTGTGTTTTGATGAATATTATAACAACTTATGTTGCATATTTATTCGAAAAAGCTATTATCTAATGAGAGAGGAGAAATTTACTATGAGAGAATGTTCAATTGAACGATTGAATAAAGACGCGCGCCGAGTATTGGAACATCCCTTTTGGGTCAATGGTCTAAGTACTCAAGTGATTTATGAAAGGATTCAAGATGATCATGATGGGACCAAGAAGGGTCGTATTAGAGTCCAATTTACTGAAGATTCTGATGCGTGGGTAAGTACGGACAAACATACTCAAGCAATGAGATTTCGATGTTTCTTTGGTGGTGGCCAAAGTCTTCGAGTTAGGAACGCCTTAATGATTTTGGCGCTTGCAATTAAACTCGACAACGAAGAAAGACCGCAGGAGTAATTTATCTTTCTTTCAATCTTTTCTTTATCACCCGACCCCGCTATTAAGGGTCGGTTTTTTATCCAGTTTCCTTGCTTTTTTATTATTCGAATGCTAATCTACTTTCACTGTCCTATTAGTAATTAAAGGACAAGTTAATTATTAGGCAAAAATGAGTAATCGCTTTTGGCAGGCTACATTCAATTCAAGGCCAAACTCAAGTCAAAATCGGTGAAGAATTCATACTTGCCACCTGCGTACTTGCGCCTTGCGTACTTATATCAAAATGCCAACGATAAATCAGTTGACGAAGAGGAATAGAGCTCGTTTCAAAAGGAAATCAAAGTCCATTGCCCTTACGCGAACATTCAATAGCATCAAGAATCGTCCGGTATTTTTCCCGGCTCCATTCAAGAGGGGAGTTTGCACCAAGGTGACGACGAAGACTCCGAAGAAGCCGAACTCCGCTATCCGTAAGATTGCTCGTGTACGCCTCACGAATGGCGTCGAAGTTACCGCCTATGTTCCGGGAATGGGACACAATTTGCAGGAACACGCCGTGGTTTTGCTTCGCGGTGGCCGTGTCAAGGATGTGGGGCTTCGTTATTCCATAGTCCGAGGAGTTCTCGATTGCGCCGGCGTCGAAGCTAGGAGGAAAGGTCGCAGTCAATATGGGAATAAAAGACCGAAAGCTGTTAAAACGGTGTAATATGAAGATTAATTCAATATCATGAGACGAAAAATAAAAGTAAAACACGAGATAAAACCTGATGTAATCTACGATTCCGTGAAGATTTCGAAGTTTGTGAACTATATTATGCAAGAAGGCAAGAAGAATATTGCGCGAACTATCGTCAATAACTGCATGACGGCTATTAAGGAGCAAGTCAAGACGGAAAATCCTCTCGGAATTTTCGAACTCGCCTTGAAAAACACGACTCCCGCTATGGAAGTCCGTTCACGCCGTGTCGGTGGCGCCAACTATCAGGTTCCCCGTGAAGTCCGTCCGGAGCGCAAGCAAGCTCTTTCCATGAAATGGATTATCGAAGCCGCGCGAGGCAAGAAAGGCAAGCCGATGTACCTCAAACTCACAGATGAAATCATCGCCGCTTCCAAGAACGAAGGCGAGGCGGTCAAAAAGCGCGAGAATGTTCACAAAATGGCGGAGGCGAACAAAGCCTTCGCGCATTTCGCGTGGTAATTTTTGCTCCACAAAAATCACCCTGAGCGTAAGCGAAGGGTACAGTTTATGACTGTTTTTCTATTCTAATCCCTTTTTCTTTGCGTCGTCGGTCAACAATCCGACGAGAAATGATGGTTGGTAAGGTCATGAGGATAAAACCAAGAGCGACGATTGAGAATATTAGGTATACGATGAGTATTTCGTTCATGTTTATTAGGTTATTTTGATAAATATATACTAAACCATAAGAAAAGCATCGTGGAAACTCTATCGGTCTGGTGGTATGTCATTCTGTAAATATATTTGTAGAACATATGAACTAAGTTTAACGGAAAAAGTAGTTTGGTTAATATTGAAAGATTTGTAATATGTGGTTTTATAATCTAAATTTGATTATTTCCTCAATTTCCTGTATCGTATTAGGCATCAAAGCCATTGAGCTTTTTTATTTAACACTATGCATCGCGACTACCCCTTAGAAAAAGTTCGAAATTTCGGCATCATTGCCCATATTGACGCGGGGAAAACTACGACCTCCGAGCGCGTTCTTTTCTATACGGGAATGACACACAAGATTGGTGAAGTGCATGAAGGAGATACGGTCACAGACTGGATGGAGCAGGAAAGGGAGCGAGGTATCACGATTACAGCGGCTGCTATTACTTGTTTCTGGAATCCGACATATATGGGCGGAATTAAAGGTGCGGATGGTAAGGACGATATTTCCAAGAAAGTCCGTTTCAATATTATTGACACTCCCGGACATATTGATTTTACTGCCGAGGTGAAGAGGTCTCTGCGCGTTCTCGATGGAGCAGTTGTCGTGTTTGATGGCGTTGCCGGCGTGGAGCCGCAATCGGAAACAAACTGGCGTTATGCCGATGAAGGTAATGTATCTCGCCTTTGTTTCATCAATAAAATGGATCGCATGGGCGCATCATTCGAATCTTCATTCAAGTCTATTTTGGAAAGACTAAGTAATAAAGCAGTAAGATTCCAAATACCTATTGGAATGGAAGGTGAACATAATGGCGTCGTTGACCTATTGAAAATGAAAGCCTACTATTTTGACGGAGAAATGGGCGAAAAAGTTCGTGAGGAAGAAATTCCGGCCAATCTTCTGGAAGACGCCAAGAAGTATCATGCTGAACTCATAGAAAAAATTGTTGAGAATGACGACGTGCAAATGAGCCAGTACCTTGAAGGTAAAGCGATTCCGATTAACGAATTGAAAAAGACGGTACGCAAGGCGGTTATTGAGAACAAGATTTTCCCGGTATTTACCGGTTCTGCCTTGAAGAATAAGGGTGTTCAGTTGGTTTTGGACGCGGTTGTCGATTATTTGCCATCACCTCTTGATATGCCTCCGGTGAAAGGTATCAATCCTGAAACCGGCGAAGAAGTTATTCGCCATGCTTCAGATGAAGAACCATTTGTCGCTTTGGCATTCAAGTTACAAAATGACCCGTTTGTTGGACAACTAACATTCTTTCGCGTTTATTCCGGAACCATCGAAGCTGGTACTTATTTGTATAATTCCACGACTGGCAAAAAGGAAAGACTCGGTCGCATTGTCCGTTTGCAAGCGAATGAGCGCGAAGAAGTGAAAAAAGTCTATTCCGGAGAAATCGCGGCGGCAGTGGGGCTCAAAGACGCTTTGACTTCACATACATTCTGCGATGAGAATAATCCTATTATTTTAGAGAAGATCAAATTCATGGAACCAGTCGTATCTCTGCGTATTGAGCCGAAGACAAAAGCTGACCAAGAGAAAATGGGCATGGCACTTCGCAAACTTGGCAATGAAGACCCAACATTCAAGATTTCAACTAATCAAGAGACGGGTGAGACTATTATTTCTGGAATGGGTGAATTGCATCTTGAGATTATGGTCGAACGAATGAAGCGCGAATTTACTGTGGAGACCAATGTTGGCGAGCCACAGGTGGCGTATCGCGAGACAATTCTCGGTACCGCGGAAGCTGAACATAAATACATCAAACAGACTGGTGGTAAAGGTCAATACGGCCATGTCAAGCTGAATTTGAAGCCACTCGAACCGTGGCCGGAAGGCAAAAAGATGCCGAAGACTGTTCATCGCTTCGATGATTTCGAATTTGTGAACTCCGTCAAAGGCGGTGTTATTCCGAATGAATTCATTCCAGCGGTTGAAAAAGGAGTTCACGAAGCTATGGATCGTGGCATCGTTGCTGGCTATAAGATGGTGAATATTTCTTGCGAACTGACATATGGTTCATATCATGATGTTGATTCATCCGAAATCGCCTACAAAATCGCTGCTTCGCAAGCCTTTCAAGACGCGGCAAAACGCGCCAAGCCGGTTATTCTCGAACCTATTATGAAACTCGAGATCGTCGCTCCGGAGAAATATATGGGTGATATCAATGGCTCTATCGCTTCCAAACGCGGTCAAGTGGAAGGTTCAGAGCCTCGCGGTCAAGCACTGGCTATTCACGCCAAAGTCCCGCTATCGGAAATGTTTGGATACACGACTCAACTTCGCTCTATGACTTCTGGACAGGGTAGTGCCATGATGGAATTTGACCATTATGAGGTAGTACCGGCGAATGTGGCTTTAGAAATAACTGAAAAGAGAAAGTAAACCAAAATTTGTTGACTAATAATCTGGTGAGAGTACTATATAGATATGAGTGAAAAGTTATTAAAAAAATATAGAAATTTACTTCCGCAGGAAATAACTGTTTTAATAAGAAAAACAAAGCTTGGTTTTGTCGCAGAAGTAAAAGAGTTTGCTTATTGTTATACACAAGCGGTAGATTTTGCTGAACTCGTTGAAATGGTCAATGACGCAGTCTTCACATATTTGGATATTCCAGAAAAACATCGTGGGGAGCTCGGTATGTATTTACCGGAAAAAGCTGTTGCTGAATTCAATAGGATTAAGACCCAAGAAGCGTTCAGAGATCTTGCCCGAAGACCAAATGTCTCGAGTTCAGTTTTTAGTCGAGTTCTATTAGTTCCAGCTTAACTACATTTTATGTTTTATGCAGTTGAAACTTACGAATTGCACGCCGTATGATCTTATTGCAATGTTCCGCCGTCTCGGCGGTTTTTCGATCAAAGAAGGAGGTAAACATACCAAAATAACTCATATTTCATCAGGTAAAGCCACAATAATCGCGAGGCATTCAAGGGTTGATCCGAACATTGCCAGATCGATTATCAATAATTTTTTGGTCAAAGGTCTCAAATATTCCAAGGATGATGTTTATAAGAATCTTAAATTG
>CAYHQT010000038.1:0-5145 GCA_964358975.1 uncultured Candidatus Saccharibacteria bacterium | reverse complement strand
TTGATTCAACAAACACATTGGTCTCGATAGTGGATGATTACTTGAATGTCAGCCGTATTGAACTCGGCACCATGAAATACGCTTTTGATACCATAGACTTGAAGCAACTCATAGAGGACACCATTGCCGAAATCAAGCCCAACATAGACGCGAGCAAACTCGCCTTCTCATTCAACGCCGAAACAAACGGCCGAGACTATCGCATCACGGCAGACCGCGACAAACTGAAGCAAGTTATAGCCAATATCATAGACAATTCCATGAAATACACTCCTAGTGGCTCCATCACAGCGACTCTCTCCCATGACAAAATCAATCACAAATTCATCTTCAAGGTCAAAGACACCGGCATAGGCATAGCGCCAGAAGTATTACCCCGACTATTCCAGAAATGGAGCAGAGCCCAGAATGGCACCAAAACCAATATTAGAGGCACCGGACTCGGACTCTATGTCGCTAGGCAGATAATTGAAGCGCATCACGGTATTCTCCGCGCGGAGTCCGAAGGCGAGGGCAGAGGGTCGTCATTCATCGTGGAATTGGAGCCGTTTCAGAAGGCGTGAGGATGGAATAAATATCCTTAATATAAATTAATATCGTCATCATGGAATTTTCAAAGAACTCACATCTAATAATTCTTCCAGGTAATGGAATCGTGAATAAAGAATGGGCTGAAAAAGCGCGAGATTTTTTTGTTGCTTATTTCAAGTCTATAAATATTCAATACTATGATCATTGGTCTAATAAGTCTGAGTTGATAGATATGGATATTGAGTTAAAAAAGTTCAACGATACTGTTAATGCGCTAGGCGGAAATGTAGCAATTCTAACGAAATCTGTTGGCACAGTATTGGCCATGTTTGCTGTCCATTCAAAATCTATAGATGTGTCTCGCATTACAAGATGTGTCTTTGTTGGTTTACCGCCAGAGTGGGCGAGAACAAACGGTTTTGATATTGATAGTTGGTCAAATGATTTTAAGATACCAACCATATTGATTCAGAATGACCACGACCCTGCAGCTTCGGCTGAAGAAATAAAGAAGGAACAGGCAAGCGGTAGATATAAAAATATGACACTTGTTGAGGTAAAAGGCGATGATCACGTGTATGGTGATTTTGAGGAAGTAGTAAAATACTTGCTTAAGTAAGGTATTCATTGCCAAGTATGGAACATAATTGACACAAAATTTACATATGTTAACCTTATAAATAGAGGCTGGTGGGAGAGAAATCCCTTAAAATGTTGCCAGTGATCATTAGTTCTACCTATAGGAGAAATACAATGAAAAGGACATCGAAAGGTCCCAAGAGATTTTCTTGGAAGGTCAAAACTGTGCCACGAGCAACACCAGTAGTTGCAGTTGAAGGCACCAGTTGCCACGGGTGTGAAGCATGCACTGATTGCTCTAAAAAGTAAAGGTGCCTGACCTTCTTTATGGACAGTGGATAGGGGTGTAACGAGACATACTTGTTACGCTCCTATTTTTTTATAAAAGAAGACATTGCAAAAATAGTCTTCTGGTTCATACTCATAATTTCCTTCCAAGATTTATCAGGGGAGGTTTTACGAAATGATTTGATTATTCTGTAACCAATTGAATAACCGGTCCATCGTTTATATTTCTTCCTTCCGAAAAAGACATCTTTATACAAACGGTATCCCTTCGAATATAGCGAACTATTTAATAAGGAAAATGCTAACTTACATTGTTTCTCAGTAAGTGCTTCAGACCACGAAGATGGTGGCCCCCCAATAACTTCTTCTCTAAAGTTTTCAGCAAGACCCTCAAAAATCATTATATCAAGAAGCGTTTGATCTGATTTATGATAACAAAAAAACACAGCGTGGTTTAATTCATGAGCAACAGTTTTTTTTAGTGAATGAGAGGAGAATTTTTCTAGTGAAATAAACATATGAATGGTGTTTGCGTATGGAGTAAACCCAGTTACACCACCAAATGCTTTATCATATTGTATGCCAAGCCATGGAAAAACAAACACAAAAAGTGGTTGGGTTGGTAAAGGCAATTGTCTATTACATTTTTCCACTGTTGATCGAATAATCTGCTCAATTCTTTCCCTATCGTGAGTAGTTAATTGTCTGTATTTTTTTACATCATCGTCATTAAACCTATTAGATAGATTATTGCACAACTGTGTTTTCTTGGGGTAGCCAGCATACCCAACTTTTTTATCTAGCCGGACACCACGAACAAGAGCACTGACAAATGCTATTTTATTCATGGCGGGAAGTTGCGGAAAACGAAAGTTTATTTTTACAATATTAGATTTAGTCATATTAAAATAATAGCAAGAAAAGAGGGTGAGAGCACATGGTTGCGCTCCCACCATCGTGTTTTATGTATAAGGATGAGGAAACTTCGGCATGTTTCGATATGAAATCGAAACTCCACCTATTTCCTTTGCAACCACACATATCCGCTCCATTCCACACGGTTCCTCTCGGTTACCGAAACTAATTGGCACCATTCCTGGCACTATAGAACGAACTATGTGTAGTCCATCATTTCCACCGAGCTCTTCAGTGAGATTCAACGAAACTGTAATGAGTGGCCACCCTTTTACCGCAAACCGATCAAGCAGTTCCTGCCATGATTGTGCCACACCTCGACCGATTCCTCGAAACGCAATCGACTTTCGACTGTGCATCAAAAAGTTAGCCTTTTGAAAAAATCGTCTTCGTCTATAAAGTCTTCCGTGATCAATCGGAAACCGAACTTTTGACAGCTCGACCGGCTTAAGTAAGCCGTTTGCAAGACGACGCAAGACTGATGATTCGACCTCCATGAGAGCGTGATCAAGCGCTTCTTCTGTGTCAAAATTAGCACACCCAGCACACGCTGTGAATGCAAGTTCCTCATTTTGAACGAAGATGAACACAACAGGAGCGAGATCAAGGGAATGATCCTTAACCCACACCTTAAACCCTATTTTTCCAAGATTATTAATCCGTTTCTGAATCTGCACCGGCAGAGTTTTTTCAGAAATGATTGGGAAAATGAGTTTTGCCAAATACGCAATCATAAACGAGTCTCGTTCAATAAGTTCGAGCACGCCATTTTTAATTGCCTGCTTTCTCTCTGGGTGTGCCGCTACCCCAGATGAGTTCGCATACGCATACCGCGGTGTCTTCGGGTGGTAGGGAAAATAAACACAATCCGCGAGAACACGCACTTCTGATCCTCGCAATTCGTCTCTTCCTTGGACCCATGCGTATTCGACATTATCGTTGAATGGTTTAAATGGAAACCCCTTCAAACGATACTGCGCCGAATGGAATTTGATGATCTCTCTTGGGTCAATCGCTGTTTCAAGGTCAGCGATTCTAGACTGAATGATTGTGGAAGAAATACACCCACAAGCAGCCCACTCTTTTGCTTCAGATACGGCTTTGATATACGCGAGCTGTGGAGAAACTGCCCTTCCGCATGACCAATCTCGATTAACCTTGGAAGGTACTCTCGCAGATGCCATGGTAAACGGCAATCGGTATTGACCGGCCATCGGAACTGCCCAATTAACTTCAATCTCCGGTTTTGAGGTGTTGACTGTAATTACTTTTCTCTCATGACCGAAGACCACAATTGTTAGAGGACGGTAATGCTTTTGGAGTTTTAACGCTTCCGCAAGTAACTTATCTACAAAACCACCAACTTCAACTGTTGCCACTTCAAACTCCGAAGCGGTAGTGAAAATGTTTTGTACCGCGTGTCCCGCTTCAAGCGTTACATACAATATACTCCGGTTTCCATATTTCTCACTCGTGGCGTGGAAAGAACCGCTTACAACGATGGCTCCATGTGCCCCATTAAGTATAAGGGGGTCAGCAAAAGAACGGATGAACCTTGCTGTATTTTCTGACACAAGATTAAATCCAACCGTTTTCGGAGTTCCCATCCATGCGTTGTAAATGCCGGGATGAAGTTCTCCCGTATCTTTAAACAGAGCGATGGAAACCATGAGTGGATACAATGCACCAGCAGAAGGAACAGTTCGACGACAATTTGTTGTCGGATCGATATCTTTCGAGAAGCTGACCTCGCCATATGCGGACCATAGCATATCAACTATGCTTTGAAGTTTAATCGGTTGACCAGAGAAAGAACGAACCGACCGACGGCGTTCGAGAAGTTGTCCAAATGAAAACGGCGAAACTTGATACACCTTATCACTCGACCTATTTCTCTGGCGCTTTCTTGCTCGTTCTACGAGTACTACAACATCATCTTTAGTGAGTAGAGATGGAAAGTGAGAAGGATTCTCAACCGCTTTCCACACTGTATCACTGAGATGACGACTATCCACCAAGATGTTACATTGACGCAGTCCTTCGATTAGGTCTCGAACAGAATGTTCATTCCACTCATCCTTGAGTAGTTGAATAACCTTGTCAAGTGAACACACGCCATCGCAAATCTCGATAAGTTGACTAATCAACTTACCTGGGACTTCCACTATTACTTTCTCATTGATTTTGTGGAAAGTTGTTTTCCAATTCTGAATAACGGACGGCCACACGAAAAGTGGCGAAAATGTTTTTTTCATTTTTTCACTTCCTTTCTTTTGTTAAGGTACTAATCTTTGAGAAACCCGCCATATGGTTTCTTCTTTCTAGTGTCTAGAATAACACGGGTTGCAAATCTAAGCAAGCGGACTTGAATGTCAGTCGCATCGAACTCGGCACCATGAAATACGCCTTTGATACCATAGACCTGAAACAACTCATAGAGGACACAATCGCCGAAATCAAGCCAAACATAGACGCGAGCAAGCTCGCCTTCACATTCAACGCCGAAGCAAACGGCCGAGACTATCGCATCACCGCCGACCGCGACAAATTGAAGCAAGTCATAGCCAATATCATAGACAATTCCATGAAATACACGCCGAGTGGTTCCATTACAGCAACACTCTCTCATGACAAGCTCAATCACAAATTCATCTTCAAGGTCAAAGACACCGGCATAGGCATAGCGCCAGAAGTATTGCCGAGACTATTCCAGAAATGGAGCAGAGCCCAGAATGGCACCAAAACCAATATTCGAGGCACCGGACTGGGACTCTATGCGCTATAGTTCATAATTAAGTGTTACCGTAATTTGTACCCGCGGATTTTTCTTTT
>CAYHQT010000037.1:0-5388 GCA_964358975.1 uncultured Candidatus Saccharibacteria bacterium | reverse complement strand
GAATTAATTATCAAACCCCGCTCGAAGTGTTGCGAAGGTCTTGAACTCTTTTAGGTACCGTCCCCCATCAGAAATCTCTGAAATCGGGTACAGTACCGACAGGCATGAAGCTCAGAAACAAACACAGAAGCCGCGACCTAGGTCGTGGCTTCTGTGTTTGTCCAGACGGGTTATACTGATTCTGCATGAAGCCGATGGTCAAACTGAATAAGCTGAAGAAGGGCGACAAAATCGCGATTCTCTCGCCTTCATTTGCAGCCCCAGGCAAGTTCCCGCACGTATACGATCTTGGCGTGAAGCGTCTGCATAACATATTCGGTCTTGAAGCAGTCGCATTTCCCGCGACGGCGAAGCTTGGATCAACTGGTGAAGAGCGTGCCACAGATCTCGTCGTGGCGTTTGAGGATCCGAGCATCAAAGGAATAATTACCTCACTCGGTGGCAACGACCAAATCACGTACATAAAGAATCTTCCACCTGAACCATTCATACAGAATCCGAAACCAGTTTTCGGCTATAGCGATAACACCCACCTTGAGCATTTCCTCTGGATGCACGGTATCCCATCGTTTTATGGTGGCGCACTGTTCACACAATTTGCGATGGAGGGGAAGATAGACGACTTCACGCTGAAGTATCTGAAGCTCGCATTGTTCGAGTCAGGCGAACACGATCTCGAAGAGAGTCCGGTATATAGCGACATGGGTCTCGACTGGAACGATTCGGCGAATCTCGAGAAGTTCGAAACATTCTTGCCAAGTGACGGCTGGCACTGGGACGGCGACGGAAATGCCGAAGGTGTGAGTTGGGGCGGATGCCTTGAGTCGATCGATGAACTGCTGAGACACGGTATCGAATTGCCCTCGCTTACTGACTTTGAGAATATAACCCTTTTTACTGAAACATCGGAAGAAATGCCCTCGACCGAACAAGTTTTTCGCGTTTATCGCGCACTCGGCGAGCGTGGCATTCTCGCACGAGTGAAAGGTGTGCTTGTCGGTCGGCCGAAGGCATGGGAATTTGGGAATGAACACGACGAGGAGTGGCAAGCCGCACATCATGCCGAGCAGCGCGAGACGATCCTCAAGGCAATCCGTACCTACAATCCGATCGTTCCCGTTATTCAGAACATGGACTTTGGACATACGAGCCCGCAGATTCCATTGCCCTATGGTGGTCGCATTCGCATCGACGGAGAGACGAAGAAGATATTTGCTACTTTCTGATTTTATGACCAAAGATATTTTCTTGTTCAGCATAATGAGTCTGCTCGATGAAGGATTGCGCCAGACGTTAGCACAAGAGATTTTCAAGCTAGGAACTCTAGTCGAAAATTTCATTCCAGAAAACTGGAATGAGAGACCTTTTTAATAAAATCCATATGTTTGAACACCTTCATACGGCTAGCCGAGCGAAGATTATTACCAGCTCAGTGCCGGGACCGAAATCAATCGCATTGCTTGAAAAACAGGAGGAGTTGGAAAGTAACAATCGCTCTTATCCTAGGGGTATTCCTATTGCATTTGCGGAGGGGAAGGGGGCAATCATTGAAGATGTTGATGGTAATACGTATATAGATTTTCTTGCAGGGTGTGGCGTCTTTAATCTTGGACACAATAATCCCTACATACTTGATGCCGTAAATGGTCGAGGAGACTCTCTTGCTCAGGCGATTGATTTCCCAACAGAGGCAAAGATTGCATTCATGGAACGTTTGAATCAGGCGCTCCCAGAAACCCTTCGCGACAAGGTAAAAATTAATTTCGGTGGCCCTACTGGTTCGGATGCTGTTGAATCTGCTATTAAGCTAGCACGTATAATCACCGGGCGACATTCTATAATTGCGTTTCAGGGCGGCTATCACGGGATGACTATGGGTGCACTTAGTGTCACTAGTAAACTTTCTCATCGAAAAGCAGCTCCGCCACTTATACCAGGGGTACATTTCATGCCATTTTGTAGTCCTTATCGTTGCCCGTTTGCGCATGACGATGGACCATGTTCGGGCGAGTGTGTGCGGTATTTCCAATACTGTTTTGAAAATCCCCACTCAGGAATTGATAAGCCAGCAGCGGTTATTATCGAGCCTGTGCAGGGTGAAGGCGGAACTTATATTCCTAGTCCTGGTTGGCTTGAACAGATAACCGATATCGCTCGAAAGAATGGAATCCTGGTTATTTTTGATGAGATTCAATCTGGGTTTTATCGGACAGGAAAGCTATTTTCCTTTGAACACACTAAGGCTGTTCCAGACATTATTACGATGTCGAAAGGCATTGGAGGAAACGGATACCCACTCTCACTTATTTTGTATCGAAAGGAATTCGACGTGTGGGAACCCGGAACTCATATTGGTACGTTCAGAGGTAATCAGATTGCTATGACGGCTGGATTAGCAGCCCTCGAATTTATAGAGAAACACGATGTCACTTCGTATGCCGCATCTCTAGGTAAGGAGATTATTCAAAGTCTTGAGACTGTTCAAAAAGCTTCGCAATATATTGGTGATGTTCGAGGTATCGGTATGATGTTTGGTATTGAATTTGTTAAGTGTAAGACGGCAAAAGAGCCATTCCCAGAAGCTGCAAAACTCGTGAAGAAATTGTGCCATGAGAGTGGTCTTATTGTTGAACTTGGTGGCTATTACAATAACGTTATACGATTTCTACCGCCGCTTATTCTCACAAAGACCATCGCGGCGAACGGGATAAAGATATTTTCAGAGGCGGTTCAAGAAATGGAAAAGACTATTTCGTAGCAGGATATACTGCAATTAGTTGACGGATGATCATATCCCTCCATGAAGTGATATATGCAGGTTTGAAGTCAAACCATACTCGCATGAAATCTTCTCGATCAAGCGTGCGTAAACCGCCAGTTTCTGGATCCTGTAGATAAATATTTGAAGCATCAAGTCCCACGACAACCGAATAGTGCCCATCTGCAACATCCTCATCTTCATAATCAGTTCTGCCTCGAGTAAACCAATTGACGATAACTGGGATGCCGCGTTCGAGCCATCGCTGAATTGAGTCGAAAGAAGCGTTGTTTTCAATTTCAACTTTAAATCCATATGACTCAGCGGCCTCTTTGAGGTGAGCGTCATCAGTGCCAAGTTCAGGATCACGTTTGCATCGAAGTGCAACTTCTTCTTCGGTTTGTTCGCTGTTCCAATATCCAAGAACCATCTTGAGACTGGCTGGCCCACAATAACCCCCACCAAGTGTCTCTTGGAATGGTTTGACTGCAAGTAATTGTACTTTCTCCATATCAGTCAGTTTATCACTTAGTGCGTTTCCAAACTACTTTTAACTTGCTCTGTTAGCGAGCGAGTATCATCAGAATCTTTTCCAACAACAATAATACCAATTACAGGACGACTTGAACTCATGAACGAAATGATCACGCCACGCTTTTCTTCATGTATGGGATATAGAAGGCCAGAGAGTGAATGTAACACTTCTTCTGATGGTTGAACTTTTTCTCCGTACCGATACGAATCATTGGAGAATATATAGGATCCCTGTTCAATATTAATCTTGAGATGGAAAATAACATCGTGTACGTGGGTGCCTCCAGTCATCCGCGCGTTACACTCAAGTATGTATAAATTTCCATCTGCACCAGCTACAAAATCAATATCGAAATTTCCTCTGTAGCCAATATCGTGAAGCTTGTTCCCGACGATATTTAGTGCTGTTTCGATACTTTTATTAAAAAAATGAAACATCGAAAACTTCCCAATCGTTATTCCACTGAACTCTCCTTGAGGAGTTACTTCTTGCCCGCAACTATAACTAAACGTAAATCCCCTGTCGTCTACATATCCTTCTCCGGAAGGGAAGCCTCCAGCCATTGTTGTATCCTCTTGTATAAACTCCTCGACAACATATGGGGCAGACTTCCAAATCTGATCTGACTGAAACAGGTCGTTCAGCCATGTAGTTAGAGATGTTCTATCAAGTGATTGGGTAGTTTCTTTGTTCACGATTTTAACACCCCACCCAGATTCTCCGTTGCGGATCTTTACAACGAAGCCTCTGTTTGTGTTAAGAAATTCAGGAATCGCTTTTAAGATTTCATCCTTGTCTTTGCAAATATAACCGTCTGGAAGACTTATGCCTTCTTTTGGAAATAGATCGCTAATTATTTCTCGAATACCATTCTTCGAACCAATCTTTTGCACTAAGCCAATTGGATTTGCGAGGTGAGGTAGATTTGTTACTTCGAAATCAATTCCTTCTTTTTGTAACATCTTTATTAAATCAACATATTCTTCTGTGGCAGCATAGGAAGAAATACGTATATTGGGATTCGCTCGTATAATTTCAATAATTTCGTTTTTCAAGATAGGGTCGTTGGCAATGGCCACACAAAGCCGCAATTTAGATTCTTTCGGCCATAAATTTATTACATTGTTATATCCGAGTTTTCTTGAATTGTTTTCCAGTAGTGCGGTGGGGATTGGTTCAGGTGTGACAACTACTTTGTCGTCTTCTCCCCAAAACTGCGCTCGTTGAGAGAGGTCATTTTCGTGCCGTATACGTTCCTGCTGCGCGTTCTTATCAGGAGTCTCATTCTCAAGTAACGAAGCAAACGCTTCTGCTGTATTTGCAAAGAAAATGTCTTTTATTTTTGGCATATAAAAAAGAGAGAGCACCCGTGTGGGTACCCTCATTTTACATCAAATGCTCGCGACACATAGCCGCCACGAGAATTCGTTCAACCAGATCTTCGAATCCGCTTCCCTCAAACGACGCCATCTTGGTCAGCGTATTATTGAGGCCATGTGTGTTTGGACCGATTCCTGGATTGTAGTTAACCTCGAGTAGGAATACCTCTCCGTCTTCGCGGATTCGGAAATCCATACGAGCATAGTCCCGGCACTCTGTTGCCGTAAACATACGTTTCGTGTACTCGCCCAGTTGCTCGATGACACTGCTCGGCAGTTCTGCTTTGACCATCTGCTCCTGTTTCCCGCCCCACTTGTACTCGTACGACCGAATCTGTTCAAAAGGAGTCTCTGCTCCTTTGAATAAAAATTCGAGAGGAGAAAGTACATGCAGATCGGTGCCGTTGCCGATTACCCCAACCGAGATTTCGCGACCAAGCACAAAGGTCTCGACAACTGCGGGTTGTCGATAAAGTCGTAAAGTGTCGCGCACTTTCCGTTCCAAGGATTCAAGATCGTGAACCACGCTGTCGAATCGAATCCCGATACTTGCTTCCTCTCGTACAGGCTTAACGATAAGAGGAAATGAAAGTCCGTTTTTTAATACCCCGTCTTCTTTTCGGAAAACTTGGTACGGTGGTGTCGGTATTCCATTTGCAAGCGCGATTAACTTTGTTTGCGCTTTGTCGAGTGTGAGGCCCATATTGTGCGCTGAT
>CAYHQT010000036.1:0-5429 GCA_964358975.1 uncultured Candidatus Saccharibacteria bacterium | reverse complement strand
GTTAAACTGTTATTGAAAACTCTAGAGATGTCGTACTAAATGATCAAACTCGGGAGTACTCGGACAAATCCGACGTGCGTGTGCTTTTGTATGAGTCTGCTATATATGATTGAAATGATAGTTGATATAGCCCTGATATACCTAGAATTAGGACGCCAAGCCAAAAGATTTTAGTTCTTTTTACAACATCCAATTTAATAGGTATTGCAAGCCAAATCTTATATAAAGAGTATGGAGCAAATAATATACCTAATACTTGAATTGGAAATAGGTATCTGGCATCCATATAACGGAACAAAAGTGATAGTAGTAATAAAAGAGAAAAAGTGAACGCTATATATTCTTCCACATAGATTATAATTTTATTTTTTAGACGAGCAATTATTCCCGCGATCCAAGCGGTTATAAAAGATAACATGTATAGAGATCCTATACTGGTAAATAATATTCGCAGATTCAACCAAAAGGTGGCACTTTTATCTGTCAAGGCAGATGGATTGGAATAATAGTCTAGAATATTTGCCAATGAATCTCCTGGTCGAAACTGAACAATGAGCCAGACCATGATTGGAATAATCACACTTATGGCTACTATGCCTATCTCTCTCCATGAAATCAAGCGTCTTCTAAACGCTAGAAAGGCGCCGATGAAAATAATAGGAATGAATATAAGCGCCATAGTTTTGGTTACAACACATAAGCCAGCTGCCACACCTGACAGAATTAACCAAAATCTTCTTTTTTTTGGATTATTCGTCGCCAGATTGAAGCACAATAAAAAGAGCATCAAGAAAAATAGAACCGGAACCTCGCCAATCACGCTTTTTCCGAAAGTATAAAATGGCGGGAATGTGGAAAGAATCGCTAGTGACGCCAAAGCAATATCATTTCCGTACAAACGCCGTAAAAACAAAAAGCTGACTATAGCGAATCCGAGCATGTAAACAACCATCATGATTCTTGCTTGGAGGATACCTGCTCCAAATATTTTGAACCAAAATGCTAGTGTATATATGAGCGGGTATCCAACTGAAATTAATGGAACATGCACGAAATTGTTTGGCGCAAATTGAGTACCGTCTATTCCAACTCGATATATATTTGTAGCTATATGGGTAGCCCAACCTTCATCGAAACCGAATGGGGGACTTTCGGTAATATGAAAAAGGCTAAAAAAGACAATGACAAATAGGATCAACACTGAGAACATTTTCTGATATGTTGATAGTGCTTTCATTTATGAATTTCCAATCATTGGGGTAGGATGTTAATATAATACACATGTCTGACCCAATATTCAATCTTGTTAAGAAATTAGTGTCATTATTTCCGCCGACTTGGCCCTCGAAGATATACAATGTGTTGTTAAGGATACCTTTTCTCAAGCGTTTTTTGAGTTTTGTCATACAACGACTTACTCCGGATTATGTTGATATACCTGAAGGAAAGATTATATTCGATAAAGAGGATCCGGTTATGTCAGGTGGAATTAGCCTTGGAGAATACGAACCTGAAACCGTGGCATGTTTTCGTTCAAGTCTGAAGGATGGTATGACTGTTGTCGATATTGGTGCCAATCTTGGATATTTCACTGTTATCGCCGCCGGAAGAATTGGTCCATCGGGAAAGGTATTCTCCTATGAACCCGATCCGCATAATTTCGAACTTTTGAAGAATAATATTGATGTAAATGGATTCAAAAATGTTACGGCTATTCCCATTGCTCTTTCAGATCGCGCAGGGACTCGCGAATTGTTTTTTGGCGACAATCAATGCACTCATTCATTCAGTGACAAAAAGGGTACTGGTCGTTTTGAATCTGTTATTACTGATACTTTAGATAATTCTCTGAAAGCATTTGGATCTCCAAGAATTGATATTATCAAAATAGACATTGAAGGTGCCGAACCTATTGTATTAGAAGGGATGAAGGAAACTATTGCGAGAAGCCCTAATATAATTATTCTATTTGAACTTTATCCAAATGCTATTAAGCGCTTGGGACTTTCTCCTTTGAAGTTTCTCGAAAAATTTAGAGAACTTGGTTTTTATATTTCTGTAATAGATGAGGATGGTAGATCCCGCGAGGATATCGATAATCTTGAAGTCTTTTTAAAGAGTTTTCCGGAGAAAGATCTGTCTAAGAATCTTGTCGCAGTTAAAAAATCATAATAGATACACGTGAGATAACACAAATCATATGTCAAAATAGCCCAAAAGAATACCGGAATTGACTCCGGAACAAAAGCGAATCAATGATGATTTTGTAAAGCATTGGCATGAAGTGTTACCGCGCAAATATGGCATGATAGAAAAATTCAATCATATTTATCCCGTGCGCAACGCTCCTCGCCAATTCAAAACAACTTTAGAGATTGGCGCTGGACTCGCCGAACATCTTGCTTATGAGAGACTCACGGAAGAGCAAGAGTCCAACTATACGGCGTTGGAACTGCGCGCTAATATGGTTCTAGCAATCAAGCAAAGATTCCCGCACATAAATACCATAGAAGGTGATTGTCAAAAAAGGCTTGATTTTGTTGACGGCTATTTCGACCGTATCTTAGCGATACATGTACTTGAACACCTTCCTGATTTACCTTCGGCAATAATAGAGGCACATAGGCTTTGTAATAAGATAAAAGGGGTCTTTTCAGTTGTAATTCCTTGCGAAGGGGGTTTTGCCTACGGCTTGGCTCGGCGTATTTCAGCTCAAAGAATATTTGAAAAACGGTATAAACAGTCATATAAATGGTTCATTGAGCGTGAACATATAAATAAGCCCAAAGAAATAATGGAAGAACTCCGTAAATACTTCAAAATCATCGACCAGAGCTATTTTCCTTTGCCGATACCGTATATTTTTTGTAATCTCTGCATAGGACTAACATTGGTTCCCAAATAAATATTCTGTATTTAAAAAAAATAATTCATGACATATTCAGATTTGAGGTGTAGTGCTAATTCAATAACTTTTGAATGTGTTGTTTAACCAATCTCAAAATTCCTGGCCACGGGGTAAAACCGAAATTCCAATTTTTATCTATGGCTTTAATTTTTCCAAACTCTTCCTGCATGGCTTCAAGATATTGACTGTATATTTCTTTGTTTAGAATTCCAATAGGGTAGGCCCTCATTCTCCCTTTTCTATCTAAATATATTTTTAATCCGTGAAAGTGATAACAAACAAGTGGATCTTTGTCTATCAGAAAAGAGCCGTCTTGTTTTTCTTTGATCGAATAATTTCGAATATTCCACGAACCTATATTGATTCCCTTATCTGGTATATCGTAAACCCGATCATATTTTTTATGCCAACTATTCAGATACATCTGATCTCCCAGTTTGCCGTTTTCTAGTCTGTTGTAACACCAGTCAATGCATTGTTTACTCCATTCAGTTAGACATTTTATTGAATTCTGATCTATTTTAAATAAAATGAACCCTGCGTTATAATATCCGACTTTTTTAGCACGATGTTTGTTTTTATCAGGAAAATAATGTGGCGAAATGGCGATTGAATAATTTGACAATATTCGATTTATCACAAACTGTGGGGAGGAATAAAACATTATATCGGCGTCAGCCCAGATAAGTATTTCACCAAGCGATATTTTTTTTGTTCGTACCAGATATTCAAGCCAGTTTGATTTTGCTGTAAACGCGAACTCTGCTCGAGTGCGAGTACTTTCTGTCCCTAACAGGTCTTTATTGTCCATCTCTTTTGGTGTCATCAATAATGTATTTTCGATACCGATTTTTTCCAACATTGTCTTTGTTTCATCATCAAGACATAAGAACCAAAATCTTACATCAGGAATGAATTTCCTGGCTGATTCATAGAGAACTAAGGCTCTAAATAAATAGTTTTTATCGAATAAAGAAGCTATATTGATGGCCATAGGAGGTTATAGGGGTATGTATTTATCGAAATTCGCTTTGTAATATTCATACATTTGATGAAGACCTTCTTCCATGCTTATTTCTGGAACCCAGTTAATGGCTGCTTGTAATTTTGAGATGTCGGTTTCAAAATCTCCTGTTTCTTCCTTCTCGTAATCACTTGGCCAAGGTACATGCTCTATTGTTCCAGATTTTGCGATTCCTATGACAAGTTTAACCATTTTCTGGAATTCTATTGATTTACCGGAACCACAGTTACAGATTTGACCATTGGTATTATCGCTGATGCCGGCAAGTAAGAATGCTTGAACCAGATCACTGACATATATATAATCCCTTAATTGCTTGCCATCACCGAAGATCTTTATTGTTTTGTTTTCCATAGCCTGTCGCATGAACCACCCTGGGATAGAATACTTACTGTGTTTTATTTGTTGGCGTGGACCGTAGGGATTCGTTATTCGAAATACAGTTGTCTTTACGCCGAAATTTTTGTGATAGAGAAGGAAATATTTCTCCGCGGTTAATTTGTGGATCCCATATATGCTAAGAGGATTTGTCGGATGGTTTTCTGTTACTGGATTTTCGATTATTTTTCCAAGCGCTAGTCTTGAGCTCGAGAAAAGTATTTTAACGGAAGGATTGAATTTTCTTGATGCTTCGAGGATATTAAGATGCCCTTTGCAATTTATTTCGAGATCTTCGAACGGAATATTTCCGCTGTCGATGTAGCTTATTTGAGCGGCGAAATCAAATATCATGTCCATATTAACGACCAATTTATCAATCATGTTCGTATCTCTAATATCTCCAACAACAACTGTTACTTTATCTTTAATGTTATGTATATTAAATTTATTACCCCCATATAACGGCGCCAGATTATCCAATATCGTTACTTGTGCTCCAAGCGAGACAAGCTTATGAGTAATATTACTTCCCACGAAACCCAATCCACCGGTTACGAGAATTTTTTTTCCTCTGTATTTTTCTAGGATATTATTTTCTCTCATGGATTTTTAGTAATGGATAATTCATATCTTTATTTGAGAGTATAGGTTTAGAAATTGGCCATTTTACATTAATACCAGGATCATCCCATTTGATTCCAACCTCATTTCCTTTCTGATATTCGTTTGTACAAGAATATACGACTTCAGCATCATCACTTAGAACACAAAATCCATGAGCAAATCCTGGGGGTATGTATAGTTGTCTTTTATTATCTTCTGATAAAATCTCGCTAACCCATTTTAGATAAGATGGGGATGATTTTCGAAGATCTACAGCAACATCCAATATTTCTCCAATGATACATCTTACCAATTTGCCTTGAGCTTTGGGACCTATCTGATAATGAAGACCCCGTATAACGTTTTTCTTTGAAAAAGAATGATTTTCTTGAACAAATCTTTCTTTGATGCCATTTTTCTTGAATTCAGAGTATTTATATATTTCTTCGAAGAATCCACGATTGTCGGTGAATATCTTCGTATCAATCGAGATTACTTCGGGGATTCTTAGTT
>CAYHQT010000035.1:0-5603 GCA_964358975.1 uncultured Candidatus Saccharibacteria bacterium | reverse complement strand
GTCCTACCATATCCTCGGTTACCAAAACATCTATATGCGCTTTGCCATTGTGCACACCGAATGTAAAGCCGACCATTTCCGGCGAAATCTGGCTTCTTCGCGCCCATGTTTTTATCGTCCCGGTCGTGGCGGGCTTTTTTCCGGAGATTTTTTTCGTTAATCTCTCTTCGACATATGGACCTTTTTTGAGTGATCGTGACATAAACTTGGTTTATGGTAAAAATCTTGAGTTATATAACAGAATAAAAGAAGCTCTACCGAGCTCGTAAACATACTAACAGAGCCGTATTTTGAAGTCAAGGAAAAAAATCTTGCGGTTTTCACATTATTCATACCGCAGCGCCTCAATCGGACTTTTCTTCGACGCTTGACTCGCCGGGTATCCTCCAAAGATTAAACCTATTAGGGCCGAAACACCCAAGCCCAGTACCGCGCCACTCCAAGGAAAGACAAAAGTCCAATTCACGCCGAGACCTTTCGATAGCCCGATAGCGATAATGAAAGCCAGAACAGCACCGAGAATAATTCCGATAATTCCACCAATCGCGGTGAGTAATACCGCTTCAAGGAGAAACTGTGAGAGAACGTCTCTATCCGTCGCGCCGAGCGCCTTGCGTAAGCCGATCTCACGCGTGCGTTCGGTTACCGATACGAGCATAATATTCATGATACCAACACCGCCGACAAAAAGCGCGATTGAAGCCACGGCGACAAGAAACCATGTTAGCGCCGATGTGATAGTCGTCAGACGATTCGCCAAATCCTGTTGTGTTTGCACGGAAAAATCATCTTTTGTCGGGTCGGTGATATTATGCGATTCACGGAGAGTTAATTTGATATCTTCGGCTGTCGAAGGAACCGTGGCATTATTCTCCGCTTGAATTATTATGCGACTAAAGTATTTTATTCCTAGAAGGTAGTCTTGCGCGGTGCTATAAGGTAAAAGAGTCATACTATCGAAATTGAAAAGTGAACCCCCGCCAGTCGGGGGTAAAGTACCGATAACGCGAAAATTCCTACCTCTAATTTTCATCTTTTGACCAATCGGATTATCGTTTCCGAATAAATGTTCAACTACTTTAGAACCAATGACCGCCACATCACTTCTCGAAACAACATCATCACCCGTGAAGAACGCACCTCGATTTGGCTTTAGGTCAAAAATATCCACTAGAAGCTCTGTTCCGCCGAAAATTGTAACCTGGTAAGCATTCGATTCGAATGAAGCCGTACCACCACTGAAGACTACGGGCATTATCGTCTTCAGTCCGGGCACATTTGCCTTTTTTGACAATGCCACGACATCTTTCGGTTTGAGTGAATCACTGAAAATCGAACCCATATCTGACGGGCCTGTTGGTTCCCTCCCCGGGATGATAGCGATTGTATTTGTCCCCAATCCCTGAACTTGTCCCAAAATTAACGCCTGCGCGCCCGAACCGAGGGAGATGACCAACATAATCGCGGTAATACCTATGACAATTCCAAGAATGGTCAGGAATGACCTCGACCTATTAGTCGCAAGCCCAGTCAATGATGTTTTTATTATGTGTTTCCAGGTCATGAATAATGTAAAAATTAAAAACCAAAATGAAAAATGACATTGTAAAATGTAAAATCTCTCTGCGATTCTATTTTTAATTTTGAATTGTCATTTTTCATTTATTTTACAAATTCATCGTTCACCGTCAATCTCTTCGTAATCTTCTCATCACTTTCTATTTCCCCATCCAACAGTCGAATAATGCGCTCCGAATGTTCCGCCGTCGAAATCTCATGAGTAATCAAAATAATAGTTTTACCATGCTCCTCATTCAGGTGTTGAATAATAGTCATTACCTTCTTGCCTGATTTGGAATCTAGATTACCGGTCGGCTCATCGGCAAAAATGATTTCCGGGTCAGTGACAAGAGCTCGTGCTATAGCCACGCGCTGTTTTTCTCCGCCGGAAAGTTCCGACGGCTGATGAAGCATACGATGGCTGAGTCCAACCGATTCGACGGCTTCACGCGCTTTGGCGTCCCATTCGTCTTCTGGAATATTCGAGTAGTAAAGAGGCAATTTAATATTATCGAGAACAGAGGTGCGTGGCAGAAGATTGAACATCTGAAAAACAAAACCAACTTCACGATTACGCAGGTCCGCCAATTGGTCTCGTGAATATGAAGACACATTTTTTCCGTTAAATGTATAGTGTCCGGAAGTTGGTTCATCGAGAAGTCCGAGCAAGTGGAGCAGTGTGGACTTACCGCTTCCCGATGGTCCCATTATTGCCAGAAATTCACCCTTGCGCACATTGAACGACACATTCGAAAGCGCCACGGTATCGGTTTTGCCGTCATGATAGGATTTATTAAGATTCTTAACTTCAATGATATTTGGCATTTATTTTCTGAAATAATGGCTATCATTTATAATGATTTGTAATCTGAAAAACCTCGACGGCATTTTCTCTGATAAAGAAAAACAATGCCCGATATCTCCGGTCGATTCGGAATGAATAAATACCATGCCATTCTGGTTCCAAGAGCTCAACACTCAAAGACGGATGTTGAATATTCGATTCAAACAATTTAACGATCTTAATCCATTTGGTGCCGAGCTTGTGTTCTGATAAGTAATCAAGTAAATCTTGGCGAAGTAGCATGATTTTCATAAGGATTATGATTATTTGCCATATGATGATTTGAGCAATCCATTTTCCATATCAATTAAGAATTCTTTTGAATACAAACCGACATTTCGAAAATCTTCCACAATTGTCTTGATGGGGTCTTTTATCAATAGCTCTAGTAACCTAGTTGCCACGGCTCTGTAAGCTCTAGATTGCTTTTTTAATTTAATATATTCGACTTTTGGTATGGTTATTTTGGTCATAGTTATATTGTAGCACGCAAATCAAATTATGGAATAATGTTTTTCAGTTTATCGGCATACAGCGTATACGCCCTAACAAAGGAATCATCAACATGGGCATAGAGAATACCCTCGCCATTCTTGGTTTGAATAAATTGGCTGGCAAATGTAATAGTCTTTGCTTCACTGTCCCGAATAAGCGGTTCCGGTGAAACCCAATCAATCTTGCCATTTTCATAATCATAAATGAATAGACCAACCGAAAACATACCGTATTTTGTTTTATTTACGACCTTCTTATTGGCTTCGCGGCCGTTTATTATCCCGAGTAGCTTTCCTTCGCCAACGTCAATGAATTCCCTTGAGAAAAGTGGTCCAGGTGAAGCGTGTCCACCAATCCAAGGAATCTTATGCTCTTTGGGATGAAAAACTGTTTCGCCGAATTTCCATAATTTGCCCATATTTTCTGCTATCGCAATGCGAACCGTTGAATAGGTAAAATCTTTTTCTTTTTTACTTGATTCAACTAGATTCAAACGAACACCCTGTTTGTTTATTGGCACAACCGATAATTCCTTGGCACCGGGTTGTCCGAATTCATTCATTTCTGCCATCAAAACCGGTTCGGTTATTTCAAGCGAAGAAAGATCTCTCCCAACAGCGTGACCAAGGTGAACAACGGCATGTTTTTCATCTCCGCGAGTAATGAGAAATGGCATTGTAAAATAAAGGTGTAAAAGCTTGGCCCTTTCATCAAAAAACAAATCAGGATCTTCAAAACCAATAAAGTCCGAGCTAAGATTACCAAATTTACTAAGTTCTGAAATTATTATATCTTCATTCTGCATTTTCAATTGCTCACCAATAGAAAAATGCTCTAGTGAATCTTTCATCGAAACTCTGAATATTTCACTCCTATCAATATAACCGCTCACCTCAACATCACCTTCACGGCTAGTAATGCAACGAATTACACCTTCCTTATATTCCCTGCTTGGATCCAAAGCTATTGCCATCACATGCTTGAAACGACCATCGGTTCCGACAACTTTGCCCGAGTGTTCAAAATACGCTTTCTTCAGATTCTTCACTTCGATGATATTTGGCATTTATTTTCCTGTATTAAGATTTCATAACCAAAATAAAACTCTCCACTGTCATATCAATATCACTGATTATCGCGCGCAAAGTACCGTTCGGGGCATTTGAGATTATGCCGGAATTAATTCCCTTTCTGAAAAATGTTGAATAGTCTCCAATGACTCTTCTTCACGCGGGACGACTAAGCCGTCTTTCATCAATCCTTGAATATGACAAATTATGGCTTCTCTAATATTCTTCCGTGTCTCTTCTATTGTCTTGCCGAAAGTGTGAAGACCTTTTAAAATAGGCACGAAACCATGATAACCCGATGGTTTATCGGATTCTATTATGGCCCTAAATGAGTAAGATAATGGATTTCTCATATGCGTAATATACCGCGCAGAAAAGATCTGGTCAATTCATGCACTGAATTAATGTACAGCCTTACTTCACATAAGTTACCACCTTCTGCCCTTCCGTCAGCCCAGACTTTATTTCAATCATTCCATCCGACCCCTTGAGCCCTGTCACAACTGGAACTTCCGTAAATGTCTTACCATTATAATCAAGTAAACGCACGCTCTTCTTGCCGGCATCATCTATAACCGCGCGGGTTGGGACTATGAGCACGCCTGTAACTTCATGAGTCAAAATATCGGTATTGGCGGTCATGCCGGAACGAATGCGTTCATCTGTTTCCACGAATTGCAAAGTAACTTTATAAGTCGGCACGCCTTCAAGTATTGTTTCAGCTGGGTCGACGAAAGTCACGATCGCCGGGAAAATAGTATTTGAACCGTAGGCATCGAGAGTTATATCCGCGTTATTCTTCAAAGCGACTTTTGCGATATCAGCTTCAGGTACATATGCTTCAATCTTGAATGCCCCATCACTCTGCACCGCGAATGAAGACTGACCAGCAGAGACAAATTCACCGAGACTTGGGTCCGAGCGCGTGATAATTCCGCTAATCGGAGAAATAATATAATTTTTTGCCAGTTGCGCTCGGGCTTGGTCAACCTTGGCGCTTTGCGCGGCAATATTTTCAGGAGATGAACCGGCCTTTTGCAAACTGAATTCATTCAAGGCTTGATTGTATGAAGAAACCGCGCTTTTCAATGCAGTATCAGCCGTGGTTACGGAAGTTACAGCTTGAGTCAAGGTGGCAAGCGCCGTATTCATATTCGTAACATATGTATCAATGGCTGATTGCGTGAGTCCGGAATTGCCCGGATTCAGATCATTCACGATAGAAGAAAGACCACTGAAGAAACTTTTTATTATATTCAAATATCCTTCACTCCTAATGATAAGCCCATTCGCATCACTCGCGCCGGTAATAGTATTATCAGTGTCTTGTTTCCATTTTGCCAAAATGTCAGAAACTAACACGCGATTATTATTGATAGCCGTTTGAAAGTTCGTTGACTGCACGCGAATATTTATAGTCGGATTCGCGCTTTGTGGATTCGTGAAGAAAGTATCCGCGTAATTCACTAGAGAACTTTGGGCTTTCACATAGCCATCGCGTGTCGCGTTCACGGCGTCTTTCTTCGCGTTTCCGAGTGTTGTCGAAGCCGTATCCATAGTCGCCTGGTCCGTCGCGAGCTCTTCGGGTCGTAGTCCTCTCGAAACCTCGGCAAGTTGCGCTTGCGCGCTCGCCA
>CAYHQT010000034.1:0-5640 GCA_964358975.1 uncultured Candidatus Saccharibacteria bacterium | reverse complement strand
TGTCTTTTTCGGTCAGTGACCTCGCTTTAATATTAGCTCCGGGCACATTCACGCCGCTATGATTCATCAAGGTGCCACCGACAATGACTTTTGTGATGATATTATTGCCCTTGATTTCGATAACTTGTAATTTCTTGGTACCATCCTGAAGCATTATGAGACCCCCGACCTTCACTTTTTTCGGTAAATCCGGATAATTCACATAGACTTTTCCTTTATCACCCTCATATTTATCCGTCGTAAGGATGAAGGTTTCGCTTTCATGTAAAATAACCATTTTATCTTTGAATGTGCCAATGCGTATTTTGGGGCCAGAAAGGTCTTGAAGAATAGAGACTTTATTCCCTGTTTTTTCTATTACTTCTCGAAGTGTATTCACTCGTCTTTGATGTTCAGCAAAATCACCATGCGAAAAATTGAGACGCATAATGTCCATGCCGGCATCGACAAGTTCCGCTATTTTGTCCGGACTTTCGCTTGATGGGCCGATGGTACAGACTATTTTTGTTTTTCTATTAAGAGTCATAAGACTACTTGATTATTTACTTTTGAATCACTGGTGGAAAGTCAACAGGACTTATAACTCTATTGAAACAGACCTCACCAATTCCATGAGTCCAGTCATAGTAATTACTTCCGAAAAAAGGTATGGCTTTGGGATAATTTATATTTGATTCAGTTGATGAAGCTGAAAATGTCGCGCATATTATGAATGTGTTATTTTTCGAACCAACTTCATAACGATATTCTATGTAAGTTACAGGGTCTTTAGGAACACCTGACATGAATCCCTGCATAGTCGAAAGAGTATCTGGAACTTTACCAAACTCCTGCCAATAGTGAGCAACCGAATTTTGAATATTAGTTAGATTGTCAATCCTCAATTGATCGAAACGCAAAGCTCTTTGAGCTGAAGGTGAACCAACTATAACAAAGCCACTAATAATTCCGACAATTACAAGAATAATACCAAGCCAAGCCAAAATCATTTTCCATTTCTTCCCTTTTAATGTTTCACCCATTCTTTCGAGCAAATAATAAGCGAAGATAACGGCGGAAACAACGAGAACAATCAGAACTTTATAAATAAATCTACTGGAAATTTCCCCATTCAAGTAAGTATTTATGAGAACGATAAAATCACCGACTATTGTCGCGCCAGTTAGGAATAACGTTAAATAAATTCGCCATTTGCGTATCCAAATATCTTTTTTCTCCACAATTTTGGAAATATCGCGCCTTATCACCCATTCGATAATATATAATACAGGAATTAGAACTATCAACATTGAAATCGGCCAAACTATTGAATTGGCACTCCAATAGTTCGAAAGCGCGTCAGGTAAAGCACGGTTTATGGACTCGAACGCGAGGTTTATAAGAGCAATCGCCGAAGCATAAAGAGCTATCGTCGCGCCAAGATGCAAGAAAAAGTCCTTTGGTGTTGTCTTTGTGTTCATGGGATTGAAATATAGCTAATACGATTACATTGTAGCATATTGTCGAGGTATATCGTCTTTTGTGCGAAATGAAGAATAAAGCGCCAAAATCGCGCCAATAACGATTACCGAAATTCCCAAATAGTAAATTATTCCGCCGATAATATCCGTATATTTCAAAATATTAAGAGTTGATAATAGATAATTCCAATCATGTATTACCGAGTCACCACCCAAAAGTGGTAACTGCATTATTATTGCATCTTTAGCATATATAGCCACATTCGTAATACTTTCTCCAATCCACATCAGAACTATTGACCCTGAATATATTTCCTTCCGCAGAAAGAAATACGCAGAAAATATGAACGGAATAAGGACCTGATTCAGCGAACCGCCGAGAATATTCACAAATCTGCCGAAAAATATGAAAATAATATGCCCTGCTTCGTGTAAGATAAGGTCAACGCCTTGAATATAGTGGAAATCGTCAGGGGTTTTGATGCAATTGTACAGATAATACGTAAAGAGGAGAACAATAATAACTTTCAAACATCCAATTAACAATACTGATAATTTCTTTGGATTTTGCATGTTAGATTGAAAAATCTAAAAGATCAATTGTGCGCGCTGTGGGACGATATTAGAACGGAATTACTGTTAATAAGTTCAGTATAGCATTGCAGAGATATTAGCCGCTATGATAATGTTATTGCCATGATGCAAATGAATCAAAAAGATTTTGACGCATGGAATGAGAATAAAAAGCGTATCCATGCCGGAAACGAAAACAAGTTATATCACAGCCGAGATATCTGGTGGTGTTCTCTTGGCGTCAATATTGGTTTTGAAGAAGATGGTACCGGTAATACCGGAGAACGACCAGTAGTCATTATTCGAGGGTTTAGCAAGCAAGTCTGTCTGATCATGCCACTTACATCTTCGGAAAAGAAAAATCCATATCACATATCAATAGGAATCGTTGATAACAGAAAAGCGTTCGTTATAACTTCGCAAATTCGACTTATTGATACAAAACGATTAATAAACAAGATTGGTGTTGTTGACCAGAAACTCTTTGAGACAATAAGAAAAGCCGCCAAAAACTTTTTCTGACGGCTTTCCTACTTACTTTATCTCCCTCCGAAGAGGGCGAGCCCGAAGGCATTTGTAACTACAAGTTAGCATATCGGGTTACAAAAAGCAAAGTTGTCAAAATCAGGGTTTGATGTTTATTTCCCGCATGCTGTTGTCGTGTTAAGTGATTTCGTGGTTCCTTGATACCCAGTACTGTCGACGCACCAATAGCCACCTATTTTTATAGGAGCTGAGATGGCATAAGCTGCTGAGTTATCCTTACAACCAAGATTCACTGGTGCTACAGAATCTTTGATGTCTTTGTAATTCTTATCTGTAGCACAATACCCGGAATACGAATTTGAATTATTGTAATACAATTCTGCACCATTTCGTGCCATGCTTAGACGTGATTTAACTATCACATCATTATCAGTTTGAGGGTTGTTAGTCGGACTTAAATCACTCACTTTCAATTGGATTGCACCACTTTTTATTGAAAGCTGATGATCCAGATACGGCTTTAGTTTATTGCTATCGATATTGAGAGAATCGACGATACTTTTTGCGGTTTCCTGACTAAAATTCCCATTTCGTCCAAGGTATACGATAGATATTGATGAAGCATTGCCGGAATTATCTTTGGCAATAAGTGATACCATTAATTCATAATTTGATCCCGATTTAGAATATGTATAGAATCCGGTCAACGGTCTCTGTAGACTTCCTTTATCATAAACAGTGATACCACTAGTATCTCTTACGTCCATACTCCCGTACATATTATTTATCGCGCTTTTCAATAGAATATCGTCCGTTAAGTTTTTCTGCAGAACATCGCTACTTATCTGTATATTTCGCGATTCAACAGCATAGATTACTTCTGAATTAAATTCATCTGATTTAATAACTGTCTTGCTCAAAGTAGAATTAAGTAATGTGCTCTTATCCGAACCCGGCACCATCTTGATCACTCTAAACGAGCGAGAACCAAACTGTGGTAATGAGGTTGGTGTTGTAGTTGAAATATATGACCATCCCTGTGGAATAGAGAACGAGTAACCCCAATCGTCTTTATAGGAAATTGGTGAAATACCTTGTATTTGATTGACTGATTCTGAAACCGTGACATCGACCGTATTTTGAACTCGAGAAATCCTTTTTTGTTGAGAAAAATAATACACACCACCTCCAATAACTAACACCACGATAACTATTAATAATGGCACGACGAAACCTTTTTGTGAGTTTTTCATATGTGAAATACTATACCACAAATCAGGTAAAATGTGGTAGTTTCTTCGCCTCCCGTTCTACCTCCCTTGGAGGGTAGGTGGTGTGCGTGTAGCTTAACAAATAAATTAATTATTCCTATCTTTCAGGGACTTATTCTTGAATGTCCTAAAATTATCGCTTGTCAAAACAGATTTCCCAATCTTCTTCTCGATTTGTTTTCTCGCATTTCCGGCAATATCTCCGCCTTCCTTGGCAACCTTCCTGCTCGGATCCAAACCTATTGGCTCTTCCTTCTTCGAAATCTCCGTGGTGGCAGTCTCGGCGAGCATATTCAATACCAATTCAAGGTTGGTCATATTGTCACGCAGATTTTCTTTTTTCAGGTCTTTTAAGTTTTTGTATTCTCGCGTAGTCATGCCAGTCCAAGCTTTGGTGATTTCGTCAGTCAAAATAGCAAACTCAACATCCTCTTTGACCCCAGCTCTTTCCCATTCATCAGTGAGTTCTTTGCGGATTTCAATACTCTTCAACCTCTGCATTATCCACGCCGGTGAATAGCCTTTCGCTAGATATGTCTTCAAAGCACGATTGATAGCTATTTCCGGATCTGCTGTTTCCTCCAATCTCTCATAACCTACTTTAGCAAGCCAGAGTTTGAATGGCTCGGCATTCGGGGATGGAATTGATTGAATGAGACGGAGTAAAACTTCGGTATCTACAACATCAGTTAAGCGCATCTTGCCGTCTTCTGCCACTAATTTCAACTGGTTACAATTTGTAACCGTTTGACTTCCACCTTCCTCTATGAGCCTGTTCTTCAACACTTTCCAATAATTCCTTGGATCTATGCTATTTGTAAGCACGGACACCACATCAACTACCGAAAAATACCACTTCTCCGACTGCTCATCCCAATGTCGGCGAATTTGTTTGCCTTCGAAAATAGCTAGATGTTTTCCTTTCTGTTCCATGCACCAATTCTCTCATTTCAAAAGAAAAAATCAATATTGACTTTGTCGTAAACTATTGTGCGCGCACTAGGATTCGAACCTAGGACCCCACCAGTATCAGTGGTGTGCTCTACCAACTGAGCTATGCGCGCATAAAAAATAATCTAACAGAAAAAACGCGAAAACGCCAGCGTCACTATACAAATCAATGTGGGCGCGAGAGGACTCGAACCTCCATGGATTACTCCACACGCTCCTGAAGCGTGCGCGGCTACCAATTACGCCACGCGCCCAATTACCTTCCAATACTATAAGGTAATTCAAAGAAAGAGGCAAAATTTTAGGCTGTGATGATAAGTCACAGCCTTAATGAGGTCCGAAGACCTCGATTTGATGGTTTACCGAACCCATACATGATGAGTCCGGACTGTTTTCGGATTGATGTTGGTAACAATGGTACCGTCATCCTTTTTGACGGTAACAACACCTGTGAGTACACTTTCCTCAACTGTGTAAGAGGGATACTGCCAGACGCAGAATCCAATCATTAACACAATTAAGAAAAGCGCTAATACCTTGCCCAAACATGAATCCACGAACCGATCCCAACGAGTCAGACGCCTATTGGCATTCATTCTGACTATAAGCTACCACACAACATTATAAAAGTCAAGCACCAAAAATACGCCTATTTTTAGGCGTATTTTAGCACTCCGCCAATTGACGGAATTACGCTCTCCTCTCTATTTTGTTCCGTTCGTCCATCGACGATTCAATTGCAAAAGAATTAAATTGCGCTGATGTGTGTCCCCTATCTTCGGAGACTAAGCGCTCTCGTTTACGGTCGAGGAGCGATACACCTTTATCCCGATGTAACATCGGGATAAATCGACATAAGTCCTTCTGGATCGAAATCCAAAGAACGATTTTCACTTGAA
>CAYHQT010000033.1:0-6104 GCA_964358975.1 uncultured Candidatus Saccharibacteria bacterium | reverse complement strand
TGCGGGAAGATTAGAATATCCTGATAGACCGCCGCCTATAAGATGCATCATTGCGGTGCTTGGGAAACCAGAACCGGAAACGGTTACAACCGTACCGGCGGGACCGGAAACTGGGATGATGGAATCAATGACTAGTCTAGTAGATATTATATTTACCGTAGCTATATTATCCGTCCAGCCACTGTTAAAAGCGCCCACCTTGAGATAGTAAGAGCCTGATACAACATCGTCTGGAATAGTGTATGTTATTATATTCGTATCGGCGGAGGGAAGGTCATCGCTTTCATATATCTTGCTGGAGTCAGTTTTATTTACAAGCGCCAGTATGTTACCACTATTAGAAAACCCACTGCCTGAAATCCTTATAGTGTCTCCCGTTTTAGCTGAAAGCGTCGCGAGTTGAGCCAAAGCGGCAAGAAGTTTGTACCTGAATTCATCAATAAAGGCGAATATGGTTGGTTGAGTGAATGAAGTCTTTTGACTCACCGTGACGGAGTTTACCCTAGGTTTTGCGTTAACGGACGGTAAGCCGGTTTTCTCAGTATCCATGTTATAGCAAGCAGACCAATATTTTGACGCATTATCATTACGAATTGACTCTCCCTTGATACCAGCAATAAGATAACCACAACTTATCACATTAAAAAGCCGACTATAATCACCCCCTTTTATTACTTCTTCATTATTCATAATACTGTTATGACTCGGTTTGTAGTAGAAATTGTTTTCACCAGTTTTCACTCCCCCGATATTAAGACCAAAACACCCTCTTTCATTTACGGACCCGTAGATTCTATTATCTGGACCACGGTACTCCCACCCTGGAATTGTGGAACAATTTGTCATCTGTGTTAAAGCAAATGCCTTTCCTTTCATCTGCTTTATATACTCATCATTCAACCCTCCTATTGCATGACCAAGTTCATGTGCTACGGTGTAATAACCTAAATCATTGCCAAGATTAAAATCATACGTATTTATGAATATGGTTTTACCAAATTGAGCCGTCCATGACGAAAAAATAGCTAGATGATTAAATATGAATATATCAGTCTCTGCGGTTCCATCCGAGCAACTTGATAGTATATTTTCACGGGGATCCAAACCAAATATCCCTGGACGTTCAGCTATTCCAGTTGCAACAAGAGGAAATCTTGAGTCATCGTATTCCTTTAAATCAGAATAAAAGGAAAATCTATTAATATATTGCTTGAATGGATCAATCTGACCAAGTCCATTAATGATCTGAAAAATATATTCTTGAAATAAAAATAAATTATTATTAAAGATTGGTGATACACTTTTCCCGCGCATGAACACAATCTTCCTTGGTCCATTTCCGACAACCGACACGCAATTACTCACCGAAGCCACATTACTGTAATTGGAGAATGTACCGTCAGAAAAGACTGCCCGGACACGATAGGCTTCGCTATTAGACGGCAAAGTAACTGTGTTTAGATCATCAATATACGATACCGTGTTCGCTTTGGACGTGGCGATCACGCTGAACGAGCTTGAATTCGCGTCCACGGCCCGTTCAATCTGAAACCCAGATTCAATTGTTGAGTTGTCTGTCCATGAAAGGTTGACCTTGCCTATGGTCGTGCTCATTCTCGCTACAAGGTTAGAGGGTGCGACCTTCGGATTATTGACAGTCAATGGAACTGAATTACTGGTACCGTTTGCGTTACTGACGCGCAAAAAATGACTGCCAACCCAGACCGCGATTGCGGGAGGAATCGTGAAAGTTATTGATGTCCCGTTACTGTTGATTTTACCTTGACTGTAAAATGTCTTTCCTCCATCATTTGACACTTGTAAGTCGTTACCCGTAGCGGTGAAGTCCAAGCCGTTAATCGTTATCACTGCGCCTTGTTTGGCAGGGTTGGGAACGATTGAGGTGATTGCAGGCGTGTTGGCTTGAACCGTAAATGAAACTGAATTACTTAGACCTTTCGCGTTGCTAATGCGCACAATGTAACTACCAACAGCCATTGTCATCGGAACCGTAAAAACCATTGATACGCCGTTACTGTTTATATTACCGATGCTCGTCGGAAATGTTTTTCCTCCATCTGTTGAAAATTGCAGGTCATTTACCAGTAGCCGTAAAATTTGAGCCGTTAATTGTTACCACTGCGCCTTGTTTGGCAGGATTAGGAGTGATTGGGGCTAAAGGCCGAAGATTTATGATCGCGCTCGTAAAATCCGTAAATTCGACCAATAAATAACCATTGTCACCACTGTACAGACTAACGGCTCCAGATATGGCGCCAGTAAAACCATAAACAAAGAAATCTTTGGAGCTCTTTGCCGGCACGGTTATGCCGACAATATATGTGTAATATGAATCTACTTGGCAAATTGTTCCACAAGACGCAGACTTAGAAGTTCCCAGTGCCCAGAGAGACTTGTTAATCGGATTATCCGCTGAATTATCAGTTGACCAACCTTCTATTGCGCTATGAATTAGTGTCATTCTCTCGATCATCTTATCTGAACTTCCCGCACTATTAATAGAGACATACCATTTGTAGTCAAGTCCGTTAATATATCTTCCGTTCACCACTTTCAGAGCTTTATCTTCGTTGGCGCTTACAACATAAACTGTACCGGAAATATCGGGGTCTGTTGGAAGCGCCTGATAAGCGTTTGCTTGTTTTGGGGAAAACGCGATGACCAGAGAAGATAAGAAGATTACAGACAAAACCAAGTTGGCACACGAGACAACATATTTACGGTTCATAGCGATAATTTTAATTTTATGTTAATGACTTAATTATATCATAAGGTAGCCTGGTTCATAAATAACAAATGGAAATGACAGGCGGTATTTAGTTTACATTAAAAACACTCATTGCCTTCTCTCGTCCGTCTGTCACTATCATTTCCACGGCTTCGGTAACTTTTTTGGCGATCTTTTTCAGGGCTTTCAATTCATCATCTTTGAATTTACCTAGAATAAACTTTTCAATCTTATCGTCGCCGTGCGGAACTTTCGCCTCGCCCTTCGCATTCGCCGGAGCCGTGCCGATGCGAATCCTCGTAAACGCTTCTGTTTTCACGGCTTTAATGATTGATTCCAAACCGTTATGACCCCCTGAACTGCGATTGTACGAAACTTTCACGCGGCCCAAAGGCAGATTGAAATCATCATAAATAACAACGAGTCCTTCCGCCACTTTTTTATTCTTGACTATTTGACCAACAGCTTTGCCGGAATTATTCATGAATGTTTCCGGGGTGACGAGAGTCACTTTCACTTTACTTTTGCCGGTTCCGATTTCCCCATTCGCGACCAAAGCGTTCAGTTTCTTGTCAAACTTAAACTCTTGTTCGCATTCGTTCCTGATATAGTCAAGCGCGACACGACCCGCGTTATGACGAGTATTTTCGTATTTTTCTCCCGGATTACCGAGACCGACGATAATATATTTCATGACTGGCATTCTAGCATAATATGCCCTATAATGCCCGCATTATGAAAGTCCTAGTCATTGAAGACGATCGCGCCGCCGCCGATATGATCAAGAATGGTTTAGCGAGCGATTCATATACGGTCGAAATCGCGAAAGACGGAGCGGAGGGGTCATTCCTGGCAAGAAGTTACGAATATGACGCTATTGTATTAGATTATTCCCTACCCAAAAAAGATGGTCTGGTAGTATGTGAAGAAATCCGCCGAGCCGGCAGAGTAACCCCCATCATCTTCCTATCCGCTACTTCCGATGTTCCCGTAAAAGTCAACGCTCTAGCGGCGGGTGCGGATGATTATATGACAAAACCCTTTTCCATAGAAGAATTAAAAGCCCGAATCAAAACAATAGTACGACGCCCGGCACAAATAAAAAAACCGGTATTACAAGTAGCCGACCTTATACTTGACCCCATAAAACAAACCGCGAAAAGGGGAAGGAAAAATATCAGATTGACGCGCAAGGAATTCAATTTGCTCGAATACATGACGCAAAACACCGGAACTGTTCTTTCCAGAGCTATACTACTGGAACATGTTTGGACATCCGATAGCGACCCATTATCCAACACCGTCGAAGCGCATATTCGCAATGTCAGGAAGAAAATAGCGGTCAGGGGAAGACCGGAATTGATAGCCAATGTCCAAGGCCGAGGATATGTTATCGATGAACCGGAGAAAATACGAAAATTAATATTAAGATGATCTACGTGGAAATACACTGGATTCCCGCTTTCGCGGGAATGACGACGCGAAAAAATTCATACTTTTTTCATACTTTTTTTAACAGAATTTTATCCTTTTTTTATTCTTTTTTCATACTTTTTTTATCATTTCTTCATGACTCATTTGATACACTTCCCATGGTTATGAGTCGAAATAACCATTAATAATACATCTTTTGTGGTAATTACGGTGCAAATCTTCTCAAAATAATCTCGCCTCATACCCAAGTTCTGGCAGGACTTGGGTATACGCGAATAAAAATCATGGAATACGCGGGATATGCGCTTATCTTAATTTTTGTGGGAACGATAGCGTGGCTTTCCAATAGAGAAATAAATATATCAATTGAGCAGGCGCGCAAAAGTGAAAAACTCTTGGCGGGTGAACGCAATATCTTCGAAGATATCATGCGCAAAAGAACAAAAGAACTTAGGGCATCTGAACGAATGAGAAGCGCTGAACTAGAGAAAAACGCGAGATTCGGCGAATTATCGCAAGGGCTCTTCCACGATCTTATGAATCCACTATCGTCTTTGACGCTCTTTGTGGAGAATATGGGAGCAAGGCTCGGTCATTCCAGCGAGACGAAAAATATGTTGGAAAAAACGATTGCCGCGTCAAGGCGAATGGAATCATTCATGAATAGTATTAGGCACGCGACCGCCGAAGCGACGAAAACAAACGAATATTATGCCGACCTTTCCCTAGAATTGGGAACTGTTTGTGATTTGCTGGACTACAAAGCCAGAATGGCCGGAGTAAAGATTGTTATGGATAAATTCGAATCATTCCCTATTAATATCAATCCATTCCGATTGCATCAACTCCTTCTAAATTTGATTTCGAATGCTCTCGATGCTTGTATAGCTTCAAGAGAAAGGTTTGAACGAATAGGAATCGAGGGTGTTGTCGAAGTTTCAGCCGCAAAAGACAATCAGAAAATTGAAATTATCATAAAGGACAACGGCTGTGGTATTCCGAAAGATAAAATCGATGAAATCTTCACCTATCCCTTCACGACAAAATCAAAAGGTACCGGTATCGGTCTCATCACCGTCAAGAAAATAGTTGATGGGGAGCTTCACGGAACTATTTCCATGAAAAGTAAAGAAAATGAAGGTACTGTTTGCACTGTTACCATCCCCACATAAAAGAAGAACAGGACACATCCTCCCACAGAGCGACATCTTCTATAAGGAGTTCCAGTCTAAAGAATACATTCCGCTGGTATTATCGCTCCGCGAATGCTCTGTTAGAGGATATGTTCTGTTTTTCTTTTTTGTGGGACAAACCTCAGAGGAACGACCTATTCTTTTTCATTTCACTCTGCACATCGCGTGCCGCTTTCCGGTATTCACAGTAGTCGCAAATACCGTTCGATTCCGGAGGCTTTTCAGCCATCAAGCATTTCTTAATATCAGTAAGCGCTGTTTCTACCCAAGAATCATCACCGGTATAAGGCAATAGGTCAATATCGAATTCAAGTTTAGCATCAAACGCTGTGCGGTCGGTCTTGCCATTACAATAGACAAAATATCCGGTCGAAGATACTTTGAATCCATTCATGCGAAAAAGCCATTGATATACTTCCATTTGGCGCTTGTAACTAATCTGCCATTCCTTGTCCAAGGTAACTTTCTCTTCTTTACTAGTTGATTTGTAATCCACAATGATCAACTCCCCTTTCTTATTTATCCAAATATCATCGATGGCGCCGGTAATCAATAAATTAGTCGGTACATGAATATATCGGATACCTTTGAAATTCTCTCGCCAAATATTTAGATTTTCATTTTCGAAAGGTATTACATCCTTTAAACCGTACACTTTCATGAGAGGGTGTGGCTGTTTTTTTGCGCGATGAATGTCAAACTCTTTTTTAAGAAGCGCGTCCACGGCG
>CAYHQT010000032.1:0-6385 GCA_964358975.1 uncultured Candidatus Saccharibacteria bacterium | reverse complement strand
CCTGAAGCGCGCTTTTCAAATCACTGACATGATTCGGAGACTGCTTCTTCGCATCGTGTTTAATAGTCTGTTTATTGTGTTCCAGAGATGAAAGTGGTATCGGTTTAGCGATATTTAGTGTAGTATTCGGTATATGTGAAGTATTTGTCTTGGGAGTATTTATTGGGTTTACAGACTTTGAAGATACGGAAATTGCTGGTTTATTCGGTACTATTGGTTTTATACTAGGAGGTGGCACAATCACTGGAACTATTGCCTTCTTCACCGCTTCATGGAACGCCACCACTTCCTTCTCAACATCCGCTCTTGGTCTCGAGAATTGTTCCCTAGACGCGCTGATGATCTCTTTCATATATGAAATTTCCGGATGTGGAATGGGAGGCAGAGTCATCGCCGAAAAAGGCGATGAAGTGAGTCCATCTATCATCAATTTCAAATAAATCTGCGCGAATCCCAGATTGACCAAGTCTTCAATGACGAATTCTGGTGTGAATTCTTTTTCTAGATATTCCGCGTCCGTCGCTCCAACTCTGAAAACAATCATAGTACCGACATTGCCGAAAACGGCCGCGCTCACTTCCTCATCCATCTGTTCAATATATTGATGAGCAATAGTCAAGTTCAATTTATATTTTCGCGCTTCGGATAAAATATCGGCGAAGGAGGCGTTGGCGAAGTTTTGGAATTCGTCAACATACAGGTAAAAATCAGGCATCATTTTCATGACTCTATCCGGCATATCCGCGCGAGACATGGCCGCCAAATATATTTTCGTAACTAACATACCGCCGAGGAGTTTCATATTTTCATCACCTACTCTTCCCTTCGATAGGTTAATAATAATAATCTTCCTCGTATCCATGGCCTTACGAAAATCGAAAGAAGATTGCGGCTGACCGATCATATTTCTGATAAGCGGATTCGCGGTAAATTGGCCGACTTTGTTTTGTATAGCCGGCACGGCTTCCGCCGCCATGCGTTCGGTATAGTTGGCAAATTCTTTGAGCCAAAAGGCTTTGACTGAAGGGTCTTGGATTTTTGAAACGATTTCTTTGCGATATTCTTTATCAGACAGCATCTTATTCACTCCGAGTAGAGTGGAGCCTGGAACTTCGAGTAAAGCCAATAATGTATTCGTCAAAATATATTCCATTCTTGCCGACCAGGCGTCCACCCATATCTTCTTGAATGTGCTCATTAGTCCCGAGACTACGAGATGTCTCTTATCGAGTTCAACACTTTCGAGAACATTGAACGATATTGGATGTTCCACATCGAAAGGCGCGATGTATATAACATCACGCATTCTTTCTTTTGGAACATATTCGAGAAGTAGGTCGGCGGTTTTGCCGTGAGGGTCAATAAAACATATTCCTTCACCATTCTGAATATCTTGCACCGCCATATTCTCGAGCATGGTTGACTTGCCCATGCCAGTTTTCCCGATGACATAAACATGCTTACTTCTGTCTTTGCTTTTGATGCCGAATCTTACCCGCTTATTGCGCGCGTCGGTTTCGGCAAAATATGTTATACGATTTTCATCCATGGAATTGGTTTCATGTTTATTTTACCATAGAAATGTTAAAAATAGACAAAAAAGACAACCCCCCTTCGGAAAAGGTGGGTTGCTCGATTAGGATTGATGTATGAATCCCTGGTGATCAGATAAACCGTCGCTTGATCCTCAGTTCCTCCACCCTTGGCGGTTCTACGCCCTCATGGAGGAAGGCTCTCACCGCATGCGTATTTGGAAAGCGGTGTCCTGTCTTCAGCATATGTTTGTGCACAGATTCTGCCTCAATCCAAGGCATCGCCACCATTTCGATAGCCTTGACAGGGCCCACGGGTACTCTGAATGTTACCATACTTCTAGAGTTTTGTCCGACACATTCCCGATTATGCCGACCCTAGACTAAAGTCCAGTGTTAATCGGCACTCCAGCGGAAATACTACCACTTTTCAAAATTTGTGCAACTAGTCGTTATCCACATAGCTCAATTCCTCCTTATTATAAACACTCCCGGCATTCCAGAGCATATAACTATTCAAGCCGGCATCGTAAGTCGCTTGGATTTGGGCGCGGACCATTGCTGGAGAATAGACGGCGCCGAGATCGAAGGCCTGAAGCCAGGGTCGCAATTTTGTCGGCGTTGAAGAAGCATTCAGAGCTTTTTGCACCGCCTTGTCCATGGAATATTTCACAACTTCATAGGGCTTCAAAGCCGGTTTCGGATAACCATTGAAGTTATAGGCAAAATGCGAAGGATAAACCATTGGGGAAACATAATCGAAATACATGAGAGCGTCTTCCAGTTTTTGACCAATACCCAGGTCGCCATCCGCGCTCGTAGTCAAACCGAATAAGTCAGCCGACAGAGGTATGCTCGTCGAAGCAAGTCCTTCTCTGAGATATAAGAAGAAACTTCGCAGAACTTCGTCTTTCGGCTTATTCGCGCTCCATGGATAATAAACATTGGACAAATCTCCATCGGAAGGGAAACGAATATAATCGAAATTTAATTCATCAAAACCGATACTGTATGCTTCTTTGCCAATTTTAATAATATAATCCCAATAGGAAGGCGCGCCTGGGTCAATATATGAAAGACCTTTGGCGTCTTTCCAAACAATATCCGTATTATTTTTATTTTTCACCGCCACCGAAGGATTTTGATTGGCATATACTGGGTCTTGAAAAACAGTAATCCTCGCGATCGCGTATATACCCTTTTCATGCAATTCTTGAATAAAACGCGGTAAATCAATAATGCGGCAACCGCCTCCATAATTAATTGGTATAGAAGTCGAAGCGTAAGCGAGCGTGCCACTATAATCTTTTATGTCTATAACCATGGCATTGATCTCCGTGCCAGTCACAACCGACAAAACTCTTTCACGATTTTTCC
The DNA here is from genome assembly GCA_964358975.1 of uncultured Candidatus Saccharibacteria bacterium. GTDB lineage: Bacteria > Patescibacteriota > Minisyncoccia > Phycocordibacterales > PALSA-1337 > C7867-002. The sequence goes on along the minus strand of CAYHQT010000032.1, from coordinate 3,476 downwards.
TGCTGGAAGCCGTACAGGCGGTTATGTATATGGCTCGGAGTGGTTCCGGAGTGCGAATATGCGTAATCGGCGGAGGTATTGATTTCAATGAAGTCGCGACATTGGCAACATTGGAAATATCCGAATAAGATATCTCACCAATTGGCATTCGCCAGACAGTAGTAATCACTAATAATGAAATAACAAAGGCGCCGGTAATAATAGCCATCGCGTGAGCACTTCCTATATCACGCCACCATATTCTCATAGGTTCATTGGTGATTTGCTATCGTTGTTAATATTCACGCCCTCATTTTTCTGCTCAACATAGGGAATCGTGGAGGACTTTTCTTCTTTTACCACTTTACTTAAATTGATACGATATGAAATGACAATAATTAAGAGCCCAACAATGACAGAAATAATCGTATCCCAATTAGAGGGAAAACCCAAGAAAGGCAGGGCTATTATGAGTACTCCGAGAATTATCAACCATTGTCTTTTTGACATATTGCTATTATAGCGCAAAGTGATAGGATATTGCCAGAAATAGTTAGTTCACGATAGTTAACCATGGAAAGGAAATCAGCTATGAACACCTCAGCAAAAAGCGTGGTCGAAGTGGTTTCCTTCTCGGAACCACCGCCAAGTCAACCGCCAGGCTACAAAGTATGCCTGTATCGAACCGCGACAAATGTTGGGGAAGATACATTTGTCGGGAAAATAGCCGGTATGAGATTCGATGGCAATCATTTGACTTTGTGGCTATCGCCATTCACGCGCGCCTTGCGGCTCGACAGAGCCGATGATTTGACCGAAAGGTGGGAATGCCTGGCACCCGTAATTTCTATTAAGTTGGAATTCGACGGTTGCCGTATGATTGCCAAAGAAAGCAATGCTGAAAAAGCGACTTATAAGTCAAATACCGACGACATAATTGTATTGTCGAATGGGAGCCAAGATATTCGAGAAGCGGAAGAACTGTTTTCCCCCGCTTCAGCATGAACCCCTCATATTTGGTCATATGACCAATGTGTAGGGGTTTTTATTTTGAAACTATTACGACAAACTCGCCTTTAATTTTATCAGGATGTGATTCAAAATATGTTTTGACTTCACCTGCCGACCCACTGACCACTTCCTCGAAGATTTTCGTTAATTCTTTGCATACGGTTACTTTTTTTAACTCCAAATGCTTCACCATAGATTGGAGCGTTTTCAATATTCTATGCGGTGATTCGTAAAAAATCATAGTTCTTTCTGAACTCGCAATCTCTTTGAACAAAGTCTCGCGCCCTTTCTTATGTGGTAAAAATCCCAAGAATGTGAAGTCGGCGCATGGCACTCCGGCGACCGAAAGCGCCGCTGTTAAAGCCGATGGGCCGGGTACCGATTCGATCTTTATTTCGTTACGCGCCATTTCTTCCGCGCATTCTTCTCTAATGCGCTTTACGAGTTCAGAACCGGGGTCGGAAACACCTGGCATGCCGGCATCAGAAACCAACGCTAGATTTTTCCCCTCTTTCAAAAGTCTGATTATTTCTTCAACTCGCGAGAGTTTGCTGTGAGCGTGGTATGAAAGCGTCGCGGTGGAAATAGAATGTCGATTCAATAATTTCTTGGTTGTTCGAGTATCTTCACAGAGTATGAGATCAATGCTTCGGAGCACTTCCAAAGCGCGGAGTGTGATGTCTCCGAGATTGCCGATAGGCGTGCCGACGACAAATAAAGTTGACATGATGGTGCCCTATTCGATTTGTTCAATGAAACTGCTTCCACTTACAACTTTTTTCCCAGTTTTTCGTTCCAATTCAAGTCGTGCATTTTTTGCGATTCGACCACCTTTTCGCGCAGGTATCTTATTTTCTTCTAACCCCTTTGCTTCTACTGTCTCAGCAATCTGGCGTGTAGAAAGTTCTGCAAGAGCAGTAAAAACCAATTCAGCGTCCGTCATATGATCACGCAAGTTTTCCTTCTCAAGATTTTTTAAATCTTTATGTTCTTTGACTGAAAGGTCGCTCCATTCCCGATGAATAATATTCGTTAAAATCGCATATTCATCTCTTTCTTTGACTTCGTTTTCTCTCCAATAATCTGTAAGTTTATTTCTGATTTCCTGTCCCATCATTCTCTGCTGAATCCATTTATGACTTCTACCCATCCTCTGCCAATAATTTCGACTGCGGTTGAGAGCTTTTTCAGGGTCATATATTTCTTCAATCCTTTCAGAACCGACTTTCGCCAACCATAATTTGAACGGCTCAGCTTTTGGCGATGGAATCGACTGAATTACGCGAAACATCGTCTCTATATCGGCTGTGTCTGTTAGATAAAATTTACCATCTGTGGCCTGCATTTTCAGTTGGTTACATTTTGTAACCACCTCGCTGCCTTCTTGTTTTAAGCGATTTTTCAACACTTTCCAATAATTCCTTGGATTTCCACTAGCTTCAAGCGCACCAACCACATCAACAACCGAAAAATACCATTTCTCCAGTTTCTCATTCCAAACTCGGCGAATTTTTCTTCCTTCAAATATAGCTAATTTATTTAATTTCATTATCACCACTCTATCACACTCTTAATATCAATCAACTGAAACAAATTATCATTTTACATTTCTCTGTTTTGACACTATTATAGATATATGCCCGCTAAAAAATCTATCAACCCAACTATTTATGTCACCCGCGATGCCGAGCGCGCTTCCGGCATGGCGCCGAATGATAATTATGAGATTATTACCAATGATTCTGGAGAAACTTTCGATACGGCTGAATTGCTCGAACAAAATAAAGTCCGCGAACGGATCAATAATAGCAAAGCTTCAATCTTGGTATTCAAAAACACTTCGCGTATTGAAGATATATGCAAGGAGAATAGTTGGAATCTGCTCAATCCGCCATCAGCCCTAACGGAAAAATATGAAAATAAAATCACGCAAGTTGAATGGCTCGGCGATTTGGCAAAATATTTGCCTCCGCATTCCATTTCGCTTGCCAAGAATTTGAAATGGTCGGGTGAATCATTCATCCTCCAATGGGCGCACGGTCATACCGGCGACGGCACCATCCTTGTAAATTCCGAGGAGGAACTTGTTACCATTCAAGAGAAGTTTCCGGAACGACTAGCACGCATCACGGCATTTATTGGAGGACCCTCATTCACAGTGAATGTTGTGGTAGCATCGAATACTATCATCGTTGGAAATATCAGCTATCAAATAACAGGTCTGGCACCTTTTACCGATAATAGGTTCAGCACGGTCGGTAACGATTGGGGCATTGTTCATTCGCTCTTGAATGAAAATGAAATCAATCAAATCACCGAGATGGCGCAAGAAATTGGCGAAAAGATGCGCACAGACGGCTGGAAGGGTCTTTTTGGCATTGATATTATTCGAGATGATAAAAGTAATAGAATCTTCCTTATAGAAATCAACGCCCGCCAGCCGGCATCAGCAACCTTCGAATCGCAACTACCGATGTCCGACATCG
>CAYHQT010000031.1:0-6415 GCA_964358975.1 uncultured Candidatus Saccharibacteria bacterium | reverse complement strand
GGCGGGCGATATTTCGCGGCGTCAGGGTATCAGGGGTATCATATTGTTCTTAAAACAAATGATACTTTTGATTTGTACACGGTAAGAACATTGCAGTCGGCGTCCAATAATTGTTCGAGTAATAATAATGGCCAAGCCAATTGGGGTAAATGGAGTATTAGTACCGAACAACTTGTCGCAAATTACTCTTTTCCGGCGAATGGAATCATATTTTTAGAAGATAATGTTTGGGTTGACGGGCAAATCGCAACCGCGCGTATAACTATTGCCGCTGGGCAATTCCCGGACAATCCGACAACGAGGAAAAATATCACCGTTAATAATAATCTGAAATACACGAATTATGACGGTACGGATGTTATTTCTCTGGTTGCCCAGGGCAACTTTAATGTTGGTTATGATAGTGCCAATGATTTGCGTATTGACGGCGCCTTGGTGGCTCAGAATGGTCGTGTTGGGCGTTACTATTATTCATCATATTGCGGAACTAGTTATATTCGTAATTCAATTACATTGGATGGCATGATCGCGACTAATGTACGATATGGTTTCGCTTATACCAATGGCACCGGCTATATTTTGCGTAATATTATTTATGATAGTAACTTGCTTTATGCTCCACCACCGTCATTCCCGCTTACCTCAGACCAGTATCAAACGATTTCATGGCAGGAAGTGAATAATTAGTGTACAAAAAACAGAATAACAATGCTTGTTTTCTGATTTTTGCTATAATAATTGTCATGAACACAAAAAGACTGATTATCGGTAATTGGAAGATGAACCCGACCACGCTTGCAGAGGCGCGTAAAATCGCTAGACGAGTGAGAAGAATCATGCCAGACTTGACAAAAACCGAGGCGGTAATATGTCCGCCATTCCCTTTTATCGCCGGCTGTTTACCAAAAAAGATAATAAAAAATTTCCATATTGGAGCTCAATTGGTTTCTCAAGAAGAAGGTGGCGGTCCATTTACGGGGGAAGTGAGCGCGTCAATGCTTCACAATCTTGGCGTTGAATATGTAGTCGTCGGACATTCTGAACAGCGCAAAAAAGGGGATACTGACGCGATAGTATCAAAACGGATGAAAGTTGTGCTGGATGGCGGGATGATAGCCGTTGTTTGCGTTGGAGAAGCGACGCGTGACGAAGGCGGGGTTTATCTCGAAGGTTTGAAGAACCAGGTCAAGAATAGTTTTATGGATATTCCAAAGAAGTATGTCGGGGATATTGTCATCGCTTATGAACCGATTTGGGCGATTGGGGCGAAAGAAGCGATGCTGACGGAACAAATATACGAAACATCTCTGTTTGTGAAGAAAGTCTTCGCGGATCTTTTTGGGGCGCAGAATGGTCTTCGTTTGAAAGTACTTTATGGCGGCGCGGTTAATTTTCGCAATGCAATGGATATTATTTCGATTGGTAAAGTTGATGGTTTATTGGTCGGCCGTGAAAGCGTGAATGCTCCGGGATTTGTGGAATTACTGAAGGCGGTTGATATAGTTTAATTTTTCTTTGAATTTATTGTATATATGAAAACTATTCGCGACATCGAATATTTTGAGGGCGTGCGTATCTTGATGCGTGTTGATTTCAATGTGCCTGTTAAAAATGGCGTTATTACTGATGATTTTCGGATTCGGATGGTTTTGCCAACCATTGAATTTCTCCAAAGAAAGGGGGCGAAGGTCATTTTGTTCAGTCATTTGGAGACGAATGAAGGCGAAAATATCTCTTTGAAACTGGTTGCTGATCGTTTGGATAGATTAGATATTGAAAATAAGTCGAATATCGCGGTGAAATTCATTCAGAATCTGAAAAATGCTAACGATATTATTGAGAATGAGCTTGTAAATGGGGAAGTGGCCTTATTGGAAAATCTTCGTTTCGCTGAAGGTGAAAAGAAAGATGATAAGAGATTTGCCAAAGAATTGTCTTCATTGGGAGATATATTCGTGAATGAAGCGTTTCCGGTCTCGCATCGTGCGCACGCTTCGATCGTCAGCATACCGAATTATTTGCCAAGTTATGCTGGATTGCAATTCGAAAAGGAAGTTACGAATTTATCTCGCGCTTTTAACCCCGCACATCCCTTTTTATTTATTCTGGGTGGTGCCAAGTTCGAGACCAAGATCCCCTTGATAGAGAAATTCATAAATACTGCTGATTCTATTTTTATCGGCGGGGCATTGGCGAATGATTTTTTCAAGGAAAAGGGATATGAAATAGGGCGATCGTTGGTTTCAAAAGGCGCCATCGATTTGACTGCGTACATAAATAATCAAAAAGTTACGATTCCTGTTGATGTCATTGATTCAAAGAATAATATCTGGCAAGTGAATAAGTTTCCGGCTGATGAAAAAAATATGGATGATGGGCCGAAAACCTTGGAAATATTAAAAGAAAAAATCGGACAAGCCAAATTCATTCTTTGGAATGGACCACTCGGTATGTATGAAAATGGATTTAAGAGTTCTACTTTGGAATTGGCGAAGATGTTGGGTGAAGCTTCGTCGAAAAATAGCGCAATTTCAATCATCGGCGGGGGAGACACGGTAGCGGCAATTGCCGAACTTGGCATTGAAGACAAATTTACTTTTGTCTCAACCGGTGGTGGTGCCATGCTCGACTTTTTGGCGAAGGGAACTTTGCCGGGAATTCTGGCACTGAATGATTCTAAAGTTAAGAATTGATTTACTTTTATTTCTCATAAGTCTTGCAAATAAATCTAATAAGTGCTATAAAATCTGGAGAAAGTGAGGTGAATTATGGCAAAGATCAATCAATGTCGGATTTGTCAGGGGAATGTGGTCAATGCGGACATCCATTTGGAATGTTTGGTGGCGGAGTTGGAAGATCTGCTCAGTGAGGTGAGGAATTGCATCATAATACAAACTACTCAGAATCATCTTCCATGTTGTGGTCTGCCGTTAGAATTACAGAAAAGGATCGTGTCCGGTTCGTTCAAAACACTCGGACAGTTCAAAGAGGAATTGGATCAAGAAGAGCAAAGAACTTTTCAGAGATAAATTCGCGAACTGATGCGCGCCCAAGCGGTTCAAGAGGCTTTGTCTGAATTTGAACACAAGCATCCAGATCCGGACCCGCCGACATATTAATGAATACTCGTTCGTAATGCGCCACTACGGTATGTGGCGCACTTTTTTATGAAATTGAATCAACAATTTTCTTTTTATTTCCCTCGAAATCGTCTTTGTTCCCTACGACTTTATCACTTGGAAAAATCCAAATATGCGCATGCGGTATTTCATCGCCGACTATTTTGCTTAAAATCCAATCGGTTTTGAATGCTTTTTGTTGCGCGCGGGCGATTTTGGCGACAGTTTCGAAATAGTTCCCCATGTTTGGAGATTTTTGCCCGTCAATAGGTATGTCCCAAACCCAGCGATAATGTTTTTTTGGAATTACTTGGACATGACCCGGCGTATGCGGGTGAATATCGAGAAAAGCGAGGAAATAATCATCTTCATAGACTATATGCGCGGGGATTTCTTTTTTAGCTATTTTACAGAAAATACAATTTTCCATGGATGAATTATAGCATTTTTTATTATTGCAAAATAAATCCCCGCCAAACACAAAGTGTGTGGCGGAGGTGCGTGACAATCAGGTTTTTTTATTAAGCCCATGCAGTCATTTTTTTGCTTGTTGTACCCGTTCTTGGGCTTTGCGTTTTAGCCACCTTTTCATTAACCGTTCGCGCATTAAACGTTTTGGCCCACTTATTTTTTGTGGAGAACTGACAGGTGTTATTTTCATGTGCCGTTCCTTTCTCTTTCTAGCTTAACATTACACTTTTGTCATGCTAAGTCAACTTTCCGGGATTCCTTGGAGAATTGTCGCAAGTTGGCACCAAATGAGTTACTATGGTAGTATCTGGCTAGAAATTCGCCGTCTCCGAATTCACTCAATATGTGTTCCGGATCCGTGAGTAACGCATCCGAAATGGGGCGAGAGCTCTTATGAGAAAAACAAGAGACGAAAAAGGAAAGCAGGTTGAAAATGAAAAATACAACAGGAACAGTCAAGCACTTCAAAAAATGTAAACGACTACACAGCATAATCTGGCAAAATGATTCGCTGGGTTGGCTTAATTCATGGGAGGGTCAATGTCCCACGGAAAAATATGAACTGGTCAAAAGGGAATTGCGATATGGTAGAAACATAAAAGTTTACACTATCGTCAGTTCTTTTGTTGGTTGGTTTACTGTTTTAGTGCTTTTGGCCACATTATTCTTCTGGAAGACTATGACATATTCAGTAGCTAATAGCCTCATCGCAGCATTCATTGTGTCATTCACTGTTGTCTCTGGGTTTACTGGGGCAACCAGCTATTGGTTAGATAAGTTCTTAAATGGCTGGCTTGCGGCAATATGGGATACGGCTGAATTCTTCACCGATGTTATCAAGCTTGATCGCATAGTTTGCGGTCAAGTTTATCCGAAATATCAGTATGAGCTTGAATCTGGATACAGTTCCAGTCTCGAAACACTGAAAAGAAGCGGCCTCGAAGGAATACACGGTCAAGTTCCGGAGGGTGTTCGTCTGCAATGTGAAAAGTGGTTGAGGTTGCAGATCAAGGGGGTCCTTGTTGAAGAGAGACTGGAGAACCCAACCGACAAAGCTCTAGGGCTACCGCTTAGGATTAGAGAACATAAGGAGAGAAAAGAAAGCATTAGTCAGGGTTTCGAACTTTTCAAGCGTTTCGCCATCCTGTCGAAGGATGCCCGTCTTGATCTTTACTACAAGGAGGTACAGACAACTTTGGAACTTGAGAAAAAAGACGGGGCGCGGGCGTAGAAGGTGCAGGAGGTCTAGAGCACTTTTCTGGTTACTTCCGAAGTCGTATGAACTTACACTGCTTGGAGCACTCGTTCCAAGCAGCTTTTTTTTATTTTATTATCCTTTATTTGCCATGCTATACTTCACCTCGTGAATTATTCAATAAAACGGCAACTTTCGAATGATGAGCGGGCAAATTTGACTGAATATTCGCCATTATTGGCGCATTTGCTTTTTCATAGGGGCATTTTGAATAGGGAAGACGCGGATAAATTCTTGAATCCCGATTATTACCGCGACATCCATGACCCGTTTCTTTTGAAAGACGCGGAAAAAGCGGCGGAGCGTATCATTCAAGCCATAAAGAATGATGAGAGAATAGCGATATATTCCGACTATGACGCGGATGGAATACCCGGCGCGGTGATGTTCAATGACTTTTTCAATAGAATTAACTTCAAGAATTTTTCCGTTTATATTCCGCATCGCCACGATGAAGGGTTCGGCTTGAATATTGAAGCGGTCGAACAATTAGCGGGCGAGAATGTAAAGCTGATTGTTACGATTGATTGCGGCATTTCCGATGTTGAGGCGGTCGCGCGCGCCAACGAATTGAAAATAGAAGTGATTATTACCGACCATCATGAACCGCCTGAAAAATTACCGCCGGCATTCGCGGTTATAGACCACAAACAAAACAATTGCGAATATCCTGATAAGAATATCTGTGGTTCGGCGGTGGCGTATAAACTTATTCAGGGAATTCTTGGCAAGAATCGTTTTGGCATGAAAGAAGGCTATGAAAAATGGTTTCTCGATATGGTCGGTATTGCCACGCTTTCGGATATGGTTCCATTAACTGGAGAAAATAGGGTTTTCGCTTATTATGGAATGTCAGTTTTGCGAAAAAGTCAGAGGAAAGGGTTGAAAAAGCTTCTCGAAAAGTTAAGAATAAATCAAAAATATATAACCGAAGATGATATTGGTTTTATGATCACGCCCAGAATAAACGCGGCGTCGAGAATGGATGTACCGATGGATGCTTTCAAACTTTTATCCGCGGATAACGATGAAGACGCGAAATATTATGCCAATCATCTAGATGGAATAAATAATGAGCGCAAAGGTGTCGTAGCGGTGCTGGTCAAGGAGGTAAAAAAGGTTATTAAGGAAAGATATGGGAGTTTAACATTGACCGCCCCGCCGCTTTCGGCGGGAGGAGCTCTCCCTCGCTCGTCGCTCCGCTCCTCCTCGAGAGACTCCTCCCACCCAAGCGGCGAGGCGAATAACAATTCCACATTAGCCGTATTATTACCAAATGTAATCGTCCTCGGAAACCCCGCATGGCGTCCTTCCTTGCTCGGTTTGGTCGCCAATACATGCGCCCAAGAATTCAATCGCCCAGTTTTCCTTTGGGGACGCGACGGCGACAACGCAATCAAGGGGTCGTGCCGGTCGGAAGGGAATACCAATATGTTTGAATTGATGCGCGCGGTGCCGGACGGCACTTTCTCTCAATTTGGTGGGCATAGACACTCTGGTGGGTTCGCGGTCCGCAATGAACAGATACATTTTTTGGACAGACATTTGAATGAGGCATTTTTGAAAAATC
>CAYHQT010000030.1:0-6560 GCA_964358975.1 uncultured Candidatus Saccharibacteria bacterium | reverse complement strand
CTTCATCACCCGCCCCAGAGTCTATGAACAATCAAAGTTCGTTTATTGCCAATATCTGGATTGTGATTCTCAAATTATTCCAGCGATAAGTGGCGGCGATTATTTCTTCTCCCCAACGAAAGAAAGCGCCATTTTTTGTTCCTTGGGGTCGAATAGGGAAATCTTGAAACTATAAGTTTTTCCGAGTTCCAATGTTTTCCTAAGTTTTTCCTCGGAACCGAATTCGGAGACATGTATAAGCCCGGCGACGCCTTCCTCAATGGAAGCCAAAGCGCCATGCTTGTTGAACTTGATGACAACCCCCGTGACGGGCATATCCTTTTCATATTTTTTGGAAGCTTCGAGCCATGGATTTGGCTTTAATTGTTTGATTGATAGGGAAATCTTACCATCTTTGATCTCAATAATTTTAGTTTTGACCTTGGTTCCAACCTTCACGAAATTGTTTGGATTATCAACTAGGCCCCAATCAATCTCCGAAATATGGACCAATCCTTCTAGTCCCTCCTCAAGTTTGATGAAGACGCCGAAATCAACAATACCCGTAACATGACCCTCGACTTCATCACCGATTTCATATTTACTGACGATCTTTTCTTTTTCTCTCGATTCTCCGCCTTTCTCGGAAAAAATAAGCTTGCCCTCCTTGGGGTCGGCAGTGATGATAGAGACTTGAAGCCTTTGCCCGACGAGTTTTCTCAATTCTTCCAAAATCATGTCTTTGTTGCCGTCATTCACCTTCGGATAATGGTCCGCCTTGAGTTGTGATGCCGGCAAAAAACCGACAATGCCTTGCCATTCAATGAGCAGACCGCCCTTATTGGCTTCTTTCACTGGCAGGTCAAGCACCTTCTTTTCCCTGATCGCCATTTCAGCTTCATTCCATATGAGAGCTTGTCGAGCTTCTTTCAGAGACAATTCCAGATATCCTTCTTTATGCGCATTATCTATGATTTTCGCGGCGACCGTGTCGCCGACATTTATCTTTTTGATAATATCGCGGGCGTTGATAAATTCCCGCCCATAAATAATACCGGTTCCGAAAGGCGCTAAGTCTATATAAACCGATGACTTCTCCACGGCGATAACCGGACCTTCTACTAGGTCACCTATTGCCGGCGGATTTTTCATTCCCGCTGTCAGTTTGCCCATCAAAGTCGCCTTTTGTATTTCTGCGGCCGCCACCATAGCATCACTTCTTTTTGCATTTTTGACGCTTTTTTTGGCTGATTTTACCGTCTTGATTGCGGTTGTGTTTGGGTCGATGGTAAGCAAGACCGTTTCTTTCTTTTCAACCTTCTCTTTATCGCTCGCCATCTTATTACTTGCCTTTTTTGACCCTATAAGAGTCTCTTTTAATTTTTTGAACATTTGTATGCGCGCTCCGCTTTTTAGGTTATTAATAATATTGCGGGATAACGCGTAATTGTTAATACGAACTGCTTGGAACGGCGGTATGCCGTTCCCGTAAACTATCATTGTTACGGAAAATTGTCCAACAGCGCGTTAATATAAGCGAAGTGCTATAATTCCTTCATGCCAGATAATATACATCTCATAATTCACAACACCGCGGCTATTATCGCTACTTTGGCTCTGGTTTATCTGATTCTATTCCTACTTTTCAATAATTTCAGAAAGTCCGTGAATATTACTTTGGCTCTGACGGCTCTGGCTTACATCGTCTTTTTGATTTCCCATGTTTGGGGTGTGAGCGTTTCCGACCCTTATCTTTCTCGAAATATCCTCATGTGGAATCTGTCGGTTATTTTCATCTCTATCTTTAATTTTCATTGCGTCATGTCCGCCTTGAATCGTGGAAAAGAGAAACTCGGCATGATCATTTTTGTGTATACAATCGGTATCGGTCTAACCCTATTCTATATTTTATTTCCGGATACATTCATCCTTCCATCTGAATCAAAAATGTATTTCCCGAATTATTATGTGCCGGGACAATTTCACTGGATTATGCGTGTTATTTTTCAGATTATAATTCCTATATATTTCGTCAATGAGCTCATCTATGTATTCAGGCATTCAAAAGATAGGATCGAAAGAAACCGCATTCTTTATTTTACTATCGCTCTATCTTTAGGATGGCTTTTTGGACTTTTCCCGCTATTCCTCATTTTCAATATTCCCATTGACCCACTTTACGGTATCTGGTCGGCCGTTCTATTCATTCTGCCATTCACTTACGCCGTGCTCAAATATGAACTTTTGGATATAAAGATAGTCGCTCAAAAAGCTTTCTATTACGGCATAACCACGGCTATCGTCACCGGCCTTCTTATTTCTTTGAATTTTTCCAGCCGGTGGGTCGAACAAGCTTATCCGGGGTTTCCTCTTTGGCTTATGCCGCTCATCTCCGCCGTATTCGCCGTTTGTATTGGCATTATCGTTTGGAGACAACTTCGACGGGATGATCTTTCCAAATATGAATTTATCACTACGGTAACGCACAAATTTCGTACCCCTTTGACCCATATCAAATGGGCGGCGGAAGACCTATCGAAGATTCAATTGCCGCCAAACGGTATTGAAGATATCAATTACATTCGAAGTGCCAATGACAAGTTGGTGGAATTGACTGACATTCTAGCAAATGTTTCAGATACGGATAATATAAGCTATGAATATAAATTTGGGGAAAATGACTTATCGAAAACCATCGAAAATGTTTTACTCTCCGTTTCCGATCAAATAAAGGTCAAAAAAATAAATATCGTGAAAGAAGTCGAACCGGGTCTGAAAGCCCGCTACGATTCCTCGAGACTGAAATTCGTAATTCAAGTTATACTTGAAAATGCCATTAATTATACGGCGGAGTCGGGAAATGTCCATATCAAGACGGAGAGTTTTGGTAAGTTGATTAGATTTAGTGTCAAGGATACGGGTATTGGACTCAAAAAAGAGGATATGCCGCTTCTTTTCTCGAAATTCTATCGTGGTAGCGGAGCGCGCCTATCCGACACGGAAGGTATGGGTATTGGTCTCTATATCGCGAAAAGAATCATTGGTAGGCACAGAGGGAAGATTTGGGCGGAATCGGAAGGTCGAGGCAGAGGAAGCACTTTCATCTTTACCTTGCCTGCCAATTAACCGAGCATTGCATTAACTCTTTACTCTCCATTTTTTTCTAAACATGTTATATTGATGGCATGATAATAACTTACTTCGGCGGAGAATTCGTAAAAGTTCAATTCGGCGACACAACGCTGGCCTTTAATCCTATTTCCAAGGATTCTAGTTTGAAAGTGTCGAAGTTCGGCGCTGACATTGTCCTTACGAGCGTCAATCATCCAGATATGAATGGCGTTGATCAAGCGAGTTTTGGTGAAAAGAAATCATTTGTGATTTCTGGTCCGGGAGAATATGAAGTCAAAGGTGTGTTCATAAAAGGTTTTCAGTCGGAATCTGGCTATGATGGTGAGAAAAGGATTAATACTATATATTCTGTTACCCTCGAAGGTATGAATATTTGTTATCTCGGCGCTATCAATACGGCTGAATTACCGAAAGAGGCCGATGAAGCTATCGATGATGTTGATATTTTGTTTGTTCCTATCGGTGGTGACGGCGTTCTTGAACCGGCGAAAGCGTATAAGCTGGCCGTGGCGATAAGTCCCAAACTTATCATTCCCGTTCATTATGGTGAAATTGGCGGTAAGGATTCATTGAAGTTATTCCTGAAAGAAGCTGGCGAAAATCCCGCGCCTGTGTCAAAATTGACATTGAAGAAGAAAGATTTAGACGGTAAGGAGGTGGAGGTGGTGGTGTTGGAGCGAGAGTAATTAAAATGAGTATCGAAACTTATCTCGAAAATCTGCGCGCGAAACCGGAACATGTCCGACGCCGATTCGCCTTTTGGTCTTCTTTTGGATTTACGGCTATCATCTTTGTTTTTTGGCTGGCCTCATTCTCGGTAATAGGAAGTAACGCGAAAGCGACAGTGGCGCAAGCCGTCGAAAAAGCCGGCACCCCAGTGCAATCTTTAGTCGCCAGCGTCGGCTCATTTTTATATGATATCAAAGATATGATTTTCGGTCCGAAGAAAATAAATTACGCGACGGTGGAGATTGGTCCGGGGAATATTTAATCAAAGAAAATCCGACCTTTTCAAGAAAAAGTCGGACTTTTTTTTTGATGCAAATCTTTTGCGAATATGCTATACTAGACTCATAATCTAGTTATTAAAGCCATCCATTCATGCCGAAAAAGCCTGAAAAGAAAGAGGAAGAACAGTCAGATATTCAGCCGGTAAATACGGCTGGTATTGTCGCTAGGTCAATAACGACCGAGATGCGCGAATCATTCCTGGACTACGCCATGTCAGTTATCACCGACCGCGCCTTACCGGATGTTCGCGATGGCTTGAAGCCCGTGCATCGCCGCATCCTCTACGCCATGCATGAAAAAGGTTTGACCGCTTCCGCCAAATTCCGCAAATCCGCCGTGGTGGTTGGAGATGTGCTCGGTAACTATCACCCGCATGGCGATGTCGCCGTCTATGATTCTATGGTCAAAATGGCCCAAGATTTCACTATGCGATATCCGCTAGTACACGGACAGGGAAACTTCGGCACGGTGGACGGCGACTCGGCCGCCGCCATGCGTTATACGGAGGCCAAAATGTCCCGCATATCCGCCGAATTACTCCGCGATATGGACAAAAATACAGTTGATTTTCGTCCGAACTACGATGGTACGCGCCAAGAGCCGATCGTTTTGCCGACCGCCGTGCCCAACTTACTCTTGAATGGAACTCTCGGTATTGCCGTCGGTATGGCAACCAATATCGCTCCGCACAATCTCCGCGAAGTCGTTGACGCCACGAATCATCTTATAGACAACCCCGATGCCAGCACCGAAGACCTACTCCAATTCATAAAAGGTCCAGATTTTCCACTCGGTGCCGTGATGTATGGCGAAAAAGATATTCATCACGCGTATATCACGGGCCGTGGAGGCATTACGGTGCGCGGTGAAGCGGAAATCGTCGAGGATAAAAAGGGTCAATATCAGATCATTATTACCTCAATCCCATTCCGAGTGAATAAAAGCGAGCTTATCATGAAAATCGCCGACCTTGTGCGCGCAAAAGTCATAGAAGGAGTTAAGGCCCTCCGCGATGAAAGCGACAAGAATATGCGCATAGCGATAGACCTGAAACAAGGTTCATATCCAGAGAAAATTCTAAATCTACTCTACAAACACACCCAGCTTGAAGATGCTTTCCATGTGAATACCGTTGCTCTCGTCCATGGTGTGCCACAAACCCTTTCTCTCAAGTCTATTTTGCAAGAATTCGTCACACATCGTATAGAAATTATTCGCCGTCGCACCCAATTTGACCTGACGAAAGCCGAAGACCGCGAGCATATTCTTTTGGGATTGAAAAAAGCACTTGACCATATAGATGAAATCATTACTTTGATTCGCGCGTCCAATGATGTGCTCGAAGCCCATGCTAATTTGATAAAAAAATTCAAGTTTAGCGACAAGCAGGCGACGGCTATTCTGGAAATGAGATTACAAAAGCTCGCTGGGCTTGAACGCAAGAAAGTTTTGGATGAATTGAAAGAGATACAAGATTTAATCATTGAGTTGAAGTCAATTCTAGGCAGTGAAAAGAAAGTCCGCGGAATTATCAAAGCCGAACTGACTGAAATTCGCGAGAAATACGGCGATGACCGCAGGACAAGAATGGTAAAGCATGGCGTCAAGGATTTCAATCCAGAAGATTTGATTGCCGATGAGGAATCTGTTTTGGTATTGACTAAGGGCGGCTATATTAAGAGAACAGATCCTTCCGAATATCGCAAACAGAAGAGAGGGGGCGTTGGCGTGGTGGACCTCGACACAAAAGACGAGGATTTCATTACCCATTTGGTTTACGCTACCACGCACAATGATATTCTATTTTTTACGGACAAAGGCAAAGCCTATCAGATCAAGATGTATGATATTCTCGAAGGTAAAAGAGCCACGAAAGGCAAGTCAGTCATGAATTTTCTTTCTCTGGCGGAAGGAGAAAGGGTCACTTCTATTTTGCCGATGCCGAAGAATAAGAAAGAAGCCGAAAATATGTCCCTAATGATGGTTACCAAGAATGGCACGGGCAAAAAATCGTCGGCAAAACATTTTCATGATGTCCGTCGTTCAGGACTTATCGCCATAACACTCGACGATGGCGATGAACTTATCTCCACATCTTTCGTTTCCAAGAATGATGAAGTGATGATTGCCACAAGAGAAGGCCAATCTATTCGTTTCAAGGAAAGTGATGTTCGTGAAATGGGCAGGAATGCCGCTGGCGTTAGAGTTATTAAGTTGGACAAACCCACCAAAGGTGGAGATAATGTTATTTCCGCCGATATTGTATCCAAAGAAGCCAAGAATCCCGCTTTGTTCGTCATGGGTGCCAATGGTTATGGCAAGAAGACGAAACTTTCTGAATATAAGGTTCAAAACCGTGGCGGTTCAGGTATTCTCACCATGAGAGTAACCTTAAAAACAGGTCCATTATTAGCGGCGAGAGTCGTCACTGACGATGA
>CAYHQT010000029.1:0-6615 GCA_964358975.1 uncultured Candidatus Saccharibacteria bacterium | reverse complement strand
ATGATCTGGAATTAAAAGCAAAAAGAGTTTCTGAATGGCTTTCCGAAGGGAATCGTGTTAAGATTGACCTCTATTTGATAGGGCGCGCCAAATACATGGATATCAAGTTTTTGAAAGAACGCTTGGATCGAATCCTGAAACTTATAACCATCGAATACAAAGTATCGCAAGAGCCGGTACGAGGGCCGAAAGGATTGGCACTAGTAGTTGAAAAGAAGTAATGTGTGTCATTCCCGCGAAAGCGGGAATCCAGGAATGATAAATCAATCATGATAAAAACAAATAAATCATACACGAAAAGATTGAAGGTTACCCGTACGGGGAAGATTTTATCGCGCAAAACGGGACAAAATCATTTCAACGCCAAAGAAAGCGGAAGTAAGACCATGAGCAAACATCGCATGCAAACGATCCACATGAGTAATAAGATAAAAAGTCGATTTTTAGCGAATATTTAATAATACCCTAATATAAAAGTAGAAATTTCTATTTCTAATAAACTGCCATGTCTCGAGTCAAAAAAGGAGTCAATGCCCTGAAGAATCGTCGCAGTGTCCTCAAAGCGGCAAAAGGTTTTCGTTTCCGCAGGTCTAAGACGGAGAGAGCGGCGAACGATGCCCTCGCGCATGCCGGCGCGTACGCCTTCGCGCACCGCCGGGACAAGAAGGGTGATTTTCGCCGACTCTGGAATGTGAAGATTAACGCCGCCTTGCGACCTCTGGGTTTTACCTATAGCAAATGGATGGGGGAAGCGAAAAAGAAAGGTATTGCGCTCGACCGCAAATCTCTGGCTAATCTCGCGGAATTCAAACCAGAGACTTTCCAAAAAGTTGTGAATTTGGTAAAATGATATCGTTAGCATTCGCTAGCTAGTCTCAACACCTTCGATAGGAGACTATTCAAAAGCGCCATCGGGCGGATCTGATCGAACTAGTCGTTTAATTCGGTAAGATTACGGGTGTGAGAAATCACACCCCCAGCCTCGGAGAGAATAGCGGACCGTTTTCCGTCCTAACTATCTTTCCGAGGTCTTTTTATTTAAGAGCTAAACCACCAGTGGGTATTATGCCTACATTCAATCACAAACTAACAATATCCCCCGCTTGCGGCACCACTGCCTTCATTCCCAATTCCTCATTTATCCTCTGCGCTAAATGCATAGATGCTTTCGGCTCGCCCATGGCAATAAAAACTCTTTTTAATCGATTGGTGGCGGTAGAGATAAATTCGACTAGATGGTCACTGTCTTTATGCGCCGAATAGCCATATAAGGCTTCTATGCGCGCGCGGACATGTATTTTCCTATCATGAATATGCACTTTCTTGGCTCCTTCGGCGAGCCGTCTGCCGAGCGAACCTATGGTTTGATACCCAACTAATAAAATCGTGTTTTTCGCGTCCGGTAAATAGAATTCTTCATGGCCTATTACCCTGCCGCCGACTGACATTCCCGAACCGGCTAGAATTATCTTGGCGCCTTTCATTTTTTCAATATCGCGCGATTCATTCTGTGACATTGTGAATTCTAGTTTCGGAAAATCAAATATATTATCGCCTTTTGCGATCTGGTTTTTTATTTGATCATTGAATAGTTCCGTATTTGCCGCGTATATTTCCGTTGCCTTGATTGCCATGGGAGAATCGACGAAAATCGGCACGGATGGTATTCTTTTTTGTTCAACCATATTATTTAGTTCATACAAAAGGAGTTGGGCGCGGTCAATCGAGAACGCCGGGATAATCAATGTCCCACCACGATTGATTGTCTCTTTTATTATTCTTTCCAATTCACTGGCTCTCCGCTCCTTCGGTTCATGGTTGCGGTCACCATAAACGCTTTCCATGACCAAATAATCAATATCGCCGACGGATTCCGTATCCCGGAGAAGCGGTGCCGGCGAATTACCGAGGTCACCGGTGAAGAGTATTTTTATGTTATTCGCCCCGCCGCTTCTGGCGGGAGGAGCTCTCCCTCGCTCGTCGCTTCGCTCCTCCTCGAGAGACTCCTCCCACCCAAGCGGCGGGGCGGTCACCTCCACCATCGCCGAACCTAGAATATGCCCGGCGTCTTTGAGAAAAATAGAAATATCCGGAGTAATATCCAATCTTTCATGATATTCAATAGTTTTCCATAAAGGAAACACCACCTGAACATCATTCAAGTCGTAAAGCGACACAACCCCATTCTGTTTTGCCTCGAGGGCTAGAATATTCGCGGCATCATTCAAGACCAGTTCGGCAAGCGCTTTTGTCTGTGGGGTCGAATATATCACTCCCCGAAAACCTTCTTTCACCAATTTTGGAATGCGACCAACATGGTCCAGATGTGCATGGGTTATGAGCAGTACTTGAATGTCAGCCGGAGCATATGGAAAAGGTTCGCGATTCATTTCCTCATCGAATCGTTCACCTTGCACCATACCGCAATCAATAAGAATTTTTGATTTAGCATCACATTCAAGTAGAAAGTTCGCGCCAGTCACGGTGCCAACACCAGAGCAAAAAGTTAATTGAGATTTTTTCGACATAAATAAACGGCGATACCCCCGCCTATAATATCATCGATTAAATCTTTCACCGTATCTATATAATATAAAGCTGACCAAAGCGGTTCGCCGGTAATATCATAATACATTTCAAATAATTCCCAAATAATACCAGTGATCAAAACGCCGATTATGATAATGCGGTATTTGTGCACAATATTACCGCCATGCAAAGCGACAGCCGCGCAAAGAGCAAGTCCGATGCCTATACCCCCCAAAATATGCATGAAAATATCATATGGCGGAAAGCGAACATAAAGGCCGTTCAAACCGATAATATCCATTACAAGTACTAGGCAAAGAACTATAAAGGAGTAAAAATATGCGCGCATGCGTTTCATTATACACTAGATTCCAACTTTCATAGAAATGACAAAGTAAAACAAACAAAAAACACCTCGTTTCCGCAAGATGTTTTTCGTCGATCGCGAGAGTACCATACCTGATACAGTCAGGTGGGTGACCTCATATCGAACACCAAGGTGCCGACAAATTCGAATGCAAGCATTCATTGGTCTCCCATAATTTACGGTATAGGGATTTACTCTCGCAATCTGGCTATATTTTATTCCTGCTTTAGGATTCCGTCTAGATTGACATCATAGAGTATTTGCTCCGCAATGATTTTGTAATTCATAATTTCCTCTTTTCGGAACCAATGAGCGATTTCGTCTTCGGCTTCTTTTACTGAACCTGAAGCATGGACAATATTCCTTACCGCGCGCCCATCTGGGTCACTCATGCGATACGAATCAATGACAAAATCGCCGCGAATGGTGCCGACATCGGAAGTGAGTGGCTCCGTCCCACCTGTTATCTTGCGCACTATTTCCACCGCGTGCGCGCCCTGCCAAACCATAGCTATCACGGGACCTTTGGTCATATAATTCACCAGATTACTCAATATTATCGCGGTAATTTTTAGAGGGTCATCGTGGGGTGGTTTCAAACCTTTATCAACATAACCCTTTATCGTCTTTATTCCAGTCTTCACGCGCCATTCCGGATCCAATGTGTAATGTTTTTCTATAAGTTCGGCGGTTGGAACTATCATTTTGATTCCTATCAATTTGAGCCCCACTTGCTCATAACGCTTCAGTACTTCTCCGATAAGGCTTCGCTGGATACCATCGGGCTTAATAATCACTAATGTTCGTTCGTATTTGAAATGTGTTTTCATATGATTGATTATAACGACAAAGATATTACACAAGCAAGCCCAAACGCAGTATTCATTTCTTACAATCGAGTATTTATTTCGCGCGACGAACGACTATCATTTCCGAAAAATTATATCCGTGAATGTCTGAGAGGACATAATTTTTTTGGAAATGAAGGAGTGAGGAGAGGAAAGAGTAAAGAATTAAGATAAAATCTAGGAACGCGAAATGCGCAGATTGTAAGAAATGAATACTGCGTTTGGGCTTACTGAGAGAATTACGCCGTCAAAATTTCCGCATGTCCTTTCGTGATGAGGACGGTATGCTCAAAATGCGCGCTTGGTTTTCCATCGGCGGTTCGATATGTGTAATCATCATCGTCAAGAATGACTTTCCTAGTGCCGAGATTGAACATTGGCTCAATAGCGATAACCATTCCAGGTTTCAAAAGCTCGCCCTTGCCAGCTTCACCATAATTCGGAACAAACGGGTCCTCATGAACATTGTAGCCGACCCCATGCCCCGCCAATTCTTCAACAATTCCATAACCATTGGCAATAGCGAATTTCTGGATCGCGACACTGATATCGCCTATTTTTTTACCGCCTTTTGCCGCCTTTATTCCAGCCATAAGCGCTTCTTTCGTTATTCGCAGTAATTTTTCCAATTCTGGACGAATATTACCGACGGGCACAGTTATAGCCATATCGGTAAATAGCCCCTTATGATTCAAGCCCAAATCCAAAGTGACGATATCACCTTCTTTCAGGATTTTATCACTCTCATTCGGAATACCGTGGACTACTTCGTCATTTACGGAAACGCATAATGAAGCTGGATAGGCTCGCTTGGCTCCTTTCGGCTTATAATTCAAAAAAGCGCTTTCGTCTCCATTTTCCGCTATCAATTTATTCGCGTAATCGTTTAATTCCACAGCGCTAATTCCAGGACGAACCATATTCGCGAGTTCACGAAGAATAATCGCGTGGCGTTTGCCCCCTTCGCGGAGTATTGAAATATCTTCTTTTGTTTTGATTGTAGTCATTTATCTTTGTCTTTCCCACGAAAGTGGGAAACCAGTGTAGACCCTAGATTCCCGCTTTCGCGGGAATGACAAGACATTACACCAAACCTAACTTTTTCACAATATCGTTATGGATCTCTTCAATCGTTCGTTCACCATTTATTTCTAGGAAATTATATCGGTGGCCATTCCGATAATATTCGATTGTTGGCAACACATCCGTTTCATACCACCCCAAACGTTTCTTTATATCGTCTTCATTATCATCCAGACGCTTACGGAGAAGGAGTCTTTTCAATGCTTCTTCGGCGCTTATCTCGATGTTTATGACACATGGCTTACCGAAATTATAATAATCAAATACGGAATCCAGTACTCCTGCTTCGTGTAATTTTCTCGGCGTACCGTCAAAAATAATATGTTGATTGCCTTTATATCTTTCAATAAGCGGTTTCAACCACATATTTACCGCCAAGAATTCCGGCATGAGCCCGCCAACATCATATGTTTCTTTCGCTTTCTTTTGTGTTAAAGTATTTCCTTTAATGAATTCACGAAACTCTTGACCTGTTTGTATATACAAAATATCAATGGAAGGTTCCTTCTTTTCCAAAACTTTCATGAGAAGCTCAACTTGCGTGCCCTTGCCACAGCCAGACCGCCCGATAAAAATGAATGTTTGCGGAGTCATAATCAATAAGATTTATTATAAAATAAATAATTAAACAACTGCTTCTTTTTTCTCATACTTCTTCATAATCTCCGCCTCCACTTCCGCTCTCGGTCTACCAAATTTCAAAGATGAAAGTTCCTTCAACTTATCAACTTGCTCCATATTCCCCTTCGCGCTCGGTAAAACTTGAATATTAAACGGCTTTACCGGTTTACCATTTGCGAGCAATCGAATATACGCGTTGAAATTGTTGAGATTCTGAATATCTTTTGCCATAAATGTCGGGGTGAACTGTTTTTCGAAGAATTCGGCGTCTTCCGCGCCAACGCGATATACTGCCATGGAGCCGACATTGCCGAAGACCGCGTTCTTGATTTTCTCGTCAAGCTGTCCGATGAATTGATGAGCGATACTCAATCCAAGGCGATATTTTCGCGCTTCGGATAGAATGGTGGCAATTGAATCGGTTGTGATATTCTGGAATTCATCCAAATACAAGAAGAAATCGGGCATATTCTTGCCGAAAGAATCAACACGCGAAAGCGCCGCCATTAGAATCTTGCCGACGAGAATGAGACCGATAAGATGTGAGTTTATGTCGCCGAGTCTTCCTTTCGACAAATTGACCAAAAGAATTTTCCTATTATCCATAATGTCACGCATATTGAAAGAAGATTTCTCTTGCGCGATAATAGGTCGCATTATTTCATTCGCCAGAAATACGTCGAATTTGGAAGTGATATAGGGCACGACATTCGCCAGAGAAGCTTCACCTCCCGCTTTCTCGGCGATTTCTCTCCAAAACTGGACAATAACTGGATTCTTGCACTTGGATATTTTCAAATCACGGAATGCTTTGTTAGACATAACGCGCGAAACATCTAAGAGGGTAGAGCCCGATTCAGGGTCTTCTATCACAAGACCTGTGGCGTTGCGAAAATATTGCTCGAATATTGGACCCATAGATTCCGGCACGGCCCCGTACAATTTCTGGAAAATAGAAAACATTTCATTCACGACGAAAGTTTTCTGCTCGGGAAATCTTTCGTCATATTCGAGCATATTCAGGGCCATCGGTCGCTCAACGGACGCCGGGTCAAAATAAACCAAGTCCTCATATCTTTCGGGTGGTATAGAAGCCAGAATATCCACGACATCGGAACCGTGCGGGTCTATGAAGCAGACGCCATTTCCCGCGCGAATGTCTTGCGC
>CAYHQT010000028.1:0-6997 GCA_964358975.1 uncultured Candidatus Saccharibacteria bacterium | reverse complement strand
CGATTCCCGCCGTGGCCTCCCTCGGTACGCCGTAGCTCCGAACGAAGTGAGGAGCGAAGGTGACCTTGGTCGATACATTTTGCCCTTCATTTCATTCAGGGCAAATTCGTGCCGAATTTGCCCGGGTGGCGTAATTGGTAGCCGCAGCAGACTTAAAATTTGCCGACCGCAAGGTCATGTGGGTTCGATTCCCACCCCGGGCACACGAAAAAATCCGCTTCTGCGGATTTTTGAGTGGCTCGGGAGCGAGCCGCTTGTGAGGCTCGCGGGTGGGAATCGAAAAGGTCGAACATATTTTCGAGGAGCTTACTCCGAGAAAATGTGAGACCTATACAGTCCCCGTAGGGGAAGATTCCCACCCCGGGCACCAAAGGTTTTTGTGGCAGGAGCAATTAGAAACACTGCCTTTGCTTTTTATTATGTGTGTAATGTATCATGCAGACATGGAAATAATTTTTTGGAATGAAAAAGTCGATGCCTTCATCAATGGTCTTGATAGAATTACATCTTCTCGTGTGAGGAAAACAATAAAGGCCCTTGAAAAATTTGGCCATTTATTAGGGATGCCAGATTCTAAAAGTCTGGGTAAGGGATTATTTGAACTTAGAACTCTCGGTAAAAATCAGATAAGAATCTTATATGTATTCCATAATAATAAAGCATATATTGTTCATGGTTTTATCAAAAAAGCTTGGAAAATTAGCCTTAGGGATATTAGTTATGCAAAACAAATCCAACAAGAAGTTATGAGACTTGCTTAATATACCATATATGCTATATTAATAACCATGAAAACATTTAAACAATCCATGGAGGAATTTCTTGAAGATCCGGAAAATAAGAAGACTTATGATAGCCTTGAAGTGGAATTCAAAATTCATGATGCACTTATAGAAGCTCGGATCCAAAAGAAACTCACCCAGAAACAACTGGCTTCAAAGCTGGGTATTACCCAATCAGCCCTTGCTCGTTTTGAATCCGGTAGAACAAATCCTACCCTTTCTTTTCTCCAGAAAATTACTTCTGGGTTGGGTTTGAAACTCACCATAATCTAGGGGATAATGGTCAATTAGCTATATTTAACGCCAAAAAGGTTCCGACTTTGTCCCAGACGGCGCACCAACGATTTAGTTATACACATATCCAATTCTTGTTTATCCCGCAAGATTACCTTATAATATAGGTGTATTATGCTTACGGAAAAATCCAAAATATCCAGCTCCAAAGGATTTACGCTTATAGAATTATTAGTAGTTATCTCCATTATCGGCATGCTCTCTTCCGTGGTCCTTGTCGCCCTCCAAAGCGCGCGTGAAAAAGGCCGTCTCGGCGCGGCCACGCTTTTCTCCAGCAATCTGTATCAGAATTTTGGCGCAAATGCCGCGGTGATATATGATTTGGATGAAGGAGGATCCGCGATTACTTCAAAGGATCTGTCGTCGAATAATAATTATCTGCAGTTGGTGAATTCACCCTCATGGACAAATGGAATACGTGGAAACGGCCTGTCATTTACAGCCTTGAGCAATCAATATGCAATTTCTTCTGGTAATGTTAAAAATATAATCGTACAACAAGGAGGAAGTTGGACGCTGGCTACTTGGGTGTATCAGAATACGGGATTCGGAGGCAATAGAACATTCTTGGCATTAGGCATGATTCCGTTTCTCTCATTCTCATCTATTGGAAAATTTACACTATCTTGGATAAATGATAATGTAAATAACCCAGGATTCTCTGGAAATCCGGCTGTGTATAATCCATCATGGGGCATGTGGGAACTATTAGATCCTTCTGCAAAAAGTCTTAAAAAATGGTATTTTGTTGCAGCTACTTACTCAAAGAACACAAAGACAATCACTCTTTTCGTAGATGGCAAACAAGTGATAACTCAATCGAATGCTTTAGCTAATGCGCCTTCAACAAATTATTTATATGTTGGCAATTATAGTAATACTGATAGTTATGGTTGCGATTGCACCCTTGACGAAGTACGCGTATATACAGAATCTCTCGCTACTGCCCAAATTGAAAAGCTCTACGCCGAAGGCAAGGACCAACACAAGAATCTGGCCGTGAATTTGCCGGAATAAGGAATGGATAGCTATGATTTCCTCAAATCAGTCCATAGAAAAACGAGACTAATCGCGAACCAAGATGTTATACAAACGGATTTAAGCCGTTACTCATTCCTGCCTTATCCTAAATGAGCGTGGTCGTTATAGATCCATAGACGCCAACTATCTGTTTGTTCAAAACTTGATTGATAGCGTATGACCGTAATACCCGTATTTTCCATAGATGCACTCTTTTGAAATTTGAAAAATGCTTCGCCAGACAAAAAGTCGCCAATAAGTATCCTCGCAATCAATGTGCGTAGAAAAAATCCATGCGTTACCACTACTTCGGCTTTGACTTTCCCGTCAATCGAATGATTTCCTTGTCTATTTTGCTTGTTTCGACGGGAAACCCTGGTCTACCGATTTCTCCGCCTCCAATAGCAACGATTTTCATAATAGTTTATGCTATCATTTTAATAGTGCTTTGACGATGTAGCTGTAGTTTATTCAATCTCATCAAACATTTTAACAAGCGGCGCCTCCCAGCCGAAACATGTCTCTTTACCTATAAGATTCTTGAAGACTTTTATACATGAAGGATCCAGCCTAGCGTATTCTTTGAGCATCTCCACGACCCCCTCTACGAATCCACCGACTGTGCCATTGGAAATCATCCACTCCTCCTCGGCAAAGTCTTTCATCTAACCGTAAAAGAAGATCAATGAGTAATTTTGTCGTCTGCTTACTTATCGGCAAATCAGAGACTATTTTAGATAGCCTGTTACACCCTTCATCCAAGGAGTTTTGATAAGCAAACCAAGTGCGAGATGGGCCACTATAGGCTTTTATGTATCTTATCGCTCCAGTGATTGAATTTTTAACTGAAGACAAATCTTCTTTGGTCAACTCACCAAGCTTCTGGCTACATTCCGGTCCGGTTACTATTTCTTTATCCTCCGGGCACAATTTTTTACCTCTCATTACCGCGTAAATAGCCAAAGCTACCAAATGTTTACATAATTCATCATTCATCATTTTGACCTAGATAGCAATCGCAGTTTCCATAGTCAAACCTTCGAGCTTCGCCTGAAACATTGTATGGTTTTGAACCGATGACGACAGCCGAATAGCTTCTTATCCCCTCCTTGAATTTAGTAACCTTTCCGCTCTCGTATAAGCCCACTGCTTTTTCGAATGTCTGCGGGTCTGTGGCGAATCTGATTTCTTCTAAAGTGTAGGATGGAGGCATAGGATTAATGTATGGCTGATTATAAATTCTTCTTTCTATTTTTTGAATGTAACCTTCTATTTTTCGCACCCTCAATCGCTTTCAATGCCACTTCATCGAAATCAACATCCTGTTTTGCTTCGATTTGCTTATATTCCTCAAACTTTTTCTCGGCAATTTCTTTCATCAATTCATGAGATATTTTACCTGCGTCTTTCAAGATATTTCTATCATTGATAGTCAGAAATCCATGTAACTTCTCTATCCAATCCTTCATCATCATCGGTACTCTCCGGCGAGCTTGTTCAGTTGCAAATATTAGATACTGTTCCACCAAAGCATTGAGTTGGGTTAATTCCTCCTTATTGTAATAATTTTTCGCAATTACCACTTCCTCCTTTGTCGGTTTTGCCCCTCTGAAATTAGTAAGCCCTAAATTCTTTTTACCACTATCAATCCTTTCAACGACAATTTCTGCCGCAGTATTCCCCGTAACCGCATAGTGGACTTTGTTCTGCACTGTTTTGAAAAACAAAAGACTCTGGTCGTTGGTTGGGTCATAATCTACGCTTGTCGCGTAAATGTCGGTGATCTTTCGATAGAATCTCTTTTCACTGCTCCGAATATCAGCGATGGTCTGCTCAAGTTCCTCAAAGTAATCGAATGGCAGGTCTGGATTTTTGAGCCTTTCGCTATCTATCACGAATCCTTTGACGACATATTCTGAAAGTCGCTCCGTTGCCCATTTACGGAAAGCTGTGCCTTGCGAAGACTTAACTCTGTAGCCCACGGCAATGATAAGGTCTAGGTTGTAGTATTTTACGGTAGTTTCTTGAGTTTTCCCCTTTATTGCACCGTGCGCAGTGGTTCGTCGGAATTCCCGACATACCACTTTTTCATCCAACTCGCCTTCCTGAAAGACATTTTGGATATGCTCGGTCACGGTTGAACGGCCTTTGTCATAGAGGGTCGCGATGGTATCTTGGGTCAGCCATACCGTGTCGCCGTCAAAACGGACATCAATCTTAATGTTTCCGTTTTTGTCTTTATATATGACGATTTGGGAATTCAGTCTTTTCATGAACTGATTCTACACCCAGACAGGAAAAGAGGACAGTTATATCACGAGTAGTTGATATAATCCTGGCCTGTTTTCACTTTCTGCGAAATTGCTGCGGGGCTTGGAATCGAACCAAGATTGACGGTTTCAGAGACCGTATGCCTACCTTTAGCAGACCCCGCAAAATATAACTCACACTCAACTAACCCTTGCAGAATACCGCAAAAAGAGTTATAAAACAACTAGAAATTTGAGTTCCAAAACAAAGAAAGGAGGTACTTATAAAAAATAGGTATTATCTCAAAAATGGGGTGCTCGGCAGAGAAGAGATAATCTATCTGCTCGACAAACACCGAATACCGT
This sequence comes from uncultured Candidatus Saccharibacteria bacterium, assembly GCA_964358975.1. Classification (GTDB taxonomy): domain Bacteria; phylum Patescibacteriota; class Minisyncoccia; order Phycocordibacterales; family PALSA-1337; genus C7867-002. The sequence continues at coordinate 2,286 of CAYHQT010000028.1, read as the reverse complement.
GGAAAGATTGGGGGCGCGGGTCCAGAAAAGGGTTAGGCGACCTCGTTAATTCGATCAAATTGGGCGAAACGCGACTGGAAGCCGGGAGTAGCAAACTAATACTGCATGTTCGCGTGGCAGTTGTCACTGTTCGATTCAAACTGAACGGTCAGTGGCTGGAATTGCGTGAAGATCGCCAAGAGTTCATTATAGACGGCAAGGTAAGCGAAATAAAAAGGCGCACTTCATTCAACGGTAGTCTTGGCGAGAAAATTCGCAGAAATGAAAGTCCTATAACAACCGCTAGGCGAGGATTGCGCGAAGAACTCGGCTTCCCAAAAAATTCTGGATACAAACTATCGTACAACGGTCTGGAAATCATGAAATGTGAGTCTTCGGACTGGTATTCGGGACTCATTGATGTTTATCACAGATATCATTTCGTTTGCCTTATTCCTCCAGAACTGTATAGGAGTAAATATACCGAACGGTATCTGCACCGCACAATTTACTTCGAATGGACTCCGATATCCATCCCCTGATCTCGCCTATACGCAAATGTAGGCGAGAACTTTTTTGATTGCGCTATTATCTGCCTATATGCTAGGATACCTCCAATATGCGTTATTTCATCGGCAATATGATTCGTGGCGAAGCGGCGGAATATTACAAAGCGACTTGCGCCGATTTGGCAGAGAGATTCGGCGTGGAAAATGTGTCGGCGATTGTCGCGCCCCATATCACGGTAAAGGCGCCTTTCGAGAGACATGAAATAGAGATGATTGACGATGTTATATCCATGGTGACGGAGGCGCCGGCAATTTCCCTTTCTCTATCAAAATGGAATCATTTCGGCACAAGAACAATATTTTTAGACGCGCCACAGCCTCCCTCATCATTGAAAGAATATATGAAAAGCGTTCTTTCGAAATTGCGAGCCATGGGGGTCAATCTTAATTCTCAAGAACTCGACCCGCATATTCACTTGTCTCTGGCGCGATTCTTGAAACCGGACCAATTCAATAATATTTGGAAATATTTAGGACTCATGCCAGCTCCGCAGTTCGACATCATTTTTGACAATTTAACTATTTTTCAAAAAGAAAAAATCGAGGATAAGGCGTGGAAAGTCATGAAAACATTTCCGTTAACTGGCAAGAAGTAGAAAAAGTTCGACCTTTATCTATCGTTTCTTCGCCACTTTCATGAATTCCGTGAACAATGGATGTGGCGCGAGCGGTCTCGCTGTGAATTCCGGATGAAATTGCGTGCCGAGGAAGAATGGATGGCTATTTTTTGTTCCCGCGCGCGGCAACTCGGCTATTTCCATAAGTATTCCATCAGGCGACTTCCCCGAAAATACTAGACCACCTTTTTCCAATCTTTCAATATATTTTGGATTGACTTCATAGCGATGACGATGCCTTTCATGAATTGTCGGCTTCGAATATGCCTCAAAAGCAATTGTACCCTTCACCAATTTCGCGGGATATTGACCCAATCTCATCGAACCTCCATAATTCCCTTCGGCTATTTTCTTCTTCTGGTCCGGCATAATGTCTATAATTAGATGTGGCGATTTCGGGTTTATTTCCGCCGTATGGGCGTTTTTCAATCCGAGAACATTCCTGGCGAATTCAATCGTCATAAGTTGCATGCCATAACACAAGCCAAGATACGGTATTTTATTCTCCCGCGCATATCGTATAACATTGAGTTTCCCTTCAATGCCAGATTCACCAAATCCACCAGGAACGATGATTCCGTCAAATCTGTCGAGGGTTGAATAAATTGAAGCCTCGTTTGTAGATGAAGATTCATTCGAAGGTGAAGTTTCGACCGTCGAGGCGGCGACAAGTGTTTCCCGACGCGAGCGAAGCGGCAGGAGGGAAACACTTCGTCGCGCCGAGGAGGGAGAAGCTTCACCTTCGCTTTCATGTTCACCTTCGAAATCCCGCGCGTTCACGGTATGAATAACCGGCTTTACATTTACGGCATAGGCGGAAAACTTTATCGCTTCGATAACGGAAAGATAAGCGTCGGAAAGGATAAAATCACCGGTATTGAAATATTTGCCGACAACCCCGATATGAATCTCGCGTTCATGATTGTCTTTGATACCCTCCGCCATCTTTTTCCAAGCCTTGAATGTATGGTCTGGCTTTGCTACCGGTAAATTCAAAGCCTTCAAAAGAATTTCCCCGAGATGGTCCTTTTCGAAATTGACCGGCACATCGTAAATACTCTTAATGTCCGGCGCGGAAATGACTCTTTCTGTCGGAATATTGCATGAAACCGCTATCTTTT
>CAYHQT010000027.1:0-7591 GCA_964358975.1 uncultured Candidatus Saccharibacteria bacterium | reverse complement strand
GAGGAGCGAAGCGACGAGCGAGGGAGAGCTCCTCCCGCCAGAAGCGGCGGGGCGATATTCGCTAACTTCCCTATCCCCTTGCCCCAGGCGGCACCGAGCGAGAATGCCTGGAACCCGCCGGAATCGGTAAATGTGGGACCCGACCAATTCATGAACTTACCCAAACCTCCGGCTTTCTTCACAATTTTTTCGCCGGGCTGTAAATATAGATGATAAGTATTGGCGAGAACCGCTTGCGCCATCACAGTATCACGGACGGATTCAGGTAACAGCGACTTCACCGTCGCTTTTGTCGCGACTGGAATAAAAGCCGGCGTCTCGATAATACCGTGTGGCGTTTCGATAGTCCCAGCGCGCCCCAAACTCTTCGGTATTTTTGCTTGAATTTTATACATAGGTCGGACCTATGTATGGTATACTAAAACTCTATGAGCGACAATGAAAATCCAATCACGCGGCGAGACATTCACGAAACCGATATCGCCGGACATCTTGAGCATATCAACGCGGAATTTCGCGATGGTTTCGAATTCTTGAAACAATATCCGAAATCCGTCACTATTTTTGGTTCATCATTGGTAAAACCGGATAATGAAAACTATAAAAAAGCCACGGAACTCGCTTCCCGTATCGCGACTAAACTGAAATATGCCGTTATCACCGGTGGCGGACCGGGAACAATGGAGGCGGCGAATAAAGGCGCCTATGAAGTGAAAGGGGTTTCGATCGGACTCAATGTCAGCTTACCGCATGAACGCTCAACGAATCCGTATGTTACTCATTCGATAAAATTCAGTTATTTTTTCACCAGAAAAACAATGCTCACATTCGCCGCCGAAGCGTATGTTTTCTTTCCCGGCGGTTTCGGCACCTTTGATGAATTATTCAGTATCTTGACCTTAATTCAAACCGGCAAGATTCCGCGCGTGCCGATAGTTCTTTTTGGTTCAGATTTCTGGAATGGATTCAAGCAATTCGTTTCCGCGTATATGTGCGAAAAATACAAGACGGTTGATTCAAAAGACTTGGAAATCTTTGAGATTACGGATTCGATAGACCGCGCCCTTGAAATTATCGAGAAAGCGCCACTGTCGGATTGGTGGCGGAATATTAATTAACTTTTTAGTGATTTTTACGAACAGGAAAGCATTCCATTCCGAGGAATGTCCGCAGACGATTTTCAGCAGAAAATCGGCGAGGATTAGGAAAATTTCCTGCAGGAAATTTTCCGCGTTCCGAGGAGTGGAATGCTTTCCTGTTCGTAAAAAGAAAACACCCCAATATGAATTAGGATGTTTTCTTGAAGCCCGCGCCTCAACTTACATTGAGCGTTCCTCACGAGGACGAGCCTCGGAAACGACGATTTTGCGCCCGTCGAGCTCACTGCCGTTCAATTTTGTGACGGCAGCATCAGCTTCGGCATCATCCGCCATGGTGACGAATCCGAATCCGCGTGAGCGGCCGGTCATCTTGTCCATGAGGACGGAGGCGTCCTCAACGGCGCCTGCTTGTTCGAAATGCTTCTTGAGCCCATCATTGGTGGTGCCCCAAGCAATCGAACCCACGAAAAGTCTTTTCGACATTATTTTATCTCCGCGTTAGCGGTACTCTCGTTCATACTGCTAAAGCGTAAGTGACGAGAAACTTACACGAATACAATCTAACATATGGGGTCATAAAAAACAAATCGGGATGTCCGACATCCCGAAATTACTTCCCAGCCAGCGCCTTGAATTTCTCCGATTCGACCGCGTATATTTTCTCTATTGCCGAAAGTGGCAGGGCTTTGCTGTAGATGCGGATGTTGTCAACACTATATACGGCATTCCCAGAGTCTCGAGGATAACCAAAGTAAATGGCATCAGTATTATTGAAAAAACAATTACTTGTTACCCCAACATCTACGGAAGGAGTGATTTTAACAGCGTTAACATATAAAGTAAGTCGGTTAATTGATTTATCACAAATAATCGTGGCCTGATACCATTGCTTCATATTTACAGTTGGACCTATTACAACTTTATGACCTGTCCAAAAATATTTAAAATAAAGAATATTTCCGTTTTGAGCTGCAAAAGCCCAAGTGCCATTTGTATTAAAACCTGAAACCTGTGGATATCCCGAAGCATTAGCAATAATAGGAACAAACGTACCAGTACCAATGTTCCCAGGAAATTTGAACCATAAAGAAATAGTGAAACCATCTGTAGGGGGTTTGTTTAGTGAAGAAATGGTGGTACGAGCAGCGGAAGCACCATCATTCGTAGGAATACTTAGCGCCTTACCATAACCAGACGGCGTATCGGTAACCAAAGTCGCACCACCAGACAAAGTAAGATTATTCCCATTCCCGCTCTGGTCGCGCGCTACCAGTCCCACATCCCCATCGAAATCCCAAGCGGCCGAAGTGTCGAGAAAATAGACGCTATAATTGTGCTGGTCGAAAGTCAAAGCGGTGGCGATAATTCCTTTTTGCCGTGTGGCATTGAGCGCGACGAGAACGACAGAAGAGAGCATACTTATGATTGAAATGACGACGAGGAGCTCGATAAGCGTAAAACCTTTTGACTTCATGCTCTATATTATAGAACATTTCCGGGATGTCGGACATCCCGAATTCCCGAAGTGCACGCATCCGCCAAAGCTCAAATATTCCTCCAGAAAAGAGATAGCACTTTCCCTTTCAGAAGGTCCGACCTTTTCTACCACGCAAAAATCTTCGATACCCGAAGCGAAACTTTGTCAACAACAGTCATAAACGCGTTAAATATACGCATGAAGAAAGAAATGACGGGATTGCTTGCTGTTGGATTGGGCGTGCTTTCAACCGCGGTGGAAGTTGCCGCTTTTTCTTTCGCCGCTAACAACTTCGCGGTATCGCTGTTGATTAGAAAGAGTGTGGCATTGTCGAGAACACCGGTTGGATTAAGACCGCTACTATTTACTCTATCAGTCTGATATTTGATAAGCGCTTCTTTGGTGGAAGCGCCAAATAATATAGTCTCATGGCCGGGAGAGCCCGAACCAGTCGCCGCTATTTGATAACCTAAAGAATTCAAAGTTTTTTGGAGCAATAAAACATCCTGCCCTTGGTCATTTAACTTCAAATTACGAGTAATTTTCGTGACGGTTGATAGATTTGTGGGGGTTTTGGTGGGCTGAATAGTAGGAACAGGAGTGGTAGTCTTTTGAGGAACATAGGGAGTGAAAGTACCAACAGATGAGGCGCTACCTGTTACATTATATGAACCGTTAATAACCGCCGAGAGAATATCCGTACCACCGGAAGCGACATTCGAATCGGTGGTATTGCCGGAGGTATAATTAAAAGTAAGATTGGCAGTGCCACCGGACAGGGCTTTGAAAGTGAGAGTAGCTAGAATACCGGATCCTTTGTATTTATTGCCTAGGGCGGCCACTTGAGAAAACGTGATTTTGCCGAGACTCGTATCCACGCTATTGGCTAAAGTCATGGGCATCAGATTACCAGGGGCAATCTGGACTCCAGCGACGGAGCTATTCCCGTCCTGCAATTGAAGAATGGAGGGATTGTAATTGAGATACCGTAAATCAATCCCGTCAATTGACGCGCCCTGCGTGTCCAAATTCACCGTAACCGAAAATGTATCTCCAGCGTTAATGCTCCGTGAATTTGGTGAAATGCTTAAAGTGGCGGCGGAGGTGACGATTGGTAATAATAGAACTACGGCTACGATTATTTTTTTCATTTTTTTATTATAGAGTTTATAATTTTTATCTCTTAATTCTACACCTTTATCAATTCCCTGCCAATAGCCAATTGTTGGAAACGTAGGCGAAGTCGAGGGAGTTCACGATGCCGTCTCTGTTAATATCGGAAAGCGGGTCATTCGTGCCCCATTTGCCGTTCATATAAGAGAAGTCCAAAGTATTGATCAGCTGGTCACTGTTGAAATCACCAGCCGGTAGTGTCAGGAAATTGGCGTCAAGAACTGAAGTATTTCTCAAATCTATGTTGGAAAGCGTCCTGGAGAGATAGCCGGAAATTACCGGACGGAAATTAACCGTGGACAAAAGTCCCGCCGGCACATCCATGACATATTGCCCCGAGGAATCGGCGGTGAAGCTGGCTTGAAATACTTTCAAACCATTTGACGGATTAAGAAATTCTACTGTTCCGGACATATTTCTTTGATTTGTTGGCGTGCCTTCCGGAATTATCACTATTCTCCTCTGTACTGAAAGAGAGGATAGGGTCGTGACGGTGCCAGCATATGATGCATTTCCGACGGAAGCGAGTAAGTCGCCTCCAAGACCGGCGACATTGGTATCAATACCGCTGCCTAAAGTGAAGTCAAATGTCACATTGGAAGTCCCCGCCGACACGGCGCGGAAAGTAACGGTAGCCAAAGTACCCAAACCGCTATAAGTAGAGCCGGGATTGGCAAGCGCCGAAAATTGTATCGAGCCGCCGCTGTTGTCAATGGCATTCATTACCACCATTGGCATGAGCGACCCGGCGGTAATTTGGACTCCGGCGGTTCCCGCGTCGGTGTCAACTACCTGTAAAATACTCGGATTGAAGCGAAGGCGATTGATATCCACTCCATAAACTCCTTGACCGTCGGTATTAATGATTATATTCGCGGTAAAGGTATTATTGACTGAAACTGAGGTGGCGGAAGGTGAAAGAGTCAAAGTCGCTGTCCGCGCGATTTGCGCTAATTGACTACTTACTGGAAGTCCAGTGAAAGTCGCTTGAAAGGTAAGGAATATGGCTGTGAGAGTAGATACCACTTGTTGTAATGTTGGAATCATATTTTTATATTTTTTTACTGTTGATATTACCAACAATTATACCCTATATCGTCCAATTCCGCACCATGACCACATAGTCCAGAGAGTTTACAATACTGTCGTGATTGAGGTCGTAAATGGTGATAAATATTAGTTTCAAACATCACAATTGGCGTCTCATTTCGGCACCCAAGGTCTTTCCGAAGTCTCGAACCAGATTTCGCTGATCAGCCGGCAGAAACGCTCCCAGTTCCTTTGAAAAATCAATGTGATCGGCTTCCTTGATAATTTCTTCCCGCACTTTAGCCAATCGATTTTTCTGTTCAGCTGAAAGCATATTGTGACGCATAATAAAATACAGATCATAATAATCTCTAGGCTTCTTGCGTTCTCGCAATGCTCCGAATACTTTCTCTTCCACCATTTTCAATTGCGGCAAATGTACAACCGAATAGGTCGGAACAAAATCGCTAGTGATACTGTCAACTTCTCCACGGATCTTCTCTTTGGTAGCACGTGAAGATATATTAAGCTCGACATTGACGGGCTCAAAATCAAATATTTGGAATACGGCTGTCGCGAAATATCCGTCGGTAGTAGGATTGGTATTCTTGCCAATCTCCACATTGATGCCAGACCGACTGATCTCGTCAAGGATCTTGACGAAGATATCTTCTACAAAACTATTAATGACATGCGGTTCAACGCCATACAAGGAAAAATCAAGATCTTCGGAAAATCGGGGACTGCCGTATACTATGCGCAGTGCCGTGCCTCCTTTGAATAGAAGATTATCGGCTTCGGGTATCTTGTAGAGTTGTTCCATAAAAACATGCTGGAAATACTCGCGCGTAACCGCCGGAAAAAGACTCATTCGATATTGTTTGGCCAATTTTTGCAAATTTTCCAAGGAAATCATTTCAATGTTTGTTTTACGAGACTTATAAGCTTGGGATTCTTGAAGAGATTCGCGTAAGTAACTGCCTTGTCCAAGTCAATCTTTCTCTTATTGAAACGGTCCATCGAGCCAGCTTTGTCCGCAAGTTGGAAATACAGAGTGTCAACAAACGCCTTTTCTGGATCAGCGATTTTGAATCCGAAATCTTTTTGTTTCTTTATAGAATATCCGACAAAAGCGCTTTTGGTTATGCGACGGTAGGAAAATGTTTTACCAAGAGTATTATAGTGACGAGTAGTCTTCGGAGTGATCGAGGTTATTTCATAAACTGTTTCAGGAATGATACCGTAATATGACAAAGCAAATTGGAGAGACACATAAGATGGATCACATAACTTATTGGCAATATAGACTTCCGGTGGCAGAGCGTCGGGAAAAGCGTAAAGTCCGCGTTTTACTCGCAAAATGAATCCTTTCTTGGTATATCTATATAATAAAAAAGAAGATGCCACGGGAGAGATCGGAAATACTTTTCGCACTTCAGAAGAAGAAAAAAGTAGAAGTCTTTTTTCTTTCATCTCTGCCTCAAATTTATGCCAATTTACCAACTTAGCCATATTGCTAATTTACCAGACTGAGTAATCGAGTGCAAGTGGATAACCCGAAAATAACCACCTCAATATTTCTAAAAACTATACCCTACATCGTCCAATTCCTTACCATCACCATATAATACCGACATATAATTATTCAGCATAAAGATAGAGTCGGTCTTCAATTTGCCTTGAGATTATCTGAAATCATTTTCAGCCCTGTAATATTGCTGGAATTTGATCAGAGCGGATTTGACAGCGGGGCCGTAGTAGGTGATTTTATATATCTTTGAATCAATCGGATATATTCCCCATACAACGGAATAAATTCCTTCGCGGATTTGTAGAAAATATAATTATCCTCGTCAAAATCATATTCATGAATCAAGATATTTCTAAGATTTGAACTTTTTATGAATTGGGGTAAGGACTTTTCATCGAGTATCTTCAGTTCAGCCATTCTCTTGAATGATTCTTTGTAGGTATCCGGAGTTTGTGCGCCGATATTCGCGATAATCTGCGCGTTTATATCGCTCGCAAGTTCTACGATAAGTTGGAAATTCCGTTCCGCGGAACGAATATTTCTGAATGTTGACTTGAACTCAGAAAAAGAAACTCCGAGAAGTTCTTGTAATTCTCCGAGCAATATAGACATCTGTTCAAGCTTTTTAAGAATGAGATTATTAAGCATATTTTTTCATCATTATCTTCTCGCGTAGACGACGAAACTTGGCGGTATCTACATACTCTTTGAAAGCGCGGACTTTGAATCTGATAAAATCAAAAGTTCTGCCTTCTATAAGCTTCCCCATTCGCGCAACTTCAAATTTTAACATTGGAGAAGTGGTATAAAGATCAACAAGATCGATTTTGTCTTCATTAATATCTAATTTCGTCGATATGTAACCAGACAAATCTGTATGCTCGGAAAGTGAAAGTGGCTTTTCTCCGAGTACGCCAAAGTCAAAATCGGACATTTCAGTAGCCCTACCATTAACCTGTGACCCGAATGCTATAATAAGCGGTCCTTTCATAACAACAATATATCATATATTTATATGTATAAACAGGTAATCATACCCTACACCGCCCAATTCCGCACCATGACCACATAGTCCAGGGAGTTCACTCTACCATCTCTGTTAAGGTCGTAAGTGGCGTTGTTTGTATTCCATGCGGTGATCATTAGAGAAAGGTCAATGGAGTTGACTATACCGTCTCTGTTGAAGTCGCCGGTGATTGGGGTGGATTTGGCAGTAGTGCTCAAGGCGACCTATTTCCACAACCAGATCGGGATAACGGCGTGGTCATCACGCAGATCAAA
>CAYHQT010000026.1:0-7961 GCA_964358975.1 uncultured Candidatus Saccharibacteria bacterium | reverse complement strand
TTTCCAGCTTGGTAATGCGAGAATTTTGATTTGAGATAATTATGGCGATAACTATTATGGCAATAATTTCAAGGAAAATCATGGTAATAATGATTAATTGATAAGTATGCCTTAATCATAGCACATCTATTATCTCTTATTTCTTTAGAATTGCTTATAATTTAAGATGTGATTTTGGAAGTATCACTCGCGAGTAAAACCGATAGGTCCTTTTGATTTTGTTGGTTCTTCCAAGAATTTCCCCAGAATGGAATAAATGGTATTTATATGCTTATTTTGCAACTTCTGTTCTCTTTCTAATTCCTCAATCTTGTATGATAATTCCTTGTTCGAAGCCAATATCTCACGAATTCTAATGAAAGCACGAATAATAAGTATATTTATCTGAACAGCGCGTTTACTATTGAGCACCGACGAAAGCATTGAGACGCCATGTTCGGTGAAAGCATAAGGTAAATTACGGCGACCACCTCGCCCATTTTTTGATATCGCAATTTGCGATATCAAACATCCAGCTTCCTCTTTTGTTAGTTGAAACATAAAATCAGATGGGAATCTATCTCGATTACGTTTAACTTGCTCATTTAATCGCATTGTTGGTACACCGTAAATTTCAGCCAAGTCAGCATCCAACATTACTTTAATTCCACGAATTAGGAAAATCCTTTCAGAGATTAATCCGACTGGAACAATTACTGAATTATTATTCAAATGTATTTCCGACATGGGCGGTATTATAGCAGACAACAACAACTGGTCACAATTTGTGACCATCTCAATATTTGTTTGGGGATTCAATTTACAACCTCAAATATTATCTCTTTTTAATCATTCAGAACGAATATCCTCGTTATTTGATAGAACCGCTTTTAGTAATTTTGGAAAGAACTCATTGCAAAAGGTAACCTTCGTCGCCAGAAAAGAATCCTCTATGTATTTCACCAATTCAGCAGTCGTGCTATCAGTCTGAAAATATTTCGATTCGGCTCCTAAAATAGTCTTAAAAAAAGGCAGTATTCGATTTGTTATTTTCTTTGGACCACCGATTATGACGAATTCATAACTTTTATTTATTATTTTTCCACCTCTCAATCGTCACCAGCAATGGTGACCCGATAAATATCGATGAGTATGTCCCAACGGCAATGCCTACAATGAGCGCCAAGGTAAAATGTTGAGTAGTTGCTCCACCTACGAAATACAGTACTACAAGAGCAATGAGTGTCGTAAGCGATGTATTGATAGAACGGGTGAAAGTTTGACTAATACTCTCCCCGACGATTTCTCCAAAAGGTTTATTGGTATTTGCATTCTTCAAGTTTTCGCGCACGCGATCAAAAACTACAATAGTATCGTGTACGGAGAACCCGAGAATCACTAGAAGCGCCGTAATAAAAAGCGTATCTACTTCATAACTGGCAAAGTGTCCAAGAATAGAAAAAAGACCTGTTGGAATTATGACATCATGAATGAGGGCTATAACCGCGACTAAGCCATATTTCCATGAAGATACCGGCTGGGAAACTTTTCTGAAAGCGAAAGTAATGTAGAGGACGATCCCAAGGATAACTAGAAATATTGAAATGTATGATTTACGCAACGCTTCCGCGCCGAGAATCGGTCCAATAGAGTCAAAAGTCTTCTCGACTGGGCTTGCGGAACCGTCGAGTGAAAGCGCTTTCGTTACGACCGCGTGTTCATTCTCGTTAATGGCCTTCATGCGAACAATATATTCGTTGTCTCCGCTTTGGCGTACTGAAACTGCAGAATCAATAGTCGAAAGTGCTAAAACGACCTTGGCTTGGTCTGGAAGTCCGGAAGGATACGCGACTTCAATCAAAGTACCTCCAGTAAAATCAACCCCGGGCTTCAAACCCCAAATAATAAGCGACATAAAAGAGATAAGGATGAGAATCCCGGAGAAAATATAGAAGAGTTTTCGATTATTTATAACCCACATGGTATTTATACTTTTAGTTTACGAAACCCATTACTAATAAGAAACATCGATAATTTCGTTTGTCTTTGTGGCGCAACGGCGTATAGGAACAATCGTGAAGCGGTAATTGCCGTGAACATACTTACGAGAACACCGACGATGAACACTAGCGCGAAACCTGTCACAACCGATGAACTGCCGAAATAATATAGAATCACGCCAGTAATAATACTGGAAATATTGGAATCGCGAATAGATGTCCACGCCCGCGCGAAACCTTCATGCATGGCATCCCAAATACCGCGACCGCGATGCAATTCTTCTTTCATTCTTTCGAAAATGAGAATATTCGCGTCAACCGCCATGCCGATAGTGATGATGAAGCCGGCAATACCAGCGGCAGTGAGCGTAACTGGTATAAGCTTGAAAAGAGCAAGCATTAACGCCGTGTAAATACCAAGAGCCACAACAGCGACAAAACCCGGCAAACGGTACCAAACAATAAGAAAAATACTTATGAGAATAAAAGCTATGATACCTGCGCGAATTCCTCCATTAACAGCCACCGCGCCGAGTGATGGGCCGATAGTTTGCGTGGAGATAAGAGTTATGGGAACTGGTAAGGCGCCATAATTCAAATCACGGACTAGCTTACTCGCTTCATTATTATCATTCGTAAAGCCACCACTGATTTCAGCTTTTCCATCAAGAATAGCATCACGAACAACTGGAACGGATATTGGCTTGCCATCCAAGAAAATACCAATATAGTCTCCAATATGCTCCTTGGTTATTTTCGCGAATAAGTCACGACCTTCGCTAGTAAAATTCAAGCCAACTGCTGGTTGGTTTGTAGTCTGATTAAACTGTAGAGTGGCACGAGCGACCATACGGCCGGTTAGACCTGTTGGTTTGAACATCGCCAAATATGCCGCATCCTGTTCGGCTGTTGTCGTGCCAATAGTTGATTGGGTACTGGAAGCTTGAAAAGATTTCATCTGTGCCGCGGTAACAAGCTTAAATTCTAGAATAGGTGTCGCACCAATACTTCTAGACGCTTCTTGCACATCTGTTACCCCTGGCAATTCAACAATCAATCTGTAAGCGTTCTCTTTATCGCTCAAAGCCGCGTTTTCTTGTGTCTGCACCAATGGCTCACTGACGCCAAAAATATTAACGCGGCGCTCAACAACATCTCGGAGAGCATTCATTGAAGTACTAATATCGCCCGAAGCTAATTTTGACACATCAGCTTTGTAAACCAAATGCGAGCCACCCGAGAGATCGAGTCCTAGGCGAAACGGGTGAAATCCAAGCCAGTTATCCGGGAATTGCGTGGCATAACTAAAATATCCGATTATGATAGCTATTAAGAGCAGGTAGACGGCCTTTGCCCGATGTTTGAACATGTGAAGTATTGTACTTACTTTAGAGAAGAATGCAACTTTCCGTGATGTCCAACATCCCGAAAACTCCTAAATCCCTTGCTTCGACAAAATTGATTTTATAGTTTGAAGCGCAATCTTAATATCAAGAGTTAACGAACGATTTTTCACATAATACAAATCATATGAAAGCTTGTCGCGTGTATCGAGGACGGCAACCGTATGATGCGGATGCGCCCGATGATATATTTGCGCCCAGCCGGAAAGTCCCGGCTTGATAAGATGCCGAGTATTATAATACGGGATTTCTTTTTGATATATGGCGACGAGTGCCGGTAATTCAGGACGCGGACCAATTAGGGACTGTTCACCTTTGAGCACGCTCCACAATTGTGGCAATTCATCAATTCTCGTAAAACGAAGAATCCTCCCTACCCGAGTTACGGCAAGCCCGGTTCTACCGGCACTATTCATATAAGACCCGCTGTCGTTCGCAGTCATACTGCGGAACTTCGCGATATGAATGGATTTGCCATTCTTGCCTATTCTCTCCTGAAAAATGAAAAGCGGACCGCCATCATCAATCTTTATTGTTAAATATATAAACGGATAAAGTATAAGCGAAATAATTCCAATGGCGCCGGCGATGATTATATCCATCAGTCGTTTGAGTAAATCATACACCCTTCGACTTCCGACCGCGGAACCCGTATTCAGCACTAGCCATCTCTCTTTGACCATCGACAATGGAATGCGGTCAAAGATGGCTTCATAGAGCCATCCAGCGTCAACAATTTGCACGCCAGAGAAAATCAGAGAGTACAAGAACGGCATGGCCGCTTCAACAACGGGATTGTGCAAATCGGCGACAATCATAGAGGCTTGATTTCTTTTTACGGCTTCGGCAATGGCGGTAACTGTGGTGTTAACGGAAGATTGCGGGGATATTTTTTCTTTGAATGAAATGCCATAGCTGGTTCCGTTATTCATTTCTTCCACAATGTCTTGTATATCGTCGCCCGAACCAACTATTATAGCTGGCTGGCTTCTTACGAAACTGAATACCGGGAACATAATAACTCTCCAAAGCCATAACAATATCGTTGACACGATAAAGTAAATCGCTAAATTCGCTTTTGGTGTAATGGCAACCGGAGCCAAATAGAAGAACGCTATGCCGAAGAAAACATTCACGATTTGCGCCTTGATGAGAAGCCCTTGAATATGGTCGCGAACAAAAGAAGATTGTTTGTTATAAAGTCCTGAACTATAATTCACGAGAAGGAACAAGGCGAAAAGTATAGAAAAAGATGACAGGTGTGTTATAAGTAGGGCTTTTGACGGAATCACGCCATAACGGATTGTAAGAGTTAAGATAAGCGAAAAAAGGTAGGCGGTTATGTCACCTAAAACAAGCAGTATTGTGGCTTTATAACTAATTATTTTCATAAATAAGACAATACCATAATTTGGCAAATGATTCAATATTTGCTATATTTATGGCAATGAAAATACTATATATCATTACCAAATCAAATTGGGGTGGCGCACAAAAAAATGTCTTTGAATTGGCAAAGGCGATGAAAGAAAGAGGCCATACGGTTTCCGTGGCTCTCGGTGGCGAAGGTATTTTGCAGAGACGTTTGGAAGATGAGGGTATCAAAACATACCCTATTTTAAGTCTCGAAAGAGATATTTCTACAAAGAAAGATGCTGGTTCGTTCAAAGAAATATTTTCACTTATAAAAAGAGAGAAGCCGGATATATTGCATCTACATAGTCCGAAAGCCGCCGGAATGGGAGCTCTAGCGGGACGATTACAGAGAGTCAAATCTATTATCGTTACGGTTCATGGTTGGTCTTTCAATGAGAACCGGTCAACGGGTCAGAAAATTATCATCGCCTTCTTTTCTTGGCTTACTATGATTCTCGCGCATAAGACGATACTGTTATCAAGACAAGAATATTCACAAGCCTCGCATTTCCCGGGAGTCAAAGATAAGATTATTTTAATACCTCTTGGAATAAAACCACCTATATTCATGTCAGTTGATGGCGCGAAACAGACTATTGGTAAGTTGATTGGTATGGATTTGACAGAAATGAGTAAAAAGGTAGTTATTGGTACTATTGCCGAATTACATCCAAACAAAGGATTATCATATCTCGTAACTGCCATGAAACAGGTGTCAAAAGATCATTCGGAAGCAATCTGTATAATCGTAGGAGATGGTGAAGATGCCGCTACACTTTATTTGATGATAAAAGAAACGGGGCTCACTGATATTGTGTATCTGACTGGCAATATCGAAAACGCCGCGGAATATTTAAAGGCTTTTAATATTTTTGTTCTGCCATCACTCAAAGAAGGTTTACCGTACACTATTCTCGAAGCCGGTTGCGCTTCTCTGCCCGTTGTCGCTACCACTGTTGGAGGTGTTCCGGAAATAGTTGAAGATATGCGGTCAGGTGTTTTGGTACAGCCAAAAAATAGTCGGGAACTCGCGCACGCGCTTTCATTTATGATCGAGCATCCGACTATGAGAAAACAATATGGCGCTATTCTGCGTGAAGCTGTAATACAAAAATTTTCTTTGGAAAAGATGACCGAACAGGTGGAATCATTATACAAAACTACTGTGGTCCAATAAACTCATTTGTTATTTCAGACTTGTGCGCGGGTCTACCATAACGCCGCATTGCCATAAGTATACCGAGAAGAGAAAATTCGGTCAAAATATGTGTGCCACCATAGCTCATAAATGGCAATGGAGTGCCAGTAACAGGTAATAGATTCAAGTTCATTCCAATATTCACGGAAATATGCACGATAAAGAAAATAGCAACGCCAACGCTAAACAGGATTTCAAAATTGCTCGCTCCTTGCATTGAATTTATGATAATACGCCAAATGATCACCCCATACATGATGAATAGAAGGATAATGCCTACAAATCCCCATTCTTCGGCAAAAGCGGCGAAGATAAAATCTGTTTGATATTCCGGCAGAAATTTCAAGCGACTTTGGGTACCATAACCAACACCTTTACCGAAAAGTCCGCCGGAACCAATCGCGACAGTTGACTGATACGCATTGTATCCAGCACCACGAATATCATAGAAAGGGTTAATGAAATTTCGTATCCGGTCTTTCTGATATTCTTTGAAGCCGAAATTCCAAAGAAGCGCGAAAACTAGTATAGTAATTCCAAACATGGCAAAAAAATGCTTCTTGGAAATACCTGAAACCATGACCATTCCAAGCCAGATGAAGAATATCATCATAGCCGATCCTAGATCGGGGTTGAGTATTACCAAAACAAAAAAGATGAAAGTGTAAAAACCGGATACCAGAATATGGCGAATATTAGCTATCTCTATATGTCTTCGGGAAAAATATTTTGCCAGAATAATAATCAGGGCTAGTTTAGCGAAATCTGATGGTTGAAAAGAAAATAATCCCAGAGAAATCCAACTTTCCGCGCCATGAGAAGTTTTACCCAATAAGAAAAGAGACGCTAGAAGAAGAATAGAAATAATAAACAACGCGACAGAAACCCATGTTGCTCGTAAAAATCTAACATCCGAGAGGCTTAATCCAAAGAAAATAAAGATTGATATTACAATCCAAATGATTTGGCGTACGGCAAAAGAGCTATCTCCAGTGAAGGAATGCATTGTTATCAAACCAGCGGCAAGAATGGGTAAAGTCGCAAAGAATAACCACCAATCGATTCTTCGTCGATTTTCCACATTTGAAAGACGGTATTCAGAAAAACTATTCTTAAAATGCTCCATCTATTCATTCTGCCACAGGTAAGACTTCAATGGAAATGACGCCACCTTGTCGATTGAGTGGCCAAGTAAAAGGAGCGCTGGCGGTAGCGCCAGCGTTTATTCCATCAACTATCGTCTTTGAGAATCCAAGAGCGTTACCATCCTTATCGTAGAGAACGGCATACACGGAAGTTCGACCGAGTGATTCAACACCTGTATTTTTAAACTTTACGGTAAGCGATGAACCATTTCCATCTTCAAAATACTGTTTATCAATCACGAGAAGTTCTGCCAAACTATCGTTATTTTTATTCCAATTGGGCACTCTAGTAAACTGAAAAAGTGCTTTGGCGGGAATTCGTTCTTGGGTATTCACGGCACCCTGAAAAGCTAATATATTCCTATGCGGAGGCAAAGTGATTGTACCATTATATTCAGTAATGAGAACTCCTCGATTATCATATAACTGCACACGATAAGGGACATTGCGGGCTTCTCCTTCAACGTTCGGATTCACGATATAAGCCGCGATATTGTAAAGATGAGGCGCGACTTGTTCGAACCTCGTCCAGTTTACGATTGGTGGTAAAAACGCACTCGAACACAACTTCTCACATGAACCGCCACAATCAATATCTTGTTCGTTCCCATTCTTTACTCCATCGGAACATGTCGGTGCCACATAGAATAATTTGATTCCCAACGCGACGGTAATAATCGCGACTATTCCAATAGTCGTACCGCCATACAAGAGTTTCCTATTTCGTGACCATGAAGACATCTCCATTATTATCTCATGAATTTTTCTTGAATACTATGTTCTGGCGACAAGCTACTTTCGCCCCGAAGGACTATCATCG
>CAYHQT010000025.1:0-8229 GCA_964358975.1 uncultured Candidatus Saccharibacteria bacterium | reverse complement strand
CGGTTTCGGTGTTTATTTTCAGAATATCGCCTTCATTCACGAAGAGAGGGACGCTGATAGCGGTGCCAGTTTCAAGGGTGACAACCTTTTGTCCGCCGGTTGCGGTGTCACCTTTGATTCCCGGAGGAGCTTCAGTAACCTTGAGTTCCGCGACAATGGGGAACTTGAATCCCATTGGAGTTTCCTTGAAAAGTAATTGGGTGATGGTTGTGTTTGGCTTCAAAAACCGTCCTTGCGGCCCAACTTGTTCCCCGGTGAATTTATAACGCTTCGATGGATCCGTCGGTTCGGCAAAGCACCACTCTCCTCGATTGTTGAATAGGTATTTCAATTCCCTTGAATCTATTTCGGCTTCTTCGATTTTCTCCGATTGATGGAATGAATATTCAGTGACCTTGCCGGTCATGAGGTTTTTCAGTTTGGTCGCGTTTACAGGCTTTCTTTGCTGTTTGCGGAAAACATGCGAAGAGATGACCTCATACGGCGCGCCGTCTAAGACTATGTATTTCTTCTCGGTTATTTCGCTATATTCGAGTAGGGACATTATTGTTTATTCAACTCCGCGCGGATTTTACCGAGTATTTCCTCGCTCATCTTCGTATTCTCTTTTAGGAATTGTCTGGTGGCGTCATAACCTCTTCCGAGTTTTTCTTCGCCATAGGAATATGATGCGCCGGATTTAGAAACTATGCCAAACTTTTCGCCAAGGGCGATGATTTCGCCTTCATGGGAAATACCTTCATTGTACATTAGGTCAAATTCCGTTTGCTTGAATGGTGCCGCGACTTTATTCTTGACTACTTTCACGCGGACGCGACCACCCATTACCTCTTCACCTTTCTTGATCTGGGCAATACGACGAATGTCGAGGCGAACGGAGCAATAGAATTTGAGTGCCTTACCACCCGGTGTTGTCTCGGGATTGCCGAACATGACGCCAATCTGCATGCGAATCTGATTGATGAATATGACGATTGTTTTTGACTTTGCGACGATGGCTGTCAGTTTGCGTAGCGCTTGGGACATAAGTCGCGCCTGGGTACCGACATGATAAGCTCCCATATCTCCTTCGATCTCCGCGCGCGGAGTGAGCGCGGCGACGGAGTCAATGACAATAATATCTATTTTACCGGTTCGAACCAGGCTGTCGACAATATCGAGGGCTTGTTCACCTGTATCTGGCTGGGATATGAGTAATTCGTCAACTTTTACACCTAGTCGTTTCGCATAATCTGGATCCAAGGCATGTTCGGCGTCTATATAGGCGCAAACACCTCCTCGCTTCTGTGCCTCGGCCACGGCGTGCAAAGCCAGTGTGGTTTTACCTGATGATTCTGGACCGAATATTTCGACTATGCGCCCTCGAGGGAAGCCACCGATACCGAGGGCCCAATCGAGACCGAGTGAGCCTGTCGGAATGGCATTCACGCCGACTTTCGGTCTATCGCCGAGTTTCATAATAGCTTCGTCGCCGAACTTGGTTCTAATGGCATCTAACGCGTTCTCTATACTACTCGCTAATTTTACCGGATTCTCCTTGGCAGTAGGGGAATCTGTGTTTTCTTGTAATTGAAGCCCGCTGTCTGTCTTCACTTTCTTGTTTTTTATTGACATGTATTTTGTATGTGATAAATATGGTGCATTCGCATTGTATATCATAAGCCGACAATTTTCAATTGTTTTTTAGTATCTCTTTGGAAACGGTCAATGGCTTCTAGCGTGATTATATTTATACCCGGAAAGACGATGATTTCTTCTTTGAAATTTCCTTGTTCATCCACGGAAATAGCTTTTCCATTCAAGGAAATGGAATTAATTCTTTGGGCTTGACCGATGATTGTGATAGTTGAAGTGGTGGCGGTATAGTTATCTGCGGGAGCGAATATATCTATTTCAGGTCCGCGAGTATAGTTCAGTGAACGCCAAATCGCGTAACCTACTACAATAACCACGACTAATACAACAATTAGTAATCGCAAGAATTTTATGGTCGTTGTGCGGGTCATTGATAAATCTGAAATTCAAAATTACACCTCATCGCTTCTGGCGGGAACAGCTCTTCCTCGCTCGGCTGTCGCCTCCTCGGAAGACTGTTCCCGCCCAAGCGATGAGGCTGACGATGTAACTTCATCTTGAGAAATAGCCCCCATAACCTCCCTAGGTTTTGACCCATTGGCCGGACCGATGACTCCGCGTTCCTCGAGCATATCCATAAGTTTTGCCGCGCGTGAATAGCCGACTCCGAGTTTGCGCTGGATATATGAAGTGGAAGCTTTGCCCGCGCCGAGCACGGTTTCGCGGGCGGACTCGTACATATCATCACCGTCATCTAAAAATTTGGAATCGAGTATAGCGTCGAATGTCGCGGTTGAGGCGGTTTCTGTCGCCGTAAGATTTATTTCGCCCATAATATCGTCTTTATATTGGTCAGCCAAGAATTTTACGACTCTTTTGACTTCGGATTCGGATATGAATGCGGATTGGAGGCGAATTGGTTTTGACATTTCCCCGCCGAGATAGAGCATATCTCCCGCGCCTAACAGCTTTTCGGCACCCATTTGGTCGAGAATTGTTCGTGAATCTATTTGCGATGCTACTTGAAGGGCGATGCGTGTCGGAATGTTTGCCTTGATGAGTCCGGTAATAACATTGACGCTCGGGCGTTGAGTGGAAAGTACTAGATGTATGCCAACCGCACGGCTCATTTGGGCGAGGCGGACGATTGCCGATTCGAGTTCGCGTGGATATGTTGACATGATGTCGGCGAGTTCGTCTATGACTACGACTATGAATGGCATTGTTTCGGGGATTGTCTTGTCATTCCCGCGAAAGCGGGAATCCAGTGTCTTATCACCAGAATCAGTGGTTCGATTCTGGATTCCCGCTTTCGCGGGAATGACACCACTAGTCTTCCGCATCTTCTCGATCGCCGGCAGTAAAGTATTGCGATGATATGAATCGATATCTCGCGCGGAATTCTTTTCGAGAATATCGTAACGGCGACTCATTTCTTTGGCGGTCCATTTCAGGGCGAGAATGGCTTTTTTGGAGTCGGTGATTACAGGAGTGAGAAGATGTGGAATCTTATTGTACATGGTGAGCTCGACGCGCTTCGGGTCAATCATAATAAATTTCAGACTTTCGGGAGAATTACGATACAAAAGGGAAGTGATGAGCGCGTGAATCATCACCGATTTGCCGGAACCGGTGGCACCGGCGATGAGCATATGCGGAGCTTTGCCTAGATTGCAAAAATGGGCATGGCCGGCGATATCTTTGCCGAGTGAAGTCAGGAGAGCTTTTTCTGATTCTTGGAAGGTTGAGGAGGAAAGGATGGTGGCAAGGCCAACAGTTGTCTTTGCCGTATTTGGAACTTCAATACCAACCAAAGATTTTCCCGGAATTGGCGCTTCTATACGGATAGGGTGCGCGGCTAACGCTAGAGCTAGATTGTCATTGAGCGCGACTATTTTCGATAGTTTCACCCCTTCAGCGGGTTTGAGCGCGTAACGGGTAACGGATGGACCTATTGATATTTCGTCCATCTCAACGGTGATGCCAAAATTTTGAAGTGTTCTTTTTATAATATTGGCATTGGCTTTTATATCTCCTGTTTCCGGTTTGCCGCGGTCTTTTTCGAGAAGTGAAAGAGGCGGGGGCGTGAATGGGCGGAGGTCTGGAGTTACCACGGCGGAAGCGAATCCAACTTCTTCGTCGTCTTCTATTTTTTGTTTTTTGTTTTTACTTCCAGCTCCGCCCTGACCCTGAATTCCCGCTTTCGCGGGAATGACAAGCGAGCTAGCATCGGCTTCATCAACAGCTTTGTTAATTCTAGCTTTTTCTTCTTCATCCATTTCTCCTTTTTTTGCATCCGTTTTTTCTTTCTCACCTTTTTTGAACCATCTCCAAAATGCCAGCTGTTCCAGTGTTATCTTTGCCTCGAAGATAATGAATAGGGATATGACAACCAATGCCGTCAATAATACAGCCGAAGCCCAGACATCGATGAGCTTGATAAGCGGAGAAGCTATGACGCGTCCGGCGGTACCGCCGGCATTATTACTTGTAATATGTATTAGCCCCAATCCCGAAATGAAAAAAACTATTGCCCCGATTGCTTTCGATACTTCGAATTTCTTTTTCATGCCCCTCAAGAATGTGAAGGTTAGCATTATGAATATCGCGGGAATTAGATAATACCCGATACCGAACAATCGCGTCAGCCATATGAAAGAATAATCTCCTACTTTTCCTACTTTTCCAAAGGCCGCCATAAGCGAGAGTATAGCGAGTAGGAATGAAAGTATCGCGAATATCGCTTGTAAAGTTTCGGGACGCATTTCGTCCCAGAATTTTATCTTTTGTTTTATTCCCAAATCTTTTGGTCGAGCCATGATGGTGTAATAATATCATACTTGCTAATTCCCGTCGCTTGGGCGGGACACAGTCTTCCGAGGAGGAGCGAAGCGACGAGCGAGGAAGAGCTGTTCCCGCCAGAAGCGACGGGGCTAACGAGATTCGTAATGCACAGATAATTACACTTGCATCTTTGAAATATATAATTATAATAGACATGTATAAGACATGGAAAAGACAGATATTTTGTATAGGACATGAGATTCTTTAAGAGACATTTGAAACTTTCTATAATAGACTTATACACACAAAATGTCCGATATAAATAATAACAATCAAATACCATTAAATGACCCAATTAACTGGAAATCTCTTGGGTTTTTTTCCGTTGAGGACTATTTGGTTTATATATTCAAAAAGACAGAAAAGATTACCGCGGCTCTATATTTAGTGTCGGGACTTCTCAAGGACGATGAACCGATGAAATGGGAATTGCGCGATAGAGGTATGGATATGTTGAGTTCGTCCTTTAGCGCTTCGAGTTCGGTGCCGGGGGATAAGAATATTGTGGTGCAATCTATTTTCACTTCTGCATTGGAAACAATATCACTTCTCAATGTAGCCAAGATTTCTAATCTTATTTCAGAAATGAACCATGCGATTCTGGTCAAGGAAATTGACCAAGTTGTGTCTTTACTCCGTGACCGTCTGACCGAAAGCGCTCAAAGCGCCGGGCTTGTCCTTTCGGAAGCATTCTTTCGGACACCGAGTATGTTCGCCAGTGGTTTTAAGACAGATGACCAGGGGTCTGTCCGTAATAGGGTGCTTACAGGCAAGAATGAATCGAGAAAAACCACTATTTCTGATGCTCGATCTAATATAGAAGAGAAGAAATCAAAAAGACAAAATAATATTATCGGTATTTTGAGAGGTCAATCGAATCTAACCATAAAGGACTTTTCCAAAGCGATAAAGGACTGCAGTGAAAAGACTATTCAGCGCGAATTGTTGGAAATGGTGGATAAAGGGGTTATTAAGAAGGATGGGGAACGCAGGTGGAGTCGCTATTCGCTCAAGTGATGTTACCCCCATCGCTTCTGGCGGGAACAGCTCTTCCTCGCTCGTCGTTTCACTCCTCCTCGGAAGACTGTGTCCCGCCCAAGCGACGGGCTAACGAGGTTCGTGTATAGCGTTAGTCATGCCCGCAGGCGAGAGAAGTGTTTCCCGACGCGAGCGAAGCGGCAGGAGGGAAACAGCTTCTGTTGCCGTAAGGGCATGGTGTACGACTCTTGACTTTATACCGTAAATACCCTAGCCTTTAATAGTTATCCACATTGACAAGATTTGCGGTATTTATATTGTGCGCTATAATGTTTTGTAACAAGCAAATAATGCGGTCGAATCGTATTATCTGTTTGTACCCAGAACATTGTGTTCTAGGGATGTGATCCTACTTCTCCCGATGTTCATCGGGATTTGCGGGACATAGGACTTTGACAAATTAATAAGTCACAAAGTTTTGTAAAAGGAATTTTGTGTTCTTAAAATAGATTGTTAAAGCAGTTCGTTTTTCGTTTTACCCACAAACTTTCATTATTTTCGTTTCGATAGCGAAAATGATGAAATGTGGAACGCGCGCTAGTCGAACCTCTTAACCGAGGAACAAGCACGCACTTAGGTTATTATAAGATTATAAACCGCGTTAATTTTCGCCAAAATAAATTATTAGTAAATGGCGGAAGACGCGTTTACTCT
The DNA here is from genome assembly GCA_964358975.1 of uncultured Candidatus Saccharibacteria bacterium. GTDB lineage: Bacteria > Patescibacteriota > Minisyncoccia > Phycocordibacterales > PALSA-1337 > C7867-002. Next base: position 2,118 of record CAYHQT010000025.1, on the reverse strand, counting down.
TCGAATCCCGATGGTCATCGGGAGAAGTAGAGTTAATTATTAAATTCAAAATGATTATGAAAAAAGTTTTACTTACGACTGGCATAGCCGTTTTGGCTCTTGCCACTCTGGTTTCAGCGGCATACGATGTCAACTTGACTGTTGGTTCAACAGGCGCTGATGTTGTTGCTCTTCAGACAGCTCTCATGAACGCTGGTTACAATATTCCAGCTATCGCTTCAGGTGTCGCGGCTCCAGGTTACTTTGGTTCACAGACACAAGCTGCCGTGAAGTTGTTCCAAGCCGCCAATGGTGTTCCCAACACAGGCTTCGTCGGTCCTCTTACTAGAGGTGTGTTGAATGGTGGTACGACAGTTGCGGCAGGTTGCCCAGCAGGTCTAGTTTGTACCCCAATCGCCCCAGTTGCGGTTGCTTGCCCAGTAGGATATATTTGCACAGCAATTCCGGGAACGACAGTTGTTCCGGTTACCCCAGTCACTCCTACATCTCTTGATAATACAACAGATGGTTCAATCACGGTTTCTCTTTCAAGTTATGCAAGCAATGTAACTATCAAGAAAGGTGAAACAAAGGATATGGTTGCTGTCAAGGCTCAAGCTACAGCAGGTAGTACTGCTATTACTAGATTCGATGTCCGTTTTAATCAGCGTCCATGGCTTTATTTCAGTAAGATTACCTTGAAGGATAGTACTGGCGCTGTTATTGCAACAAAGAATTTATCAAGTTCAGCTGATGCGACCGAAGTCACGGTTGGTTCAGACTATCTAGTTCGTTTTGATGGAATCAACTATATTGTTGTTCCAGGCGCGGATAAGATTCTTGTAGTCTCTGGTACGGTATTATCTACAACTGATAAGCTTACATCTGATGTAAGTGCGATTGTCTCTGTACCGACCGGCGCAATTAGAACTATAAATGGTAAAGGTTATACCGATTCACTTGGTCTTGGTACTGTTGCGACAGCAGGAACATCTGGTCGCACAATCACTCTTTCCTCTACTGGTTCAACAGGTAATATTCTTGGTCGTCTGAACGCGGCTTCTCCGGGTAATAGAATTCAGACAGTATCAACAAACGGTCAGACAGATGGAGTAGTTCTTGGCTTGTTTGATTTCAAGTCGGAGAACAGATCTTCAACAATCAACACTTTAACTTTCACTTTGAAAGATCAAAGTGGAAATAGGACTTTCTCAACTGATTATAAGAGGGTTTATCTAGTAGGTCCTGATGGTACTACATATCAAGTTGATTCTGTAGCAACATCATCAGTGTTCTCAAACCTCATCATCAATCTTCCACAAGATGAATGGAAAACGATAACTCTCAAAGCAGATGTTGCCGACAGTGATGACCTTGTAGCAGGAATGATGGCTTCATCTACAATTACGGTAAATGCCACCAATATTGTTGGTATTGATAGTAACTTCACAACTGTTACTGCTTCTGGAGCTAATGCTGTAACATCAAACGATATTACATTCCTTCCAGCTGGTGCATCAGTTACTACTCCAGTTGTATCATTAATTGATGTTAGTAATGGCACCAGTGCTGTTGTAAAGAAGACGATTAACTTCACATTCACATTCAACAACACAGGAACAACAGATCTATATCTAACGACTGACCCTTATAGAGCTGTCGCGACAAGTAGCACCATTGCTACAACCACGGCATTCACTACTGTAGCTACCACAACCACATTTAGTCTTATGTCAGGTGGTGATGCTCAGAATGGTGATTCTACAACAGTGTTTATCGTATCTGCTGGTAGATCAAGAGCCTTCACCATAGGTGGTTTGATTGATACTACTCGAGATACTACGGCTGGAACTAAGTCTGGTGTGTTGAAGCTTACAAAGGTGTACTTTGGAGACGATACGACAAATATTCAAGAATCCAATGTCAACTTCGGACTCGAGAAACTTACAACAGGATTGATTGCCTTCTAGTGTTGAATAGTTGAAAGCAATTCCATGAGGAGAGTCTCATATAATTTAGAAACTCAACCTTATCTAGCGTAAAATGAACGCAAGTCCTCATGGAGGACAACACAAAAACCGCCTGCAGGCGGTTTTTGTGTTGGACAATTGTGTTAGTTGAAGTATAATTGGCGAATGA
>CAYHQT010000024.1:0-8238 GCA_964358975.1 uncultured Candidatus Saccharibacteria bacterium | reverse complement strand
GCCAAAGAAATCTTTGGCTCGCACCTCCTCCTCGCCGAAAGAAAAGTGCGCGTCGCCTTCGGCGACGCTCCAAATTCGTTTGGAAAAATGGGAGGCAATCAATGGGCGGCGCTTTGCGCCGCCCACAATTCGGTCTTCCAAAAACCTTTGAGTTCCATTCTGGTGGAGCGGACGGGAATCGAACCCGCGACCTCTCACTGGTGAGGTGAGAGGCGAAACCATTTCCCGCCCCACGGAAGGAAAATACCTTCCTTAAAGGTAATGCTAACAAATGGCTGATAAAATCCAGATAAAAAAAGTATGAAATTTCGATAAAAAAAGTCTCAAAAAATGATAAAAAAAGAATGAATGAAGTATGAATTTTTCAAAATCAGAAAAGGTCGGACTTTTTTGATCCCGTTTGGACAAAATCTCTAAAATGCGGTAATCTAATACCATGAACCCCCGCATCTCATCGTATTTCTTTTTTATCTTATTACTGGGAACAGTCGTTGCGGCTGTTATGATTTTCCTGCCATTTTTGACGCCGATATTACTGGCCGCCGTCGGAGCGGTGGTCGCGTATCCAATATATGGAATAACCAGTCGTCTTTTAGGCAAGGGGTCTATGCGTGATTCTTTCGCCGCGTTTATTACGGTTATTCTCATACTTATTGTTGTTTTAGCCCCTCTATTTTTCCTTGTCGGCAGTATATACGCGGAAGTACAAACCTTATATGGAACATTAACGGATGAGGGCGGGAGGTCTGATATTATTAGTTCTTTGAATTCACTGTCCGCGACGCTTTCACATTCGCTATTTGACATATTCCCGGCTTATACATTTGATTCTCTGAATGTAACCGAATATGTAAAGAAAATACTTGAATGGATGTTTACCAATCTTGACACTATATTCGGCAGTATGGCGAAAGTCATCGGCTATATTTTCGTTTTCCTGTTATCGGTATTTTATTTCCTGCGAGACGGCGATTCATTCAAGCAAAAATTCATTTCCTGGAGCCCACTCTTGGACACGCACGATGAATATATAACAACTACTTTGAAGAAGGCCATCTGGTCTGTAATAGCGGGTACTTTGACCGTCTCTATTATTCAAGGCACCCTCACAGGACTCGGCTTCTTTATATTCGGTATTCCCGCGCCGGCGGTATGGGGCAGTATAGCGGCAGTGGCATCTCTTATTCCCGGATTTGGTACTAGTCTGGTAATTATTCCAGGCGCGATTTATTTGCTCCTAACCGGTAATTATTTATTCGCTATCGGACTTACGGTGTGGGGAGTTTTCGCGGTCGGGCTCATAGACAATTTCCTAGGACCTCATCTCGTGAGTAAAGGCGTGAACGCGCATCCTTTTCTCATCCTCGTTTCCGTTCTTGGCGGTATCGCGACATTCGGTCCCATTGGTTTCATTCTGGGACCCCTTATCTTAGCGTTCTTATTTGCCCTTCTCGACATTTACCGAAAGACATGGCATTCATAGATGAAATAATATTCCACGCCAAAGCCGGTAATGGCGGTAGTGGTGTCGTCCGCTGGAGGCATGAAAAAGGTAAAGAATTTTCTGGCGCGTCTGGCGGTAACGCGGGCCCCGGCGGTGATGTGTATGTGCGAGCGGTTCGCGATATCAATATTCTAGCTCGGCACAAGAAAGTTAAAAGATTTTCAGCGAGAAATGGTCAGGATGGCCAAAATAGTAGTCGGCATGGCAAGACCGGCCTCGACTTCACCATTGAACTTCCCATTGGTTCCGTTATCACAAATCTAGAAAGTGGGCGCGTTGTGGAGCTCCTCGAAGACGGCCAAGTCTCGAAGATTCTTCACGGCGGGCGCGGGGGCCTGGGCAATGAACATTTCAAGGCATCCACAAATGTGAGGCCCGAGCAATCGACCGAAGGCGTGAATGGTGAAGAGGCGGATTTCAAAGTTGAATTGAATTTGATCGCCGACGCTGGTTTGATCGGTCTTCCGAACGCGGGGAAGTCCAGTCTCTTGAATGCTCTCACGCATGCGAACGCGAAAGTCGCGAGTTACGCTTTCACCACCCTCGACCCGAACCTGGGCGTTTTGCCCGGCGGATATATTCTGGCGGATATTCCCGGCATCATCGAAGGCGCTTCGGAAGGCAAGGGCTTGGGGCATAAATTTTTGAAGCATGTGAAGCGCACGAAGGTACTTTTGCATTTGGTTGCGCTGGGGGATGAACAGGATGTCCGACATCCTGAAATACCCCTCGCTTCAGGCATCGAACGATCGTATCTAACTGTCCGAAAAGAGCTCGAGAAATACGGGAATGGTTTGGTGGAAAAAAGAGAAGTTATTATTTTAACGAAGACTGATTTGGTTGCTGCGAAGGCGGTGAAAGAGGCACGGAGGGTGTTGTCGAGTTTTCGGGAGGCGAAGCCTCCCGAAAGGGATATTCTGGAGGTTTCTGTGCTAGATGATAAATCGGTGAAGAAGTTGGGGGAAATGCTGGTAAAGATCCTTTTTCGGGAGGCGAAGCCTCCCGAAAAAGGATCGGGGTTTGTTGTCTAGACTCACCCAAAAAGTCTTTGAAACTAGAGTATTCATAATTCTTTGAATATTCTATTGCTTCTGCACGATGTTCCGCGCGCGCCTCTTTCGTCATATCTGGTACTTTGATGCCATAAGGATTCAGGTGAATATAAGGAACTAAAGTCTCAATATAATCTTTATCGTAAACATCTTTTTTCTTGAACGGGCCTTGCCAAATAGTACCTGAATGGTCGTATTTTCGATTGAAATACCCAGAATAACCTGTGCAGAGTTTGTGTATGAATCGGGTGATGGTATTTTCGGGAGGCGAAGCCTCCCGAAGTTTCAGAGCTATATGAAAATGGTTGGGCATCAAACAGTAGGCAACAATATTCACAAGAGGACATTTTCTTTCAATCGTAAATATGTTCTTCTCTCCGAAATTGTTTATTTCAAACGGTTCAGTATTATTGGCGATATATAGGAGTTTTAACATCCGCCAGTAGTCAGAACCATCTTGGAAGATGGGAGCTTTGTGTGCGCCCCTATTATAAATGTGATAATAAGTCTCCTGCATATTTCGGGAGGTCCGACCTCCCGAGACACTCTATCAGATAGGTGATAAAATCCGGATAAAAAAAGTATGAAAAAAGGATAAAAAAAGTATGAATTTTTCGGGAGGCTTCGCCTCCCGAAATGGAAAACTGTGGAAAACTTTTACTGCAGATTTGTGCAGATGGTGTATAATCAAATGTGTAGGGAGGCTTCGCCTCCCGAACTGGAATGGAAAATGGGACAGGCAGAAAATAAAAAATGAAAAAACTCCTTATATTTCTCGGAATAGTAGCAATGCTGGCACTGCCTATAAAGCTAGTCTTGAATTATACGGAAGGCGCGACGATACGGACGACGCTGGTGTCGCGCACGGGGACGACGCTGATCGCGAAGAATGCCAGCGGTTTTCCGGGTACGGGATGGATGCCGAATACCGGAACTATCGGTGTTGCGGCTGGTACTACCCGACTGACCAAAGCCGCTTGCGACGCTCAAGGCACGGCGAACTGGGCTTGGTTCGCGGATATGAACAATGACGGCGACACCAGCGACGGCGAAGACGGTGCTTGCGTGCAGACGAAAGCCACCCAGTCAGCCTTGCCGAACGCCAGCTGGAATGGCGCGGTTTTGTTTGGCACGACACTGGCTTCCACCACGGCGAATGGCGGGTCAGGCACGACTATCACCACGGCGACTACGCTGACCGCTAATATATATGCCTCAAGCACAGTCCGATTCTCTTCGGCCACCAATGCCTGTTGGGGTATAGTAAGGAGTAATACCGCCAGCACTATCACAGTCTATGGGCAATGGTTGGATGCCAGCTACAACACTTGTACGGTCGCGCCCGGCAATGGAGATACTTTTCGAGTTTATAAGGATGGACAATACGACAATTCATTTATAGGCGACTATACTTGCACTGGCAATTTCCCTAGCGGGACAGTTGTGGCGGGGACCAATCCAGCTACTACTGATACCGGAGCTCTAGCCGTGACGGATTGTCTAGACGGCAAGAGAGACCTTCTGTCAAATGAAACAGATAGAGCTATAATTAGCGGCACGATCACGGCTATTGTGCAGAACGGTGATAACAGTACTAGTACTGTCACAAATGGCAATTTGACCGGTAGTTTTGATGATAATGTATATATTGGTCAGAAATTACTGATAACATCCGGCACGGGAGTTGGTTCATGGGGAATCATAGAAAGCAATACCAGCATCTCGAGCTCGACCAATGTTATCTGGAATGGCACACCGACATTGCCGACTGTGGGTTCTGGCTATAAAATCATCTACATTATTCCAAGAGGATATAAGAATGGCATAGATGACATTAAACAAAACAACGGTCCGCTCACTCCAGATATACTCAAAACATGGAAAGGTACCCGATTGCCGACTAATATGGATTGGTTCGACTATTGTGGCAAAACCAGCGCGACTGGACCAGCGGTCAATGGCAATGGTGCTTATGCGACCAATTCCACGGATCCATATTCAGCCAGCAAAACATTTGGCAACTATGGCGGTCAGATCGGTAGAACGAATCAGATATTGAACCTTGCCAATTCGGGTTCTTTCGAGTGGCTTTCCGAGCAGGCCGTCAACAATTTTGTTCAGGTCGGAGGCAATAACGCTTGCTCTTACATCACTTACGGTTTTGTTCTCAGTAGCATTCGTATTAGAGCCATCTTCCGTCCTTAGTCATCTGCGATTTGTATTTAATAATTTATTAATTTATATGGCTAGATATGATTATTTACCTATTTTTAAATCAGCATATACTTTGTGTCTGAATATATATAAGATAACTAGGAATTTTAACAGGGAATACAAATACACACTTGGGGAAAGGATGAAAGAGACATCTCATAGAATTGTTGATCTTATTATTGATACGAACTCAATGGGAAATGATATTAAACCTGTAGGTATAGCTAAGATTTTATTGGAGACGGAAAGATTGAGAATATATTCCAGAATAGCTTGTGATCTGAAAGTGTTTCCAATAAAACATCTTGGCACAATTGCCGAAGATTTGGAAAATCTTGAGAAACAAAGCGGTGGATGGTTAAAGTGGCTGAAAAGTAATAGCGGTTCATGCTATACTCATTCTTGCTAGAGTCTTCGCCCCTCACAATTGTGGTCGCGAAGATAGAGCAAAAAGATGACAGCTTTCATCGCCGGAAGTCCCGGGATGTCCGACATCCCGAAAATCCGGAATATATTAAAAATAGGCGTCCTCGTCTTCGGACGAACCCGCTTACGGAACATTCTTAGAATGAGAGCAATATCTTACGAGTGGCTTTCCGAGCAGAACAACAACAATAATGCTCGGATCGGAGGCAATAACGCTTGCTCTAACATCAATAACAATAATGTTAACAGTAGCAATCGTATTAGAGCCATCTTCCGTCCTCAGTCGTCTTTGCTGTAAAAGTTCCGATCTTCAGACTAAAAGGATCGGGACTTTACTTTTTCTTTGGAAAAATATTTTCTTTAACGACGAAATGAGTGCCGATAGGTTTTGATAATTCCAGATACTTCTTGAGTTCGCCAAAGTGTTTTTCGAATAGCTTTCTCTTTAGATTGCCGCAATCCGCGTGTTTGAAATGCCCCCAATAGGAATTGATTACGGCTTGAGCCTTTTTTACGGTTCGTTCTATCTCTTCAATCCTCGATGTCCGACTTCGGGATGTGACACATCCCGATAACATCTTATTGAAATACACTAACTTTCTTCTAATATTACCAACAATTCTTTTTCTTGAAAGCGTATATTCCGGTCGAACTATGTATCCGAGAAAATCAACACCTTTAACAGCTTTTTGTAGTATCGTTTTCTTGGGATGTAATTCTATCTTCAATTTTTCATTCAAAAAATTGTTTATTGATCTTGCAATCTCTCGTAACCTTCCATCATTCACATCAAGAATAACAACATCGTCCATATAGCGGAAATAATGATGACATTTCAAAGTTCTTTTGGCATATTGATCGAGCTCATTCAAATAAACATTCGCGAAAAATTGCGAAGTATAGTTGCCTATCGGTAAGCCTTTCCCGTTAGGCACGCCGAAAAGAGATTTGTGAAGAGGTATGTCTCGCAGGAGCCTCTCATTTCCTTTAATTATGTAGTTACTTTTCGGATCATGAAATATGATAAGTTTCATCAAATAAACCAAATTAGGATGTTTGACTTTCTTTGAGAGAATGGAGAAAAGTATATCTTTGGGAATCGGGATGTCGGACATCCCGATTTGCTGTGGATAACTTTTTTGACGGATGCTCATCATAGCAATAGATGATTGTCAAAAGAATTCTAGTCCTAGTATTTCAAAATATAGATTGAACAGTGTCTTCGGCTTGGTTTATTCGACTGAATGGCGTGAAAATAACGAATGAATCCAAATAACAAACCTTCATAAAGTATTATAATGAATTATTCAACATTAATATGAATTTATTAAGGATAATCGATTTTACTGGGTATCTCGGATGAACCAAAGAATGGGTTTTTCTTTTACATGACATGACATGAAATATTAAATTGCAACATTTACCGTGTTTGGGCAAAAATAAATTGTTAAAAGAAAAATATTCGGTATTTTGAATCGAAATATTTCAATGAAAAACGCTTGCGCGCGCCGTGACGAATCGCTAGACTGTACGCATGAAGAAAGGTGGCTCAACAAAAGGTAAGGCGGAGGCGGAGGATTCAACGAAGGTCCGACCTTCGTTGCCGGACAGCGATAACGGAGGTCAGACCTCCGAGTCGCATAGGGATTATTTTCCGACTATCGGACTTGAAATTCACGCCGAACTGAAAACGGCTTCGAAAATGTTTTGTTCATGCAAGAATGACCCGGATGAAGAGAAACCGAATACGAATGTTTGTCCGATATGTCTCGGTCACCCCGGGACTTTGCCGGTATTGAATAAATCAGCAATCGCAAAAGTTTTGAAAATTGGTGTTGCTGTCGGTGGCCAACTTGCCGACTTCACCGAATGGGACCGCAAACAATATTTTTATCCCGATATTCCGAAAGGTTATCAGATAAGTCAATACGCGTACCCACTAGTCTTCGGCGGAACTCTTGCTGGCGTCGAACTCGAACGCATACATCTTGAAGAAGATACCGCGCAGTCGACGCATGACTTGCATGAAAAAAGTTTAATCAATTTCAATCGTGCTGGTGTGCCACTTATGGAGCTTGTGACGAAGCCTGTCATTCATGACGCGAAGAGCGCAGTTGCATTTGCAAAAGAGTTACGGCTTTTGATTCGTGCACTCGGAGCAGGGGAGGCGAATATGGAAAAGGGCGAAATGAGAGTTGAGGCAAATATTTCGGTCGCCCCGCTGATTTCGTCTGTCGCCGATGCCGTCGTCACTCCATCGCTTCCGGCGGGAGGAGCTCTCCCTCGCTCGTCGCTCCGCTCCTCCTCGAGAGACTCCTCCCACCCAAGCGATGAAGTGAATAATAGTTTGGCGTTAGTTACCACTGAATTGAAGCTCGGCACAAAAACCGAAGTGAAAAATCTCAATTCATTTCGCGCGGTGGAAAAAGCGATAGAGTACGAAATAAAAAGGCAGATAGAGATTTTGGAAAGGGGGGAGAAAGTCGTGCAGGAAACTCGAGGTTGGGACGACCGCAAAGAAGAAACTATTTCAAGGAGGTCGAAAGAGAGCGCGCATGATTATCGATATTTTCCGGAGCCCGATATTCCGAAAATGGAAATCTCCGAGATACCGGAATTCAGTCGTGAAATATTATCTCGTAATATGCCGGAATTGCCGTGGAAGAGAAGAGAAAGATTCTTGAAGGAGTTTGGCGCGACCGCGAAAGAGGCGGAAATGTTCGTGGAAGATTTTGCATTGGCGGAATATTTTGAGGAAATTATTAAAGCAAAAAATGATTTGAAGATTGACCTGAAAACATATGCACGGCTCGCGATGAATTATCTGTTGACGGATTATTTGGGAGCATTGAAGAAAATCGGGATGTGTCACATCCCGCCAGCATCATGGGCAGAATTAATCTCTATGATTATAAATAGCGAATTATCTTCGCGAGGAGCGAAGGATGTTATAGCTTATATGATCGATTCACCAACAGAAATGCCCCGAGATTTAGCTGTGAAGCATGCGCTGATACAGCAGAATGACCCAGAAGCCCTCAA
>CAYHQT010000023.1:0-8319 GCA_964358975.1 uncultured Candidatus Saccharibacteria bacterium | reverse complement strand
AGAGCTCCAGTCTAAAGAATAGATTCCGCTGGTATTATCGCTCCGCGAATGCTCTGCCAGAGGATGTGTCCCACCCCTGCAATTTTCGAAGACTTTACAAATCCTTTTCCGCTTCAATAAAATCATCAATCTGCCCATCCAAAACCTTGTCAACCTGCGTAGTCTCGCAGTTTGTCCGATGATCTTTTACCATTTTATATGGATGCAAAACATATGAGCGGATTTGATTGCCCCATTCGATGGAAGTTGTGGATGAAATCTGCATACCGCGTTCTTTCGCCATCCTTTCATCTTCCATTCGCTTCCAGATTTTTCCTCGCAATATTTCCAGTGCCTTTTCGCGATTTTGCGCTTGAGACCTTTCAGAGGTTACATGAATGGAAATACCCGTTGGTTTATGTACCAACCTAACCGCGGTTTCCCTTTTATTAACATTCTGCCCGCCCGGACCACCGGATTTCGCTATAGATATTTCAAGGTCATTATCTTGAATGACAATATCGCTAGCAAAGGTCTTTTCGAATTTCGGCACAACTTCAACTAGTGAAAAAGAGGTGTGCCTTTTCTCATTGGCATTGAATGGAGAAATACGGACAAGACGATGCACGCCGTTTTCATTCTTTAGTGAGCCGTAAACATTTCTACCTGAAATCTCAACCGCTACATTTCTGTACCCTCCATGGTCGTTTTCATTGGCATGAATGACCGACCAACTCCAGCCTTTGCCATCCGTGTATTTGCGATACATTCGCAGGAGCATTCCAGAAAAGTCCTCCGCGTCATCACCGCCAGCACCCGAAAGAATTGATAAAATAGCATCACCTTTATCATATTTTTCCACACCTTCCAATTCTTCTTTTAATTTTTTTATTTCAGAAATAACTTCTTGTGCCTTTACCTTATCAGTCCAAAAGTTGGTAGAATTCATTTCAGCTTCTAGTTCTGCGATCTTCGCTGTGATTTTGTCTCGAAATTCTTGATTCATAATTCTAAATTCTATATTCAAAATTCTAAACTTGGAGCCAAAGCCCGGGATCGAACCGGGGACATCTGCTTTACGAAAGCAGTGCTCTACCAACTGAGCTACTTTGGCATAATGCTTTTCGTGAGCCAAGACCGAGGATTGAACTCGGGACCTCGCCATTACCAATGGCGTGCTCTACCAACTGAGCTATCTTGGCGAAGTGCGCGGTCGACGGGACTCGAACCCGCAATCCCCGCCGTGACAGGGCGGTGCGATAACCAGTTTCGCTACGACCGCAGTCTGATTAGCATATCAAAAAAACACGAAAACACAAGAAGGCCCTTGTAGATAGAAATAAACGACACCGAAGACAGCGGCTAAATCATTCACAAAGCAAATCTGTTAAATCCTCTCGATCACCCATACTCGTCCAAATCTTGACCACATTCTACTTACAACACCTTTTGGCAACTTCATAAAAAATCGGGGGTCATTCTCGGCAGTTAATTTTTCATATTGAATTTCTTCAACCACATGTGTGTCTATCACATAAAGATTTTCAACATCATACCCAAGCACAAATAAAACATGGTCAATAAGCCCACCGAGTCCAATTGTAATATCAACGCCACACACTGATTTGCTATTTATTGAGGTTTCCACAACTCCAAAAATTTCATCTGCAGTTAGAAATTTCGGAAGCAACATTGATTTTACAAATGCCAGAAACGAATTAATTTGTAATCCATTTATTTTCAAGACCAGACCTTTTTCAGAAAGAAGTTTGGGGATTTTATAGAATGGCAAGCATGTCCACACCAACCAACTTGGCATTGGTACGCCAAACAACCTCCTTCGATCTATTTCAACTGGGCCACACATAGTCGGATTGAATTCTTCTGGGAAATAGTAGTGCAGAGCATAATACAAAAAATCTCTGCCACAACGATTAGCAAGAATCCCTTTGCTATTTTTCTCTCGCTCCGTAAATCCAAATTTTTCTATATCGATAGGTAATGAGTGTTCAATATACATATCCACGAGTATACACCTTGCTCGTGAACTTGACAAGTAATTATATATAGTTTATACTTTTTCCAGTTTGTTCAACCACAACCAAATACTACCAACTCCCTGTTATGAAAAAAACTCTTGTAGAACCGATCGATAGGCTTCTTCGATCATGGGAATTTGATATGTGGCTAGGGCAACAATCATCAAAAGTTGTTGCCGATACCCACTTCGAGAACGATCTCAACGAAGAAGTCTTCCGTGGCCCAGTAAGCCATTTCCCAGAATTTCGGAATCACCTGCTCACAATCCATGATCATGGATTTGATTGGAACAGATTCATCGGGCCAACCCACTTCAATTCAGAGATGGAACAGTTGAAATACCTCCGTGGGTGTATTTCTGGAGCAATTGCCTCGTGGACACTTTCCTCGCGGCGAGTGTACACGATCGATGAGGAATTGCAGTTACTACTGTCAATCACAAGTCTCGAGGGGGTGGACTGGAGAATGGTGCATTTTCCATTCGATTCTTTCCTGCTCAAACTTGCATTTCCGATTCGCGCAGATGACGGAAGAAGTTTCGACTCAATACTTGTAAGCAAGGTGGCCGATCTTTCACCCGCAAAGTATGAAAATGGTTATGTAAGACCAGTCAGTCTCATACTTATCCCCGAAGAGTTGTACGACCTTGATAAAGTCGTGCCCATGTCCCAAAGACAAAAACTTACTCGGTGGATGAAAAATGATCTGCAAAAAGCGGCCGCATTTCTGCAAGGAATTCGTGGTCTGAAAAAACCGAATGTTGTAATTATCAATGTTCGGCCAGACATCCTTGAAACAAATCTAGTCGCCGAAGCGTCAAAAGACAGCTCTTCGTACACAGAGGAGATGTTCCGACTTCTCTTCGGCACACTTCTTTACATGCAATCACTTCCGGCAATAGAAACTGGAGCAAATACATGGACAAAGGAGGAGGGACCTAAGAAAAGTATTGTTCGGCCAAGCATTGACGATGAGTCGCTCGTTTGTCACATCGTCAATCATCGAAAGCTTATACCCGAAGAAAAGAAAGTTTTTAAGGAAGTGGCTTTACGGAAAACGGGGTACGAAATGTCCGCTCACCACCGAGAAGGTCATTGGCGGAGACCGCCGGGCCATGGAGATGATCCAAATTATCCAAAGACAGTTTGGGTGAGGCCAACGATCGTTCGCAAAGATCGTTTGTCAAAGGATGGGTTGCCCGGAGGTTTGGAAAAGGAACTTTGACCAAAAATTAACATACCAGTGGATTGTTAACTCGATCCACTGGTTTTTTTATTTTAGCCACCACCAAAAAACCTTTGAGTTCCATTTTGGTGCCGACGCCTGGACTCGAACCAGGGACCTAGCGCTTATGAAACGCTCGCTCTAACCACCTGAGCTACGTCGGCATACACTTGCATAATATTGCCATAATGTGCCAGAATAGTCTAATCATCTCATTAGTGGCGCGTTACCGCGGGGTAGAGCAACGGTAGCTCGTCAGGCTCATAACCTGAAGATTGCCGGTTCGATTCCGGCCCCCGCAACAAAATAGGACAATTTTTTGGTTATATCATTGATAAAATAATCAATGTAAAACTTAAGTGATTTTAAGGAACTCTTTTAGTTTCTCGTGTTTAATTTCCAGATTCCAGTCTGTAGTTTGATTCAATCTCTTGGCTCCTCCAGGCAAAAGATTACCATCCTTCTTCTGAAAAGCTACACTAACAACATGCTTACCTAAATCTTTTATTGCTTCAACAGCCGGTACATAATCCTGATCTCCAGATACAATAACCGCTACATCATAGATATCTTTCAGTCTAATTAAATCTGTGGCTAATTTTATATCCACAGCTTTTTCAGAACCAAGGGTTTTCTTAAAAAGATCATATCTAATAGCACCGGCGCGCCTAAACTCAATGGCTCTATACTTGCCAGAGATTATATCCTGAATATTAATCCATCCAAAAAATCTGTTCTGCATTAATGACTGTGATTTGATAAGTTCATCAACTATCTTATTCATAATCTCCTCTCGTTTTTTACCAGAAACTCCAGAAATCTTCTTCTCGTTTTCGCTGTCTCTTGAAAGTACATTTTCCAAGATATTTAAGTCTTTTCGAATACTATTCAAACTATAAGGCGAGAAATCGATATTCTTTACTACATACCAATATGTTCTAATCCTTTCGGCATTATCTCCACTTATTTCATGCACAATCCAATCAAACAATTTACCCCAATCAGCATTCTTTGGTAAATAATCATACTGATTAAAAGTCGAAAATAATTCGACAATAGAGTGTCGCAGATTCTCTCCGTCAACAAATATACAGACTCTTTTATAATTTGTAATCATAAGTAATTAGTATAAAAACAAACAAAGACGGACTATTGTCCGCCTTTGCTGTTAAAAACAGTATTTACTCGGACAATTCCGAGATAGGTACAACTATACACCTGTTGTTTATAATGTCAACAAGAACCTGTGGATTGTGAAAACTCATATATAATAAAACTCCTCAAAAACCCTTTTATACCTCCCTATCGCCTCCTTGGCTTCGTGATGATTTAAATTCATAGCCGACCCTTCATGCGCTATTTCATTCCTGACTTTATGCGCCTCCCAAGCGTCATTGAGCGTCGCGAAATCCCCTTTCGCCACCCTTTTTAGTTTTTCACCGACGCTTAGACCATGATAACCCATTCTATTTAGAATATCATCAAGAATAATATCGGCGTCAATTATCGCCTGTCGCCAATCATTCGGATTGTCCGTGGCAATATGCGTCTTCACGCTCTCCCAGCGTTTCGCCATTATATTATCGCCAGCCGGAACGTCTTCGAAAGCCGGCACTACCTTCAAATTCATTGTCTCTTTCTCTTTTCTGCGAATATATTTCAACTGTTCAACGCAGTAAATTATTCCAATAAGGAAGAAAAGCGATAATACCAGCGAAAATCCAATGAAAAAACCGGCGATATTTTTCACCCACACCACAAGTGTTGGATAAAATGCGATTACATTATTCAATAGAGAATCCATTGTGGATTTATTATACACCTCGTCGCTTCTGGCGGGAACAGCTCTTCCTCGCTCGCTTCGCTCCTCGGAAGACTGTGTCCCGCCCAAGCGACGAGGCTAACGATATTCATGGACATCGTTATTTTCTCCCAAGAATTCCCTGCCCGCCTCGAATAGCGTCGCTTCATCGCCATGCCTTGCCGTGAGTTGCAAACCAATGGGAAGATCTTTGCCCCCTTCTTTGGAAAAACCACAAGGAATAGAAATAGCCGGAAGTCCAGTCAGATTCGCGGTCACGGTAAAAATATCTTCGAGATACATGGCGACCGGGTCGTTCGTTTTCTCGCCAATTCTGAAAGCCGGAGAGGGTGCCGTCGGTGTCACGATAATATCAACACCGCCGTCTGATGGATCAAACGCTTTTAGGAAATCATCGGTAATCATTCTACGCACCGCATTGGCTCGATTGTAATACGCGTCATAGTAGCCTGATGACAAAACATATGTACCGAGCAAAATCCTGCGAATAACTTCACGACCAAGCCCGGCTCTACGGGTTTCGAAATAATCATCAATACCATCTTTGCCGTCAATATGTAATCCGTATTTGACGCCATCGAAGCGCGCCATGTTGGAAGAAACTTCCGCCGGCATGATAATGTAATAGGCCATCAGCGCGTGTGAAATATTCGGTAACTTTATCTCTTTTATTTCATACCCTTTTTCCTTGAATGAGTCTAGCGATTTATTGAAAGCTATGAGAACCGATTTATCTATACCATCGTCATTCAAGAAATGTTTCGGCACGCCCATTATCGGTTTCGCTTTTCCTATTCTTTTCTTTGAATAAGTATCGTCACCAATAGTAGTGCCGTCTTTCGTGTCTTTACCTCGAATAGCGTTGAAGACGATTTCGCAATCCGCGACAGTTTTACCGATTGGTCCAATCTGGTCAAGAGAAGAACCCATGGCCATGAGTCCATATCGCGAAACCGCGCCATAAGTCGGCTTCAATCCCATCACTCCGCAGAAGCTGGCCGGCTGGCGAATGGAACCACCAGTATCGGAACCAAGAGCAAAAAGCGCTCCATTCATGGCAACGGCTGCCGCCGAACCGCCGGACGAACCGCCTGCGACTCGTTCTAAATCATGAGGATTTTTCGTTACGCCGAAAGCCGAGTTCTCCGTCGAACCGCCCATGGCAAATTCATCCATATTCGTCCTGCCGAGGAAAACCACGCCTTCACGCGCCAATTTGGAGATGACAGTCGCGTTATAAGCCGCGTGATATTTTTCTAGAATTCTGGAAGCGGCGCTGGCGACTTTTCCCTTGAATAAAATATTGTCCTTGATAGCGCAAGGGATACCGGTCAGTAATGTGGCCTTACCGGCTTTTATTTTCTTATCTGCCATTTCTGCCGCGTCAAGCGCGTCTTCATATACTTCCAAATAAGCATTTACATCTTTATTCTTTTCTTTTATTTCATCCAAATACACCTGCGTCAGTTGCACCGCCGTATATTTACCTTTTACGAGACCTTCATGCGCCTTTTCTATTGTCAGAGTTGAAATGTCCATATTTGTAATCTCATTCCTGCGTAATCATTTTCTTGACCGCGATAAAATCACCCTCCCTATCCGGTGCTTCATTGAGTAATCGGTCACGATCCTCCGCGCTTATATTGGCAACAATATCCGGTCTTGTAATATTCTTGATGGCTCCAACACGCGCGGAAACATCAAGCGACACTTCAACCTTTTTCAACTGGTCCACATAATTCAAGATAGAGTCGAATTCTTTGACCAGTGACTTTTTGTCGCTTTCCGTAAGTTTAATTCTCGACAATTTCGCCAGATGTTCCAATTCTTTAGTTGTAATCATATTTGCGATTTTATCACATCAATCGAGAATTATATAGGTCAGGCCTATGTAATCATCTTCAAGAATTCAGTCTCGTTAATTATTTTCACCCCCAATTCTCGCGCTTTGTTCAGTTTCGAACCCGCCTCTTCACCCGCGACTACATACGAAGTATTTTTGGAAACCGAACTGGATACATCCCCGCCATTTTGACGCACGAGTGTTTGAGCTTCTTCTCTTTCTAGAGTTGGTAATGAACCAGTAAATACAAAGGACTTGCCTGCGAGGATTTTCTCTCCGATATTTTCTTCTTGAATTATTGTCACATATTTCAAGAGATTTTTTACCAGCTTTTTATTATCTGAAACTCTGAACCAATCGAACACAGCTTGCGCCACGACTGGGCCTACGCCATAAATAGATTCTATTTCCTCTTTTTTCGCCTTCGCGATTGATTCAAGTGCCAAAACTCCGGTTCGGGATGTGTCACATCCCGAAAAATACTTCGCTATATCATACGCCGTCTCCTCCCCCACTTGTGGTATTGATAATGAGGCGAGAAATCGAGGTAACGAAATATTCCGCGCTCTTTCAATGGCAAAGAGCAGATTGTCAACTGATTTTTCCGCGAATCGCGGCAAGGCCAGAAGATTGCCTTTCTTCAGCGTGAAAATGTCGTCAAAAGTGAAAATTAGTCCGTTTTCAATCAGCAAGTCAAGAATTTTGGGACCTAAACCGTCAATATCGAAACATTTTTTGGAAGTAAAATAGTGAAATTTTCTCTTAATCTGCGCGAATGAATCTTTGGCGACACAACGCCATGCCGCTTCACCTGGCACGCGCTCTATTTTTCCATCGCCGCCGCAAGCCATCACACGGTCTGGCCAAACGAACGGCTTACTATTCTTATGTCGCAAATCAAGAACCACGGAAACTATATCGGGAATGACATCGCCGGCTTTTTGGAGTATTACAGTATCACCGATTCGTAAATCCAATCTTTTTATTTCATCCTCATTGTGTAATGTCGCGCGCGAAACCATCGAACCAGCGACTAAAACCGGTTTCAAAACGGCAACGGGTGTTATGACGCCTGTACGTCCAATTTGAAAAACTATATCTTCCAGAATTGTCGTCACCTGTTCCGCCGGGAATTTATAGGCAACCCCCCACCTTGGAGATTTTCCCGTATAGCCGAGGGCTTCCTGTATTTTCTTTGAATTGACTTTGATGACTATGCCGTCCAATTCATAGTCTAGAGTATGCCTTTTCTTCGTCCATTCTTTATAGAATTTCTCTATTTCCTCGATATTTTTGCAGACCTTGAGATGCGGATTCACTTGAAAACCTAAAGATTTCAACATCTCCAATTCTTTGCTTTGTTCTGACACCGTGTCGCTTCTGGCGGGAACAGCTCTTCCTCGCTCGGCTT
>CAYHQT010000022.1:0-8608 GCA_964358975.1 uncultured Candidatus Saccharibacteria bacterium | reverse complement strand
TTCAGCCACGAGTTATTTGCGCGCTTGGGCGCTATGCCATGGGATATATTATGAAGAAATTCGACCTTGACCTTGAATTGGAACCCATCGGCAAGGCGCATGGAAAGACATACAAAGGCAAAGCTGGTTATGGTGAAATTGACATTGTGATTCTGTACCATCCGTGCATGGCTGTTTATAATCCAAATAATATTCTAGGGTTAAAAAAAGATTTTGAGGTGTTGAAGAAATATAACTTTTGAATTTATGACTATTACGAAGGTTATAAAAAAACAAGCCCGAGGGCTTGTTGTGAAAAAGAATACCGCCAGCCATTGTCATAATATAGGTGGCCGTGGTGTCAACTTGTCGATTTTCAATGAAAGGCAGCTTTTTTCCGCGTTGAGAAAAAGATGCCCCGTGGCAATCAGATGGCTTCCAGCCATGACCCTTACGGCCGGTTCGGAGATGGGTCCGATGTCAAATTGTTCTTTGACAGCAAATGAGGGGGATTCCGGAGTGACAGGCAGATCCAAAACGATTGTGAATCTTAAATCGTCACTCTCGTGTGGCACCTGCGTAGGTGTCGGCATCACCCCACCATCCACATAATCTTCATTGGGACCGCGAGTCTTGATTCCAGCGGTACCTGTGCGAATGTCCAGAGAATTGTCATCATTCATAATTTCCTTTTTTAATTTTCTTATCTGCTACCAAGCTATAACAACTACTATTCATTGTCAATCAATCATGAAATTGCTAAACTGCACTTATGCAATCCTCCGAAATCCGTAAAAGATTTCTAGAATTCTTTGAAAAGCGCGGGCACGCGATCATTCCATCCGCGTCTTTGATAACTTCAGATGAAAAAGGTGTGACGAATCCTACACTATTCAATACTGCCGGCATGCAACCGCTGATTCCATATTTACTGGGGCAACCGTATCTAATAGATGGACAAGAAACCAAACGATTGGTGGATGTTCAAAAATGTCTGCGAACCGTCGATATTGACGATGTTGGTAACAAGACGCATGCGACATTCTTTGAAATGCTTGGCAATTGGTCATTGGGCGACTATTTCAAAGAAGATGCTATCAAATGGAGTTATGAATTTCTGACTTCAAAAGAGGAAGGATTAGGTTTAGATCCAGCTAGGCTTTATGTAACGGTCTTCGAAGGAGACGAGAATGCTCCGAGAGATGATGAAGTGGCGAATATTTGGCGGGAGATATTCAAGAAGAATTCAGTTTGTGATTTCGAAGGCAATACCTTGAATGGGAAAGCGAGCCGAATATTTTTCATGCCTGCTAGCGCGAATTGGTGGGAGGTGGGCGAGAGTGGTCCGTGTGGCCCGGATACGGAAATGTTTTATGATGTTTCCAACACTTACAGAGGTAGAGGGCTTACGAAAGAACAATTCATTGAAGCTGATGCCAAAAAGGAAGTTGTTGAAATGTGGAATGATGTTTTCATGCAATATGAGAAAAGAGATGGAAAAATTATCGACAAATTACCAAAGCCGTCGGTTGATACCGGTGCTGGCCTTGAAAGATTGGCAATGGTTATGCAAGGCGTAGATAATATTTATGATACGGATTTGTTCAAAGAGATAATGAAGCTGATTAAGGATTTCTCAAAGAATTGGGAGTTGAGGGCTTCTAGAATCGTAGCTGATCATATTAGAGCATCGGTCTTTTTGATTGCCGACGGCGTCTTGCCTTCAAATACAGATAGAGGATATGTATTACGCAAGTTGATTCGTAGGGCTGTTAGGCATGCTGGTATTCTTGGAATCAACGAACAAAACCAGCTGGATTCAATTGCCAATGTTGTAATTGGCATTTATGAGAATATTTACAAAGAAGTGAAAGAAGATAAAGCTCATATATTATTGGAAATTAAAAAAGAAGAAAGACGATTCAAGGATACCCTTAATCAAGGATTGAAAGAATTCGAAAAAGGCGTGGATGCATTCACGCTCTTTTCAAGTTACGGTTTTCCATTGGAACTCACTCTTGAACTTGCCAAGGAAAAAGGTATTGAAATAAATATTGATGATTACAAGGAAAAATTCAAGAAACATCAAGAGCTCTCACGCGCCGGTGCCGAACAAAAATTCAAGGGTGGTTTGGCGGACGCGAATGATCCAATGATTGTTAAATACCACACCGCTACGCATCTATTACATCAAGCCCTGTTCGATGTCTTGGGCGATGGAATAATGCAAAAAGGTTCGAATATTACGGCGGAAAGATTGCGATTTGATTTTACTCATAATATTAAAGTGACGGATGAAGAAAAAAAGAAGGTGGAAGATATTGTGAATCAGAAAATCAAAGAGGCATTGCCAATGAATCAGATCATTATGAGCAAGAAAGAAGCAGAAAAGACAAATGCGAAGCGCCTTTTTGGAGAAAAATACGGAGAGCAAGTGTCGGTTTACTTCATTGGTACAGCTTCGAATCCGCCATCGGTTGATGATTTGAAGAACGCCTATTCGAAAGAATTCTGCGGCGGACCGCATGTCTCGAATACAAAAGAATTGTCAGGTCCGGAAGGGAAGTGGATATTCAAGATCTTAAAAGAAGAGGCGGTGGCGCGGGGAATTAGAAGAATAAAAGCCGTAATCAATTGATTAAATCAATTATAAACTGGTTTATATCTTGTCTGTGCTATAATATAACCATGCCAAGACGCGTCGAAGATATTTTGCCAAATAATCGCCGTTCCATAAGAGAGCTTCCTGTTGAGGGTGTCGTTATACATCGGATACCCACCGCTCCACCCCCGATACCCGAAGACAAATTCAGGTCACACGGTACATCTCGCAATCGCCTTGGAGTATCGCGAAAAGCACTGGTCGTTATTGGCACAATCATAACGCTTGTTATTATCGGTTACTACGCTCCCGCGTATTTCTCTCGCGCGGTTTTCACTATTGTGCCGAGGACAATACCGGTTAATATCAATTCGAATTATGTCGCGACGAATGTCCGGGAAGAAGGTCTGCTAACTTACAAAATCGTAAGCTCGGAGAGTTATTCCAGTACGACAGTGCCAGCTATTGACGGCTTATCATTATCATCGAAAGCCCAAGGAACTTTGAATATATTCAATTCATATGTTGGAACGGCACGAAGACTAATTGCCGGTACTAGGTTTTCCAGTCCAAGTGGCAAAATATACAGGTTGACAAGCTCTATCATGGTCCCCGGCTACAAGGTTTCCTCCTCCACGGGTACTATTATTCCCGGAAACATAAAATCACTTGTCGTGGCGGACCAAGTTGGAACCGAATATAATATCGAAAAAACAGATTCCACGAAAGTGTTCGGAATAGTCGCTTATAAAGGCGGTGATAAATACGAAAAGATATATGGCGAACTGGCAAGCGGTATAAAAGGCGGTGCCAGTGGCAATAAGAAGATAATAGACCCGGCGCTTTTAGCGTCCACGACTGACTCGTTAAAAACAAAATTGACCAATGAGTTGCAAATAACGATTCAAAAGGAGATACCATCCGAATATTTTATGTTCGGCAAGGGCTCGATGGCTTTTGAAACCGTGATTTCAAATTCATCGACAAATCGAGCCATTGTCACGGTGCACGGAACAATATACGGCATTTCGTTCAAAGAGAATGAGCTTGTGGCGAAACTTGCCGGTCAATCAACCGTGGATTCCTTCGGCGGACTTCCATTTGAACCCGTCGGATTGGACAAAGTAGCCTTCACGCTATCAAATCAAAAAGACTTTTCTCCCGAAAAAAGTAGCACGGTCGTCATGCAATTAAAGGGTACTTTGACATTAACGGGTAAAATCCCGGTTGATGAATTGAAGGAGGGGTTTGCCGGAACGGCTCTTTCGGACACAAGACAGATTTTGAGAACCTATTCACCTATAATTGACCTCAAGAAATCTTTTGGACAGGTAGTCCCGCCATGGTCGAAAATCCCGACAAATACGGACAGAATATCGATTATTATTCAATAATTCAGTCTAAACTTGACAGATGAACCACTCTTTTGCTAATATCTACGGACGCGCATAAAGCATGGATACAGCGCCAAAATCAAAGAAAACATCGAACGGTATCGTACAAGAAGCCCTGCCGGATACTTTGTTTCGCGTTGAACTTGCCGAAACAAAAGAAGTAATACTTGCTTATCTCGCGGGTAAGATGAAGATGAATCGTATTCGTGTTCTAGTTGGGGATAAGGTTGAATTGGAATTAGACCCATATGGCGGCAAAGCCAGAATCGTCCGACGTTTGCAATAGAAAAGAATGAAAGTAAAAGCATCAGTAAAAAAGATATGTTCCAAATGTTCCGTCGTGCGTCGTCGGGGATATTTATTTGTTGTATGTAAGGCAAATCCAAGGCATAAACAGAGACAGGGATAATCGAATTGAGAATTCCGAATACATAAACATAAATGAGAATATTAGGAATAACATTGCCGGAAAATAAGAGAATGGAAATCGCCTTGACCGCGATATACGGTATTGGGCGCTCGCGCGCGCGTGAGATTCTCACAAACACAAAAATCGATGCCGGTATAAAACCAGGTGGATTGAATCTCGAACAAGAGAACGCTATCAGGAAATTGGTTGAAAGTTTCAAAATAGAAGGAGATCTAAAAAGGGAGGTTGCCGGCAATGTGAAAAGGCTGAAGGACATCAAGTCCTATCGAGGCGCGAGACATGGAAGACATTTGCCGACGAGAGGTCAAAGGACGAAGACAAATTCCAGAACAGTTCGCGGAAATGTCCGAAAGACAATGGGATCGGGTCGTAGGAAAGAAGAAAAAACATAATAAATTACCATGGGCAAAAAAAGAATCGTAACTGGAGGGACGGGAGAAGCTTCGGCGGATAAGTCGAAGGCTGTTGCTGTCTCCGCGAAAAAGCGAGTAGAGTTTGGGATTTTACATGTGCAATCAACATACAACAACACAAAAATAATGTTAACCGACAAGGCCGGTAATGCTCTCATGTGGGGGTCGAGCGGAGGCGCGGGATTCAGAGGGGCAAAGAAAGGAACTCCATTCGCCGCGGCAAAAGTAGGGGAAACACTTGCTTTGAAGGCGCAGAATATTGGTTTGAAAGAAATTGATGTCGTTGTCAAGGGTGTCGGTTCCGGCCGTGAATCAGCTATACGCGGTTTTATCAGTAAAGGAGTTACATTGAATTCAATTAAGGATAAAACGCCGGTGCCATTCAATGGGCCAAAACCAAAAAAACCTCGCCGAGTCTAGTATTGCTTGTGCCTTGCGCACTTTACACTTTTAACTTAATTATCATGCAAATCGGACCAAGATACAAAAAAGCTCGTTACCTCGGAATTCCAATATTTCGAAAAACGCAAACGCAAAAGTATGCTATTCGCGCCCAGAAGAAAGCGAAGACTACTGGTCGCCGGAGGGGTAAGAGTGAATATGGCAAGCAGATGATGGAAAAACAAAGAGCGCGACATAGTTACGGAGTTTCTAGCGGCCAATTTACGAACTATGTCAAAAAAGCCTTACAAACAAAAGGCGATAATATTAGGAATCTGCTTGGCGCCTTGGAAAGCCGTTTCGATAATGTGATTTTGCGCGCTGGCTTCGCGCCGACGCGAAGCGCGTCGCGGCAACTCGTGGCTCATGGGCATTTCTGCGTTAATGGTTCTGCCGTGAAAGTACCTTCGTACATGGTTGGAGTCGGAGACACGATTTCCATTCGCGAGGGAAGTAAAAAGAAAATTGTTTTTTCAAGGTTGGATGAGGAATTGAAAAATATACAGTTACCCGCATGGGTCAAAATCAATCACGAAACAAAAACGATAACAATCGCGGGCGAGCCGTCGGTCGAAGCGTCGGAACTTTTGTTTGACCCCATTGCCGTGCTCGAGTTCTACACACGCTAGACAATATTATTTTTCCGGTGTACACTTATAAATCTATTTTTTATAATATAATCAAATGATACAAGACATCATCTTTCCATCAAAGCCAAAGGTAATTCGCGAGGATAATATAAGCGGGACTTATGAGATCGACGGGCTTTATCCAGGCTATGGTCATACGCTGGGTAATTCGCTCCGTCGCATCATTCTATCGTCATTACCGGGAGTAGCCGTAACCCATGTCAAAATAAAAGGGATAGAACATGAATTTTCCGCTATTAACGGCGTCAAAGAAGATGTTATCACCATTCTTTTAAATTTAAAGAAATTACGCATGCGACTCTCCACTGACGAATCGCAAACACTTTCTCTCTCCGAGAAAGGCGTGAAAGAAGTTTCAGCCAAAGATATTGATGTGCCGGGCCAGGTAGAAGTGCTAAACCCCGAACTTCATATCGCTTCATTGACTGATAGGAACGCCGAGATTTCCATAGAAATAATCGTGGAAAAAGGTTTGGGATATGTCCCTAAGGAAGTTTTAGAGAAAGACCGTGTTGAGATCGGTTCTATCGCTCTGGACGCGGCGTTCACACCTATCAGAAAAGCCAATTATGAAGTCGAGAATATGCGCATAGGAGATCGCACGGATTTTAATCGCCTTCGTATTACGATTGAGACCGATGGCACGATATCGCCGAACGAGGCTCTAGAAAAATCAATCACTCTCATGATACACCAGCTCAAAGCAATAGTTGGATTCAAGGAAGAAGAGCTAAGAACAACAAAAGAGACTGACCTCAAGAAAGACAAGGGTGGTAAGAAAGAGGATGATAAAAAAGATAAAGTCCAAAGCAAACCGGAATCGGATTCGGAACTCATGAAAACCAGAATTGAAGTCATGGGCATGTCTTCGAGGACAATCAAGGCTTTGAGTAATGTAAATGTACGCACTCTTGGCGGACTCGCCAGGAAGAAGGAATCGGATATTATGGATATTGACGGACTAGGGGCTAAGGGTATGCAAGAGATTAAAAAGTTATTAGCACAACACGGTATCGCGTTGAAACAGTAATCCAACTATGCGGCATAATTCAAACAAAAGAAAATTTGGCCGGGAAAAAAATCAAAGAAATGCCTTAATGCGTTCCTTGGCATGCAACCTTATTCGTGATACGAGAATTCGCACGACCCTTGCCAAAGCCAAAGAATTGCGCCCTTATGTTGAAAAACTTGTAACAAAAGCAAAGGTTGTCACGGTAGCGTCGAGACGATTGATTATTTCCAAAATCCATAGCACGGACGAAACAAAAAAACTTCTCGACGTCGTGGCACCGAAATATATGACCCGCGCCGGAGGTTACACGAGGATTGTGAAATTGCCGAATCGCGACCTCGACGGTAGTCCGATGGCACTGATCGAGTTTGTATAATTTTGTCATTCCCGCGAAAGCGGGAATCTAGAACCAACATGAAATATTTAATAGACGCGCAAGGTAAAAAAATAGGAAGGATCGCCAGTGAGGCGGCGTCTATACTTATGGGAAAAAAATCCACGAGTTTTGCCAGGAATAATGTCGCTGAAGTGAAGGTTGAAATAAATAACACAGCCAAAGCCGATATTATGGCGAAAAAAAAGATAGGTGATGTATATATCACATATACGGGGCATAGGGGAGGTTTAAATAGCGAAACTCTCGGTGAACTTATCGCCCGTCGCGGTACCGCGGAAGTTTTCAAAAGAGCCGTGTATCGAATGTTACCCGATAATAAGTTGCGGGATTTGAGGATGAAGAATTTGATTATTAAGGAATAATAATATTGTCATTTCCGCAATGTCCCGAGTGAAGCGAGGGGCGAAAGTGGGAATCAAGAATTAAATAAATGTCAATAATAAAAACAAACGCAAAATACTTCGAAGCCGTGGGTAGACGAAAAACTGCCGTGGCCCGTGTGCGTTTATTCGCTGATTCAAAGAATATTTATGAAATTAACGGCAAAACTCTTGAAACATATTTTCCAACCCGAGAAATGCAAGTTATGGCCGGTGAAGCCTTGAATAATGCCAAGGCCGCTGAAAAATTCCGTGTTTCAGTCAAAGTTTCCGGTAGTGGACTTGCTTCACAAGCCGAAGCCGTGCGTCACGGTGTGGCTCGCGCATTGTTAGTTTACGATATTCAACTTCGAAGTAAAATCAAGAAGCTCGGGTTTCTGAAGAGAGATGCTCGCGCCAAGGAACGCAGAAAGTTCGGCCTGAAGAAAGCCAGGAAGAGTCCGCAGTGGAGTAAGAGATAATTATTTTAAATCTCCCTGTAAAGAAAAGAGCTGGTATCGTGCGATCCAGCTCTTAAAGGTATTATTTCAGCAACATTCGCGAAGACAAATGATGCATTTCTTTGCGCGCCTTGTCATGCAATGCCGCCAAGCCGCAAAGCAATGTCAATTGTTGAGCGGGACTGTCAACATTGTGGGAACTGAATTCGTATCCGCTACCGGCTCGCCAATATTGGTCTGCCGGATGAAGACCGCAAGCGTCTCCCGGACACGATATGTTAAGCCAGCCGTTCTCGGACGCTATGGTTGCGTCGAATCTGTTTACGGAGAAAAATCGTCTGCCGAGCATTCGTCCGTACGCTAGTCTCATCACTTGAACCATTTCGACGATTTCCGTGTTTGGTTTGAAACGACTTAGCCAATCGCAGAGTTCAATGCCATACATGCCGCCAAGCTCGCCACCATGCTGA
>CAYHQT010000021.1:0-8927 GCA_964358975.1 uncultured Candidatus Saccharibacteria bacterium | reverse complement strand
ATTATCCACAATAATTTCTTTGATGGTTTTGTATCTTCCGGGAATGTTTTACAGAAATAATAAAATGCGGCGGAGATAATCCCACCGATATAAAATGTAGATTTCAATATTATATTCTCCTGAAAAATGTCGTGAGATAGGGGAATCAAACTAACTGCTATTGACCAGATTACAATTAGTCCGATGTTAAAAGCGAAAATACGAGAAGATAGCTTCTTACTTCTAAAATATATAAAGATACCAAGACTACAAATCAGTAATGTTGTTAACCATATTAAACTTGAATATATTTCGATTTTCATTTGATTGGGTTATAGATGTTAGATTACAGAGATGTAAAATGCTTGACAAAAATGCTGAAGGTTGTTAGTGTTACAGCCATAAAAAAGACAATATTTCTCTGTGGTCCAATGCGTGGAGTTGATAGGAAACTCTCTCTAGAGTGGCGCAAAAAGACGACAAAGATTCTTTCCCCAAAGTTTATTGTTATACATGCAATGAGAGGGCGAGAACTTAAGGAAACCTTTTTGGATTACCGTGCTGCAGTTGCAAGAGACATATCTGATATTAAAGATGCTGATATTTTGCTTGTGAATGACACTTTTGAAAATGTAAGTATGATTGGTACATCAATGGAAATCTTCTTTGCTTACAGTCTCCATAAACCCGTTATTATTTTTGGAAATGCTCACGAAAAAGATTATTGGTTAAACTATCATAGTCATTGCCGTTTAAAAGATTTGAATGAAGCATGTAAAGTTCTGGGATCATTATTTTCATGAATGTTTCTCTATATAAACCAGAAATAGGATTAGGTGAAGAAAATGCGGTGATGCGAGTGTTGAAATCTGGTTCTTTAAGTAAGGGGATGGAGGTTTCTGCACTCGAAACAGAATTTGCGATGTATGTTGATAAAAAATATGCTGTTGCTGTTAATAGTGGTACAAGTGGTTTACATCTTGCTGTTAGGGCGCTTGGTTGGAAAGCTGGTGATGAAATTATAACTACTCCTTTTAGTTATATCGCATCTAGCAATGCATTATTATATGAAGGTATAAAACCAGTTTTTGTTGATATTGACCCAAAAACCTTAAATATAGATGTTAATAAGCTTGAAAATAAGATTACACCAAAGACGAAGGGAATTCTCTTAGTCCATATATTTGGATTACCTGGAGAAAAATATAATTTTCTAAGACTTGTAAAAAAATATAAGCTTCAGGTAATAGAAGACGCTTGTGAAACTGTAGGTCGACCATCAAGTCATTTTCCTATTGGCTCCTATGGCAGCATAACCGTGTATGGTTTTTTTGAAAATAAACAAATAACAACTGGGGGAGAAGGGGGGATGATTGTCACCAACAATAAAAATCTTTTCAATTTGTGTAGGTCTATGCGGGATCAAGGCAGGTCACAAAAGAAGAATTGGATAGATAATGTGATCCTTGGTTTCAATTATAGAATGACCGAAATACAGGCCGCGTTTGGTAGAATACAATTGAGGAAACTTGACCGAATGTTATATAGTCGTGAAAGAATTGCAAGATTATACGGCAGTTTATTGCGAGATTCAAATATTGAAATACCATTTGTGTCACATTTTTCGCGCAGTTGGTTTGTTTATTATGTCATATTTAAGGATAAGGATATGAGACAAAAAATAAAAAGGATTCTCGACAAAAAAGGTATAAAAAATAGTGATTCATATTTTCCTCCCATACCTCATTTTCCATTATACCGATATGATAAATCTAAATATCCTGTCTGTGAGAATATCTCACAGAGATTACTTACTCTTCCGTTATTTACTGTGTTATCAAAAGAGTCAGTAAGGTGTATCTGTAGAATTATAATAGAAAATATATGATGCTTGTCTCAAGAGAATTCTATAATCAATTCTCAGCTCATTATCGTGATTATGCTAAACAGCGGGAGAGTTATTTAGGAAAGGTCGATCAATTATTGGTTAGTATTGGAAAAGGTGCATTGTCAATTATCGATATTGGGTGTGGATATGGTAATAGGTCTTTGAAGATTGCAAAATCGCTTGGTATAAAGAAAGTTACTCTAGTAGATAATAGTTCTGGTATGATCCAGCACTGTACTTTAGATGATTGTGAGCAAATTATTTGCGATATTACCAGTAAGTATTTACCTATTGATAAAAAATACGACATGGTACTTTGTCTTTGGAATGTTTTGGGTCATATTGACACTCATGAGAAGAGAGTTGTGGCGTTAAAAAATATGAAGAATTTACTAAATGAGCAGGGAAGATTGTATATCGATGTTAATAATCGTTATAACATCAATCAATACGGTCTTTTTTCGGTATTTCGCAATATACTCGAAGATATTTTCTTCTTTAAGAAGACTGGAGATTTTTTGCTTAAAGTTAATGACGGCAAGAATATTTTACAAACACAGGTTCATATTTTTACTGTTTATGAAATGAGACGGTTGTTTAATAGCAGTGGATTGAGGATTCAACAAACACGAGTTATAGATTATCAGAATGGTAATGAGAATAAGTCTATCTTTCGGGGACAGCTATTATTTGTGGTATCAAAAAAATGAAAGTTTTATTTATTTCATCATTATATTATCCTCATGTAGGAGGAATTGAGACTGTAATTACCGAATTGTCTTCTGAGTATGCTGGATATGGCATTCGATCAGTGGTACTTACAAAGAAATGGCCATCTCAATTATCATCATATTCTCGTTATAAAGGGATGCCGATATATAGAATATTGAGTACTAAAAATAATAATGACTTTTTTAAGACAATAAAATGGGTAATGAAAAATGAGAATAAAATTAGGTGTGATATTATTCATGTGATCGGAATGAGACGTCCTCTACCCCTCTTTGCTCTATTCCTTGCTCGTCGTTGGCAGGTGCCACTTGTTTCAACTATTGCTGGGAGTGAACTACCTGAAGAAAGTGATAAAAGAACTTATGATATCTGGAATTCTAGCAAAGATATTATGGTGCCGGTTCTCTCACAGAGTGATGCTGTCACTGCTTTTTCTAAAGGTTTGATAGAAAATGCGCATAAGCAAATTGAATTGAAGAGTCAAAAGATAAAGTTACTATATGCAGGTATGCATGTATCTCAATTTACTAAAGTAAGAAAAACTCAATTTGACCAACCGTATATTGTTTGTGTACGAAGGTTAGTGATTTCCAAGGGTATAGATATACTCATAATGGCATTTAAAAAGTTTTCTTTTAAGGTTAAAAGAGTTACACTTGTTATTGTCGGTGATGGTCCAGAAAAAGAAAGATTGGTGGCGCTTACAAAGAAGCTTGGTATTGGTAGTAGAGTTAAGTTTGTTGGTACTGTATCGTTAAAAAAAGTGGCATCTCTTTTAAAAGGCGCAATTATGACTGTCGTTCCGTCGCGTTCTGAAGGTGGAGGATTAATAAATATCGAAGCTCAGGCTTCTGGGTGTCCACTTATTGTGGCAAGGGTTGGTGGAATTCCTGAGTATGTACAATCTGGGAAGACGGGTCTTTTGTTTAAAGTAGGTAATAATGATTTATTATACAAGAAGATGATTTACTTATATGGGAATCTGGCAAAAAGGAATGCTCTTATAAAGAATGGCAAGAGATTTGTAAAGAAGTTTGATTGGAAAATATTAGTTCCTCAATACATAAAACTTTATTCAGAAATCATAGAAAACTATATTTCAAAACCATTTCTTCCATGGTCTATGTTGACAAGGAAATTATGCCGAGATTTTCAATAATATGGATTCAATTAATAAAATTATCAGGGAATATTCTGTAGAACAAACGCCGGTCGCAACTCTTAGAGAGACTGTGTATAGTTCTGTATATATCATTGGTGAAAAAGATAAGAATGTTTTGCGTGTTGGACATCGTGTTTCTTCTGCTGATATTGATTTCGAAATTGAAATGCTAGAAAAGCTTTTTCTTTCAGAAGTAGCTGTCGTTAGATCCAAAAAAACGCGGGAGGGTGGTAACTATGTAAAGATTGAAGAAGATGTTGCCGTTTTATTTTATTTTGTTGATGGTTACCATCCGATTTTGAATATTAAGACTGTACCAGAACCTGAAGAATGCTATTTGGCAGGGAAGATGCTTGCGAAAATACATAATGCGACAGCGAATTATGTTCCAAAATATTCACGAAAAAGGACGGTATTTTCTGAACTTGAAAGGGTAATGACAAATAGAAATCAATTCGCCGATTATATTGGTGGAAAAGAGTTTATTGAACAAGTAGAAAAGACTCTTCTATTCGGACAGTCATACGATGGACAAATGGCCTTAATACATAACGATTATCGAGTAGATAATATTTTCTTCAAGAATAAGAACGAAGTGAATGCTGTAATTGATTTTGACTGGTCTTGTTTTGGACCAATTATTAAAGATATAGCCCATAGCGTACTTGTATGGTCATTTGCTGATGGCGGAGTAGGTTCTAGTACTGAAGTTATCGAACATTTTATGAATGGATATAATTCGGTAAGTAATACGAAAGTAGAATATGATGATAAGTTTATTAACTGGATACAGTTTAGTGCTTTAGCAGACACAGCTACATATTTCTGTGATCGATTTAATGAACCAGGATTTGAGAAAAGGATTACTCGATCGTATATGTATAAAAAATTTCTTCATTTTTCAAAATAACATGGAACCGTATCTCTATTTAGCTGGATTAAAAAGATTAAGTGGAGAGGTTAATGGAGATGAGACTATTCATCTTGGTATTCGTCCATACGGTTTTCACGCAGGGAATGCGGTTGCGTTACTTATATACCCGTATCTGTTATGTAAGTTTGTTCAAGATCGTGGCATTAAGCCTACCTTTAGATTTATTGTCTCACTGAATGACTATGAACAAGATTGTCTCGATGGTCCAGATATAATCCGTTATCCCTTCAATATCTATCCTTTAAATTCTTCTTTAAAACATACTCCTGATGAAAGAGGTTGTTGCAACTCGGTTGTGGAACATTGGCAACCTATAATCGAGAATTGTTTAAGAGTTTTAAGAAAATATTATTCTCGAACCGAGATTATCTTTGTAAAAAATTCAGAATTGCGTAATGATGTTTCATTCATGGATATGCTTATACATACAATAAAGTTTCCCAAGGAACAGGGAGATATCATGAGGAAATATTCTGGAAAAGAAGTTTTGGAAAAACCAATGCAATTTGCCGGCGTTGTATGTCCAAAGTGTAAGAAAACACACGGTAAAACCCACATCTTGAAAAGTGGAGATATAATGTGGAAATGTCAGATGTGTCTTACATCTTTTTGTGGATCATACGGACAATTTGATTATTGGTGGCACCATAAGGCAATGCTTTGTGCTAGGCTTAAGATTTTTAATATCGACATAACTATAAGTGGCGCAGATCATTACAGTGAAGGAGATTTCTTGATCAGAAAAGACTTCTTAAATCTTTTTTGTCCCGAACAAAAAATACCCAAAATGTTATTTTCTCCACTCGTACTTGCTCCTGACGGTAGGAAGATGAGTAAAAGTCGAAATAATATAGCATTTGCTGATATAAAAAGACTTTTATTCATAATTGAAAATTGTGAAGGCGAGTCAATTCAGCTCGATAATGATGTGTTAATACTAGGAATTAATGAAAAAGACTATTCTTGTAATCTCTAATCCATTCGGGTATGGTCCGACAGGGAAGGCCATATCAATTATTTCTGCTCTAAAAAATAAACTAATAAATGATCAGGTTGTGTATGCGGGAAATAGTTTGGGTCAGGAGATTATGGATTCTAGAGTTGATATTTTAGGTGTAGATGATCGAAACGAGGATGCTCTCTTTGAGTTGTTTAAAACCGTACAAAATCCACATATAGTAATTTCTCAGAATCGATTTGCCATAAGAGCGGCTACTCAATTGAGGATTCCCTGCTCATTCTTTGATGGTCTTGCTTGGTTTTGGCATAAGATACCAGAAGAACATTTTCTGGCAGATATTATCTTTTGGCCTCGGTTCCCGAATATCATTGGAGCACAGAATTCTAAGATTGAGTTTGTTGGGGTTATTGTTGATAAGCTTTCTAGTACACCGGTGTTGAATCAAAAGAGCAATATCATTATTACATTGGGTGGTATGGTAAATCCGCTAGTATCAGGATTACCCATATCTTATTTGGATTTATTTGCGCGGGGAATCAACTCATTAAGTCGTGATATTAATATCGGTAAAATCTTTCTTTTGTGTGGTCAAGAAGTACTCCACCATTTGAAAAATAAAATATCCAATCCAGGAATTATTATCGATAATTTAAAACATGCTGATTTTATGAACTTACTAAGGACTTCTAAACATCTGGTCACTACAGGAGGGCAAACTGCAACGACTGAGAGTTTCTCTTTAGAGATACCTGTCTCTTTTATTCTGCCTGTCAACCTTAGCCAATATGCCCTTGTGCGACTACTGAGAAAACATGATGCATGTCAACAGGCTTTGGATTGGCAGTCGTATATTGATATAAGTTCTGATATAGCCGACTTTTCGGAACAATATGTAATGATTGAATTCGATTTATATGCAAAGAGAATCTTGTCGAATAAACGTTTGCTTGACTTATATATCGATGATTTTTGTTCATTGGTTCAACATGTTCCGAATAATGATGGGCAAGTAGAATTTATCAATGGTGTCGGAACGAATGGTGCGGATGAAATCGCCTCCATCTTGATAAGAAAATGGAATCTGCATTAAGCCTTGACAAAATATGTTTTTATTGTAACTTGTTGTATAGATCTTGGTGGTTTGAACATTGAGATAAAAGTCAGGATAAATATGATAAACATAACTGCAAAAGGAATAACAAAATCATTTCAAACCACAACGATTCTAGATAGAGTTGATGTGGTGCTGAATGAGGAAGATCGAGTTGTCTTGGTCGGTGAAAATGGTTCAGGAAAAAGTACCTTGCTCAAAATCATGAGTGAGATGATTGAACCTGATAACGGTACGGTGACTATTGAACAATACCAACAAGCTACTTATGTAGCTCAAGATTTCTCTGGTGATCCTGAATCTAGTGGGTATGACTTCATAGGCTCCGAAAAGGTTCTTCGACGCGCTCTTAGAATGCTCGCGGAACTGAATTTTTCGGAAGACCTCTTGAATCTGAAGACCAAACTTCTAAGTGGAGGACAGAAGAAGATTCTAGAAGTAGTACGAGGGTTTGCTTCAGGTGCCAGATTTCTACTCTTAGATGAGCCTGAAAACCATCTAGACTACTTTGGCCGTGAGTGGCTCATTGAGACAATTCAAGGGCACCGCGGAGGAGTGCTAATTGTTTCGCATGATCAGTATCTTATCGATGCGGTTGCCAACAAAATCATCGAGCTTGAAGATGGCAAACTTCTGTCATACCCAGGCGATTATCAGTTTTATTTAAATCAGCGAATGAGGCAATTGGAAGGAAGATACCACCAATGGGCTGAAAATCAAAAGGAGATTGATAGACACAGAGAAATGGTTGTTCAGCTTCGGCAGAAAGTGAAAAAGATTCGAAAGCTCGCTGGGACATATCAAAATAAAGTGAGGATTTTAGATCGGCTCATGAAAGAGCAGATCGAGAGACCTAAACTTGAGCGTCCAGCTATTAGTATCAAGGTTGGTGATGTCGAGAGAAAGAGTGGTAAAAGAATCTTATCGGTTCGAGATTTAACTCTTGATTTCGATGGTCAACAAATCTTTAGAAATGTTGATCTGCAACTTAACTTTGGTGAAAAAGTCTGCCTGTTTGGACGAAATGGTTCTGGTAAAACATCTCTTTTCAGGTTGGTACGCGGTGAAATAATTCCAATTAAAGGAGAAGTTAAACTGGGTGTTAATCTTTCTTTGGGTTATTTCGCTCAAGATCATGTTGAGGATTTGGATTTGTCCAAAACTCCACTTGACGAGCTCCAAGCTACCACTCGTGAGTCTGACTATAACACTCGTGTAAGACTCAGCAAATTCTTGATTGACAGCACGGTTGCCACGAAGAAAATTCAAGCATTAAGTGGAGGGCAGAAGACTAGATTGCGTTTTGCGAAATTGTTTTCTCGACCGATTGACTTCTTAATGCTCGACGAGCCAACTAATCATCTCGATCGACTTTCGTGGCAGGTTCTGGTACAGGCTATAAAGGATTTCCAAGGGACGGTGTTACTCATATCGCATGATCGAGACTTTATCGACGCGACGGTAACAAAACTGTGGGTAATCGATAACCCACATATCCGAGAGTTTTACGGAAACCTTTCTCAGTTTATTGAACAATAGTTTATCGAAACTATCACATCACAGTCATGCTAAAAACATGGCTGTTTTTTTGTATGTAAATGCTGAATTCAATAAGTAATTGCAACACCTTACCTTCTAAACCCCCTTTCTCTCATACACCACCCTCAACTCCTCCTCCAACTCCCCAATCCTCTCTCTTTGCTCCATTTCATGCAACGCACTACGTATTAGCGCTACGCCAAATACGATCGCAACGATAAGTAAAATAGATTCAATCACCGCTTCATGCATAATATCCGCGAACACCACACGGCTGAATAGAATAACCCAGAACAATTAAAAAAGATGTTGATAAAAGGCGTAAAGAATTTGATATAGGACCGCTAAAGAAATATACACAGACGGCTACGAGGATTAGAAACCTTAATTATTATTCCTCTCTCCCCACCCTCACTTCCGTGATACTCAAGAAATCCTCCAACACCCGCGTCAGCCGTTCAACCGACTCCTCCGATTCCGTTATCGCTTGACGCAATCCGTTGTCTCTACCGCCATTACCACCGTCACTAACGCTTTTCCTCATATTCTCCAACTGCCACCTTAGCGCGGTCAGCGGCGTGCGCAGATTGTGTTGCGCGGCCGTGATTAGCTCGTTCTTTG
>CAYHQT010000020.1:0-9363 GCA_964358975.1 uncultured Candidatus Saccharibacteria bacterium | reverse complement strand
GTCCGTACCAAGCACCGAGAATGATAATAAGCGCGACGATTGCGAAAGCGCCGATCAATTGTTGTTTTGGTTTTAATTGGATTTTCTCCATGTTTCCATTGTTACATAGGTCGGACCTATGTACAATTAAGCAAAATCCCGCCGAAGCGGGAAATGCTTGAGTCTCTTATAGTGGTTTTCTTCTCCGCCCCATCAATATGACAAGTGTATATCCTCTATAGATTTTGTCAAGCTCGATTTTATAATAGCTCCGGCGGGGATCGAACCCGCAGACCTCCGTTGATGGGGCGAAGGCCGAAAGCCATTTCACGGAGCCGTTTGAAGTCTATCAAACGAGTTATGAAGAAATGATAGTCGCTCCGCTCCTTTTTCGACATCGCTCAGACGCTGTGACTGTAAACAGTCACGCGATCCTCGCTCGTCGAAATAAAAAAAGTATGAAATTTTGATAAAAAATGTGTGAAAAAACAATAAAAAAAGAATGAAGAAAGTATGAAATTCTATATACAATGACTTTTCAGTTCTAATCTGGTAGAGTTTTTACATGGAGGGACTAAAATCAATAGAAGATGTGGCAAATTACGAAGGTAATGCTACTGAAGTTCTATTTAAAAGATTACACAATGACAAGATTAAGAATCAGATCATTGATACTCTTTTCCGTGGCGAACAATCTAAGATTGGGACTTTTATAGAATCATTAGAAGTTGATGAACAGGAGAATGTTGTGTTAGATCCTTCTACAGGAGAACCTATCATTAAGGAAAGAGTTCCTTATGTTCCTAAAACCAGAGAGGAATTGGAGCAATCTTATACAGAAACTCTCAGTCAAATTGAATCGCAAACAGAAATTGCTTTTAGTGAGAATCCATATGTTTCCTCTAATGTAGAGGCGATGTATGTGGGTTCGGTTGCGCCGTGGTCAGGTAAACCGTTTACCCCAAAACAGATGAGTATTACCGAAGCCCACGAAAAGGGACATAAGATACGGGAATATCATGGTACTTTTTTCGATGAATATTTTCGCGCTGGATTTGATTTTGATGATGTTTATTTTGGAGAAAAGGATGCGGCAATTTACAGGAAAGCTATTGGTCCGGAAGATGGAAATAAACCAATTGAGGAAGTTAGGCAAATATTCTTTGAATATCTTTCTGAGCCAGCTGAATTAACAGAAAGGATGTCTCAACTGAAAAATTACTTTGGTATGGACTCAGATGAGTCGTTTACAAAGAGTCATTTGGATTATGCGCGAGTACACTATATTTCAGACACTGAAATGGATAATGGAATGACACAATTCTTTCAAGCGATTACACCGAAAACAGAAAGTGAGTTTCTGAAGATAATTAATTCTGTTGGCGTGTAACATTCATGTCTTGACAAAAAGCTTTTCTCAGTTAAACTAATAACATAAATCTCGCGGCCATTGGTAATACCAAGTTGGTACTGTTCGGCACTATAGCTGACGGCGAGTCGAAAATAGCGGGATATACGCTATTTTTGTTTTCTCTGGTTCCATAATAGGCATAATACCGAAAACAAAATCTCCGTTTCAAAGCGGAGATTTTGTTGATCTTCCCAAATGGGAGTTTTCACCTTTAACAAGTACGAGTAAAGTATAGTTGAATCATAAGATTTGTCAACTATTGACAACTACTTAATCCTGTGGAGGTAGGGGGAATTGAACCCCCAGATTCTACTTGTTAAAGGTGAATCTCCCACCTGGGTACCCCCACAGGTATAAATAGTCGTCATGGGATTTAGTATACCGAATGAGTTATGAAGAAATGATAAAAAATGTGTGAAAAAAGGATAAAAAAAGAATGAAGAAAGTATGAATTTTTTATACAATGACTTTTCAGTCCTAATCTGTTAGTATTTCGCTATGGAAGGACAGCAAATCGATTCAGATAAATATCTTAGAAAAGTTGTAGAAACAAATTTTGATATTCCATATAAAGGAATCGAAGATTCTTTAGCTCGCTTGGGTAAACCATTTGATTCTGTTATGGCTACAGAGAATGGTTTTGTAATTGAATATAATGGCGTAAAAATAAATATAGATTATAAACCTTATATATATTCTCGAGAGGGGGAGGAATATACATCTCGAGATGTTAAAGTGGTTAATAGATTTATAATTTTGACTGAAGATAGAGAATTCAATTTACTTACACTTTTACCACCCGGTATTAAAATCTTGGTTCAAGCAAGTTCTGAAAAGGAAACAGGAAATATTCTAGATGTAGATGGGATTAGCGAGATATCTATTGCTGGAGAAATTAATTCTCCTAAAATGGTAGCTGTTTTGTTGCATGAAATAGGGCATATATTGGATGAGAGTAAATTGAAAACATTGGGTATTACAGGCTACGACGCAATTAGAATAGGTTTGATGGATGATAAGGAAAATGCTGATCTTGCAGAAGAGATTCGAAAGGAAAGAATTGCTAATGCCTTTGCTTTAAAAATGTTACGACCTTTTTTGAAAAATTCTAATGAAAGAAGAGATATGCTCAATTTATTAAAGTATGATGCTTTGGCTAGTTATTACTATTCAGCCAAGGAAGAGATAAAAAAAAGAAGTCAACGAAGTTCGCATTCGCATTATAATTCTATGGATGTAGAAGATTTTGTTGGTAATGAGTGGTAGGCGTGAATCACATTTTCCTTGACCGAAATCACACTCTCTGCTACCATGCTCGGTACAGCTCGAAAGGGCGTTTTTCTTTCAAGAAGACTAAAAAGATATGGAATCAACGGTTTACAATCAAGAGGGCAAATCGGCGGGGAAGGTGAATATTCCGGAAGGGATTTTTGACTTGCCGTGGAATGCGGATTTGGTGCATGAGATTGTTCGCCTCATGAATTCCAATTCTAGAATCAATATCGCGCATACGAAAACTCGTGGCGATGTCCGCGGAGGTGGAAAAAAGCCTTGGCAACAGAAGGGAACGGGGCGCGCGCGACACGGCTCTAGCCGTTCGCCGATCTGGGTTGGTGGAGGTGTCACCCATGGTCCGCGCAATGATAAGAATTTTGATAGGAAAATAAACAAGAAGGCAAAGGTCAAGGCATTACTCACTATTCTTTCCAGAAAATGGAAAGAGGGTGAGATTTTATTTGTTGATGATATGAAGATGAAAGCACCGAAGTCAAAAGATGCCAGAAATATTCTCACGGCATTCTCGAAAATAAAAGGTTATGAAAGATTGGCGACAAAAGGCAAGAACGCCGCGGTTATCGCCCTTTCCGAGAAGACAGACGCGGTTGCGAAAAGTTTTCGCAATTTTGGCAATATTTCCGTGGAAGATTTTCGCAATATCAATCCCGTTTCGATTTTGAATCATACATATTTGATTATCAGCAATCCGGAGATGGCGTTTAAAATGTTGATTAACAAGACATCTAATTAAAAAATCAAAAGTCAAAATGAAAAATGACAAAGTAAAAATGAATAATGAGATACAATCAACATTTTGCATTTTAATTTTTACATTTTAATTTAACTACTATGCCTTTATTCGGTAAGAGAACAGATAAAAAATACGACAAAGACTTCTCACAAGAGAAAGTGGCAAAAGCTGATCCAAAGAAATCAATGAAAGGCGCCAAGTCTCCAAAAGAAGTATCTACGAAAGCTGTGGCTTTGCCGACAATGAAGCAAGTCAAAGCTATTCCGTCGGGTATTTATTCAAGCGTTGCCGGTATTATCATTCGTCCACACATTACGGAGAAGACGGGGCTTTTGAGCCAGACCGGAGTGTATACATTCCAGGTTGATAGAGATGCTAATAAACAGACCATTGCAAAAGCTGTGAAGGAATTGTATAAAGTTACTCCGGTGAAAATTGCGATAGTAAAAGTTCCCATGAAGAATATTTTCGTTCGGGGAAAGAAGGGGAGCATTCCTGGAATGAAGAAGGCTATGGTGACTGTGAAGAAGGGAGAAAAAATTGACTTTGTTTAAATTAAAAAATGGAAAATAATAATTTAAAAATGAATAATAAAGGATGTCGTCAGCCACGCACGGAGCCGACACTTCCCGGAACGAGCCTTAGCGGAGCGGAGCGATTAATGGCTCGTGGAGGGAATGTGTCGGCGATGTGCGCGGTGTTTTCAAAATAATTATCATGAAATCATTCAGACCAACAAGTAAATCACGCCGACATATGACGGTTTTGCCATTCAAGCAATATTTAACTACTAGTGAGCCTTATAAACCGCTGACTTCTGGCTATCAACGCGATATGGGTAGGAATAAACACGGTCGTATCACGGTTCGCCACAAAGGCGGTGGTCATAAGAAGCTCTATCGTGATATTGATTTCCTTTATAACAAGAAAGATATTATCGCGACCGTTAAAACTGTTGAATATGATCCATTCCGTACTGGCTATATTGGTCTTGTTACCTACAAAGACGGCGAAAAGAGATATGTACTCTTGCCGAAAACGATGAAAGTGGGCAATTCATTCATGGTATCCGAAAATGCTCCTATCACGACTGGTAATCGTCTGCCTTTGAAGAAGATTCCAGTTGGCACATTCGTTTATAATATTGAAATTAAACCGGGAAGTGGGTCCAAACTCGTGCGTTCGGCTGGTTCTTTCGCGCAAGTTGTGGCGAATGACGCCAGTTATACGCATATAAAGATGCCTTCGACGGAAGTTCGCAAAGTCCATGAAAACGCCTGGGCTTCTATCGGTGCGGTGTCAAATGAAGAGAATCGTCTGGTGAATATCGGTAAAGCCGGTCGCACGCGCTGGATGGGTATCCGTCCGACTGTTCGCGGTTCGGCGCAAAATCCAGTTGACCATCCATACGGAGGTGGTGAACAGCGCTCGGGTAGAGGTCTACGACGTTTGAAAACTCGTTGGGGCAAACCGGCTGGTAAGGGTCAGAAGACGAGGACGCCAAAGAAATATTCCAATGTTTTCATTATTTCGAGGAGGCAGGTTGGGAAGAAGAAGACGGTTCTATAATTGCACTAATGCGTCGCTTCTGGCGGGAACAGCTCTTCCTCGCTCGTCGCTTCACTTCTCCTCGGAAGACTGTGTCCCGCCCAAGCGACGCAGTCTCGAGATTTATTGGGTATGCTATAATATTTCTCATGTTTGATTTCATTGTAAAAAATACTAAAAGCGTGATTGATTTTATATTCATTCTTGTTATTGGAGCTTATAAATAATCGAATTTCGAGCCTAGCGTTGCGCTTCAGGATAGAATTCAGCCATGTTTTTTGACAAACCCTATACGAAATGATAGTGTGTAGGCATCAATATGCCCGGTAAACATTCTAGCTACGGAGGTCAATCAAGACCGCAGTCGCATAACCGTTCCGATGGACATCGGAACGGGTCTGCTTTTCGTGGGGGAAGCGGAGGTATTAGGGGTGGAAAACCATTTAGTGGTACTCGTCCGGGAGGTTTCCGCGGGGGCGTGAAAAGTGGGGGATTTCGTGGCGGTAGTCGAAGCAAGTTCGGTGGCGGAGGTCGCGGAGGCTTCCGCGGGGGGCGTGGCGGAGGTGGAAGTAGAAATTTCAAGGGTGGCAAATTCGGCGGGGCGTTCATGGATATTTCCAAGTTTGTCAATAAGGCGGTGATTACCGAAGAAACGCCGGATTTCAAGCCGGAACATCTATTCAAGGACTTCGCCGTTGATGAGAGAATAAAAAATAATATTATGAAGAGGAAATATGTAACACCGACACCTATTCAAGACAGGGCGATACCGCATATTTTGCAAGGAAAAGACTTGGCCGGCACCGCGAATACCGGAACGGGAAAAACAGCCGCTTTCCTTATCCCACTCATAGATAAAGTTTTAAAGAAAAGAACTGAAAAAGTTCTCATAATGGTGCCGACTCGCGAACTCGCTTCGCAGATAGACGATGAACTTCGCGGTTTCGCGCAACTCCTATCGATATTTTCTGTATGCTGTGTTGGCGGTGCTTCACTTGGTCGTCAGCTCGGCATGTTGCGTAAGACGAATAATTTTATTATCGGCACGCCCGGTCGCCTCAAAGATCTGGTGGAACGCAAAGCTATCAAACTTGGAGAATTCAATACGGTTGTTTTGGACGAAGCCGATCGCATGCTTGATATGGGATTCATCCATGATATGCGCTATATGATGGCGCTTTTGCCGAAGGTTAGGCAAACATTATTTTTTTCAGCCACAATGTCACGCGAAATCGCGGTTTTGGTTGGAGAATTCTTACATGAGCCAGTTACTATTTCCGTGAAGACCGGTGATACAGCGAAAGGCGTTGAACAAGATATTGTTCGCGTTGGACCGAGAAATAAAATTGATGTTTTACATGACCTTTTGATTCAAGGTGATTTCACCAAGGTTCTCATTTTCGGAAAAACCAAGCATGGGGTTGAACGCTTGAAAGAGACTCTGGTCTCTCGCGGGTTCAAGTCCGAGTCTATTCATGGCAACAAAAAACAGACCGGGCGTCAGAAAGCGCTCGATATGTTCAAGCTAGGTCATATCAAAGTACTTGTCGCCACCGATGTTGCCGCCCGCGGTATTGATGTTTCGGATATTTCTCATGTTATCAATTATGATTTGCCCGCGACTTATGATGATTATATTCATAGGATTGGGAGAACCGGTAGGGCGGGGAAAAAAGGAAAGGCGATTACTTTCGTTGAATAAACTCCTCCGAGCTTTACTATAAACTAACTTTACTGTAGGGTTGAGTCAGAGTCGAATAATCGACAGCTTGTCACACAGCTTCAAGTGTGTAATGGAACATTGAAATAACTAACAAACGGAGGATTTTCTATGATTACTCTTTCAAACGACCATAATTTCGAATATATGGTCGCGAGCGGTTCGTTAGCATTCGATGGCAAAGGTTGGCCATGGGAAAGACCGTTAGTGTCATTTGGGCTTATAAAACCTGAACTTTTCACAGTCGTTATCAAAACTCTGACGCGCAATCCACGTCTAGGAAATCTGCGGATGTATAAACCGTGGACTTGCATTCGTCTTATTCCCGGTGGCGTGGTCAACAAAGTTGGTCTTACTAATCCGGGCATTGAATGGTGGTGCCGAACTATTGGTCACAAAGTTGACCGAACAAAAATTGCTCTCGTTGGTTCCATCTTTGGAACTAGGTCAGAACTTGTCGAAATGGCGAAAATGCTTAACAGCTTTGATCTTGTCGGGCTTGAAGTGAATGCTTCTTGTCCGAACACGGGACATCCTATGGGGGATGTCCAATCGGTTGTTGATGATGTCCGAGCAGTGAAAGATGTTTCTCGGCAACCGGTCATTGTCAAAGTTTCAGTGGCCCAAGACTATTGCAAGATCGTCGAGCAACTTGAAGATGTTGCCGAAGCAGTGGCTCTGAACAGCGTGCCATGGGAAATTTTCCATCCACATGGTCGAACTTATGTCAGGTCGCCTTTGTGGCGACTTGAAGAAGATATTGGCGGTGGAGGTGGTGGTGTCTCTGGCAAGCCTGCTCAAGAGTACAATTGGCCAGCGATTTGCCGACTCAGTGCGAAAGTTCATGATGTGCCCATTATCGGGCCAAGCGTCATGGAGTATGGAGATCTCGCGAAGGTGCGGGAAGCAGGCGCGAGCGCCATCAGTTTCGGCGCGATTCATCTGCCGGACTACCCAATCTGGCGCAAACCATGGACTCTTTTTACGAATCCATGCAAACCAACGGCAATCGTGAAGAGGGAACTAACTTTTCGACACGACCAGATAAAAAGATTAGGTCTCCGTGTTCAAAGCCGAGTTAACAACTACTGATCGAAAGGAATTAAAAATTATGGAGACAAACACAATTATCCTTTCGAGGTGGTTTGATCGCCACTTGCACATTCGTGATGACGATATGATGACGGATGTTCTGCCAAGCACACTCAGACAGCGTGCTACGGGAGCGGTTATTATGGGCAATCTCAAGCATCCGAATGAGATATCGACTGTCGAAAAGGCAAAGAATTACCTATCCCGTATTGCTCACATCCAACGAGATTGGGTCGATATGCAGTCAAACAAGACCCAATCTTTCACAGGTCATGATTTCAAACCCCGCATGACTTGCTATCTAACGGATGAGATTACTCCGGAAGAAGTCGTGCGCGGATTTGAAGAAGGTATCTGGTGCGCGGTCAAGCTCTATATGGCCAATCAAAAAGGCCAAGGCGGA
Organism: uncultured Candidatus Saccharibacteria bacterium; assembly: GCA_964358975.1. GTDB lineage: Bacteria > Patescibacteriota > Minisyncoccia > Phycocordibacterales > PALSA-1337 > C7867-002. The sequence continues at coordinate 1,181 of CAYHQT010000020.1, read as the reverse complement.
ACGACCGGTTCGCAACACGGAGTCAAGAATCTTCTCGGTCGCTATCCGGTGTTCGAAGCGATGGAACGGAAAGGAATTCCGCTTCTCGGACACTTCGAAGCGGTCGAAGAAAATGTTGATGAATTCGACCGGGAGATCGTTTCCGCCGAGCGTGATCTGGAACCTCTACTCAGAGCTTTTCCGGGACTGCTGGTAGTGTTTGAACACATCACTGACGGGCGCGCGGCCGACTTCGTTGCAGAGGCCGATTACAGTATCCAGGCGACCGTGACTGCTCATCATCTGATGATCAATCGCAATGCTATGTTCATGAAAGATGGCAAAAGCGGCATGTGCCCCGGCCATTATTGCAAACCAGTGCCGAAGCGCGAAGAGCATCGGCTAAAGGTTCGCAAATACGTGACTTCAGGCAATCGCCGTTTTGGCGCCGGTACCGATTCGGCACCCCATGACGAGAAAGCGAAGTCGCACTGCTACGGTTGCGCGGCGGGAATCTTCACCGCGCCTGTAGCTGTTGAGTTGTACACGACGGTTTTTGATGAAGACGATGCTCTTGAACATCTTGGTGCGTTTCTCTCCGTAAACTTTCTTGGTTTGTATGGTATGGAAGTAAGTAAGGAGATGATGATGATCAAGCGCACGACTTTGGAGATTCCGTACAGAATCGGTAACATTCCAGTTTTCAAAGGAGGCGTTAAGCTTCCATGGAAACTCGTTGGTTGAAATCAAAAACAAAAATCTTAACAAAGTCCTGGCACTTCATTGTTGTCAGGGCTTTTTTCTCGTATTTTTTCGTGCTATAATAGTCTTATGCGGCGCCATCTTTCTCGTTTTCTGCAATTATTCAAGAACAAATGGATCATTGTGATTTCGGTCGTGGTGATAATCGTGCTTATCTATATATTCGCGCGTGGCGGTTCGGGGACGAAGATAGAATCGGCCGTGGCGACTATTGGGAATGTTGTAGAAAAAGTTAGCGTTACGGGTAAGGTTTTGCCACTTGGCAAAGCCAATCTTTCATTTGAAAAGGGCGGGGTGGTCACGAGGATTGCTGTCAAAGTCGGCGATTATGTGAAAAAAGGCGATCTTATCGCTGTACTGAATAGCGCTGATGATGCGGCGGCTCTGGCGAGCGCGCAAGCGCAACTTGCCGAGGTTTCGAGAGGACTACGACCCGAAGA
>CAYHQT010000019.1:0-9521 GCA_964358975.1 uncultured Candidatus Saccharibacteria bacterium | reverse complement strand
CCCTTTCCTTTTTCAAAAGAAATTTCACCCCCGCCAAATCAGAAATGCAAGGAGTATTTTTTCGGGGCTGCCGAGGCTTTGCGAGGCGGTGGCGGGGCTTTCGTGGAGCGTAGGGCTTAATTTAGAGCCACTACGCGCTCCGCGCGTGAGACATTATTTGGGATGGTGGACCTCGTTAGATGGAATTGGAACCGGATTGTGGAAGAAATAAGACTTTTTATAGGCGAGCCTGCCTCTTGAAACCTACTTGCTCCAAATATAACAGTGTTAAATCTGATAAATATAGCAATTTCTTTACCTGTTCGATTGATAGAAACATCTGCTGCTTATGCTTCATTGGTTCCAGATTTTCCATTTCTCCGGAATACTTTAAGATTTCGTACAAGTGACTAATAACCTTCACATTCTTTCCATTTCGTTCATAAAAATAGTCTTTTACGATGATTTCTTTGTACTCCTTTACCTGTAAATTACATTCTTCCAATATTTCTTGTTTAAGACCATCTATAACATTTTGATCACCTTTCACCTTACCAACCGGAATAGTCCAGAATCCATATTTAACATGTTCTTGCATTAGTATCTCACCTTTTTGATTTTTAATAACAGCTGCAACTCCATGATGATCCAACACATCCTCTTTATTGTAATTAATCTTCAAAGGTAATGGTTTTGGTAAAAATGGTTCAATATCCTCGAATCGTAGTAATCTTGTATCGTCGGAAGCTTTTGTCAGCCCAAATGACTGTCCTTTTACAGTGCCTATATAAGTTACCTTTTTATTGAATGATTTGACTTCTTCTACCGCAGGAACAAGATCTGTATCAGAACTCAATAAATAAGCCGTGTCGTATTTATTTTCCCTAGCGAAGCGGATCATTTCAACTGCTAATCTCACATCAACGCCTTTCTCGTGTAGCGACTTATCTGGATGTTGAATCATTTGTCCAAAAGTAATGATAACCTTGTGCTGTTGGAGTTTTGCTACAAGTCTTTGCTGATCAGCGTAAACTTTTTCGGATTTTACGTCATTTCTTTTCCTTTTCAAAGCACCAATGTAGTACCTTGCTTCATGTAGCTCGTCGGGTTTAATCAACCAAGAAAAGAATTTTGTGTAATCAAAATCAAGCAAACTTACAGGCTCATCGACATCTTTCGTCAATTCTTTGAGCTTGTGATAGAAATTACTACCGTCTACGAATATAAAAACTTTTGACATGAGAGAATTGTAAACAAAACTGCCGTCCCGCGCAAGGCGAGAGGGCAGTGAGGTTAATACGGATATACTAGCATATTCATTGGTGTCGTCAATGCCAATTATAAACAGGTAGTGGATAAGATTTTATTTGCATTGTATAGAATCAAATAAAATTATAAGCTATTGGTTACATCATTTTTTAGCACTTTATTTGTGGACCCGAGCGGACTCGAACCGCTTGCCTTCCCGATGTACATCGGGACGCTCTACCGTTTGGTGGACCGGAGGAGAGTCGAACTCCTGACCCCTACATTGCAAATGTAGTGCTCTACCAGCTGAGCTACCGGCCCAATTTGATTTCACCGTCTCTGACTATCTTATCTAAAATCACTCGACTTTTCAATCTCTTTAACTTCCTTTCATATCTTCTAGCTTCCAAATTAGTACTGCATTCTTTTTGGAAGACAACAACTAAAGGTCTTTGATGAAGCAGTGAACTTGTCTGCCCCAAATTATGTTCATTCAAACGACGTTTTAAATTATTGGTACTTCCAATATAATATCGCTTTGTTTTCTTACTTTGTAAAATGTAAACATAAAACATAATTTAAACCACTTGCCTTCCCGATGTACATCAGGACGCTCTAGCCAGATGAGCTATCCAATGTCAGCCTAATAATATGGTCGACAAATTCATGCGTATCACTGCCGACCGCTCGAAGCGCCTTCGGCATTAGTGATTCATCGGCAAATGCCGGCAAAGTATTAACTTCAAGAGCGTATATTCCTCTCTTGGGGTGAATGATGAAATCTGAACGAGAATAATGGCGCAGATTCAGGGCGCGGTGAATCTTTCTCGCTAGTTCCATGAGCTTTTCTTTTAATGAATGGGAGAAAGACGCCGGCACTATTTCTCGCGATTTACCTTGATATTTCGCTTCATAATCGAAGAAAGCCGTCATAGGCCGAATCTCAATGGGAGGTAAAGCGTACAATTCCTGGTCTCGGAAACCCTCAATAATTCCGCAACTCGCTTCAATACCCGGAATGAATTCCTCTATTATAATTTCATGACCATGTTCGGAGGCGGTATTTAATGCCTGAGACAAGTCCTTGTAGGACCGAACGATTGAGACACCGACTGAAGAACCCGCGGAAACGGGTTTTATAATAGCTGGCAAGATAAAAGTCTGAAATAATTCCTTCACTACCGCGTCTGTATTTGCTTTGACGGAATCAGAAGAAAGAATTTTACCATATGGCGTTTTTATCCCATGCTTTACGAATTCTTTCTTGGCTAGTGATTTATTCATACCTATTGCTGAAGATAAGGAATTGGAGCCGGTATATGGAATTCCGTAGATTTCGAGAATATTCTGAACCTTACCGTCCTCTCCATATGAACCGTGCAAGGCATTGAATATCATATCAACCCGAGGCAGAATGTCTTGAATTGATTCCTCCACGCCATCAAAATGCCATCGTCCGGAACGGTCTATGAGCAGGTTATGCGAATGATATTTTTCACTGTGTTTTTCTTTTATCGCGCGCAGAACATTCGCTCCTGTATTCAAGGAGACTTCATATTCGGAACTTGGTCCTCCACGAAGAACGCCTATGCGGGCTATATGACTCATATGATAATTTTACCACAACAATATGAAATCTGCTTTTTACTAATTATTGATATCCAACCTATGTTATGATGGTAGTATCATGCGCCAAATAACCGTCAAGGAAGGACCTCTTGTTTTCCTGCGCAATGTAATCGCCATGGAATTCGTGGCGGCAGTGTTTCTATATGTCATATCGTTTGCCGGAAATTACGAACAACTGTATATAAAATGGGGGATGGAAAACTATTTGAATTATCAAATTTTTCTCATGGTGGCGTTCTCCGTATTTCAAGTCGTTTATGTGTCGTTATTATTCCTCGACTGGTATTTCTCTCATTATGAAATAACGGATACGGAGATAATAAAGAAATCGGGATTATTATTCCGCCACCGCAAATCAGTGAGTCTGGCTCAAGTAGTTTCCGTCGAAATATATCAGTCCCCGCTCAGCCGAATGATGAATCACGCGACTATCATTCTGGAACATGGAAATAACAGGATAACGAAAATAAAGAATGTTTCCAATGTGGATGAGTATATACATATAATAAAGCAGATGGTGCATAGTTCGTCTGGACGACTGCTTTCGCGCGATATAAATGTTTTACTGGAAGAGGGTGAAGGACTTTTCGTGGAATTCAAAGAGACACTAAGATATGATGTGCGCAAAGGTGAAGTTAGCAAAGAAATGGAAAAAATGGTTCTGAAAACTATTATTGCTTTCCTTAATGCCGATGGCGGCACTCTCATAATCGGCGTGAATGACACTGCGGAAATCATTGGGCTCGAAAATGATTATAAGGCTTTGCCGAAAAAGAATAGAGATGGGTTCGAAAATCATTTGAGCATGCTTATAAAGACGACAGTTGGATTGCCATTCACGAAATATATTGACGTGAAATTCGAGAAATTAAACAACAAAGATATCTGCGTAGTTTCCGTGCGAAGAAGTCATAAACCGGCGTACTTGCATAACAGCGACAAGAAGGAGGAATTCTTCGTTCGCGTCGGTAATTCTACTCAACCATTCTCTATGAGTGAAGCTGAAGAATACATTGATACTCACTGGAAATAATTCAACTGCACATCGCTCTGACTTCAGAGACGATTTGGTCGAGAGAAACGGCCGCTTTGACCAAGAATCTTTGGGCGCCCAGAATTCTCGCTCTCTCTATATCGCCTGGCTTGCTCAAATTGGACAAAATCAAGATTGGAATTTCCTTAAGCCCCGCATCCGATCTGATTTTCTGGAGAAGGTCAAGCCCATTTATTCCCGGCAAAACAATATCTAGAATGATTATATCCGGAATTGTATGCTTAAGTTGTTCAAGTGCTTCATCGCCACTCTTCACAAGCAAGAGGTCAAAACCGGATGATATGAATTTCTTCGACAGAATATTACCGATAAGCTTATCATCTTCAACCCAAAGTATTTCTTTTGCCCCAGTCGCGCCACTCTTCTGGCTTTGTTGCTTGCCTCTCTCATTGTTAAAATATCTGTCTATTCTTTCCAGAATATAATCCGGCTGACCATGTAATGCTAGAATGAATTCGGCGACGCTATCTTCCGGCACACGACGCATGTTAATAGGCACCCCTTGGGTGGACATGAAGAAAATCGGTATTTTCGCCAGCATCGGCTCTTTGCTTTTTTGCGCTAGAATTTCATAACCTTCGGTTCCCGGCACGATAACATCCAAAAGAACGAGATGCGGTAAAGTGTTATAGATTGTCTTTATTCCCTCAATGCCGTTTTTGACGAGATTGACTTCATAGCCGCCACGCTTTATTACATCCATGAGACGCTCGCCGAAATGTCCATCACCGGTTATTATGAGTATTTTTTGTTTGAACTTTATTGTTTTCGATAAAGGCAAATCCATATATACAATTATAGCATACTTAGCGAGACAATGAGTTTATTCCCTGCCACGCTTAAACTCTTTTTACTTTCGCAACATCACTCTCTTCACCGCATTATAAACATTTTTTTCTCCCAGACCATAATATTCAAATAATTCTTTCGGCGTACCCGATTGGCCAAACAAATCTTTGACGCCAATAAATTCAATTGGGACCGGGAAATGTTTGGCAAGACATTCCGCCACCGCGGAACCCATCCCTCCGGCAATCTGATGTTCTTCAATAGTTATCAATGCCCCAGCCTCATGAGCCAATTTTATAATAGCGTCTTCATCTAAGGGTTTAATAGTCGAAAGATTCATTACCGCGACTTTTTTTCCCTCCTCTTCCAATCTTTTGGCCACGAATAAAGCTCGGTACAACATTGCGCCTGTGGCAATAATACCAACATCATATTTAGTTGAATCCCCCTTTGAAAAAGGGGGTGTTCCGAGTCCTGACCCGCTTTTGGCTGGGAAGGACGAGGAACGGGGGATTTTTGCATCATTTCGAAAAACAATTTGCGCTTTCCCAATCTCAAACGGCGTCTCTTCGGTGGTAATAACCGCTGATTTCTCCCTAGCAAGCCGAATATAAGTCGGGGAATCGGTCTTAGCCATCGCCATTGTCGCTTTTTTTGCTTGAATGGAATCGCAGGGCGAAATCACTACCATTCTTGGCAGGACTCTCATAAGCGCGATATCTTCAAGCGCTTGATGACTACCGCCGTCGGCTCCAACATTCAAGCCGGCATGCGAACCGACTATTTTAACCGGCACATTGTTATAGCAAATAGTCGTCCTTATCTGCTCCCAATTCCTGCCCGGACTGAATACCGCGTATGAAGCCATAAAAGGTATTTTTCCCATGGCCGCCATGCCACTCGCGACTGTCACCAGATTTTGTTCCGCCACACCCACTTCGATGAATCTATCAGGAAACTTTTCCTTGAATGATTGCATCTGCACAGATTCCGCCAAATCAGCGCAAAGTCCCACTACTCTCTTATCAAGTTCCGCGGCTCTGACCAATCCCTCGCCGAACCCCGCGCGCATTGAAATACGCTCGATATCGTGGTCGAATAGTTTGGGGTTGAGTTTAAGGTCAGGGTTGAGCATGGATTATTATTTTTTATAAACTTTCGACCTGTGCTCGACCCTATAAACATAAATTATTTTCCGCCTCATATTCAATTCATAAACAGCTCTATAATCCCCAACTCGCAATTTATATGAATCTGATAAGTTCCCAGAAAGTCTTCTTGGTAAAATAAAATCGAAATTATTCTCCAACCAATTCAATTTATCGAGAACTTGCCCGGCAATCGTTTTGTCGAGACTGGAGATATCTTTTTCCGCGCGCGGTGTAATCGATAAGGTCCATCTGAACATATAAGATTAGAGAGCATACTGTTTTCGGAATTGAGCAAGAGTCAATGAACCCTTACGACTATTTCGCGCATTCTCCAAACTTCGGAGAAATGGCTTCCTGACTTCTTTGCCAAGATCAGGGTCAGAAAAAATCTCATATATAGTATTGGAAACTGTCTGCCTTATTAAAGATGTAATTTGTTTGCTAGTCATAGTTGTATTGTAACAATTATTTTCTTTCAGTCAACCTCTAATACCGCCAACTTTCTCTCCTATAGCCCCACCGCCTTCCTCGCCACCTCAATCTCTTCTTTGGAAGTCGGCACCTTTCCATGCCACTGCCACTTTCCTTCGAATTCGGGAATGCCTTTTGATGGAATAGTATAAGCGATAATAACCGACGGCTTGTCGAAGACAGCACGCGCTTCATTCACGGCACGGTCAATGTCGGCAAAATTGTGTCCATCTATTTCCTGCACATGCCAGTTCCACGCTCGCCATTTATCAACCAATGGATTTACAGGCATAATATCCTCCGTGAAGCCACTTATTTGAATATTATTTCGGTCAACTATTACAGTCAGATTTTGTAGTTTTTCTTTACCAGCCAACATCGCTCCTTCACAAGAATTACCGCAATCGAGTTCGCCGTCGCTCATCAAACAATAAAACTGCCTGCCGGACGATTTACCGTTATCTATCCTATCCACCAAAGCCATGCCAATCGTTTGTGAGAGTCCTGAACCGAGGGGTCCAGAAGATGTTTCTAGTGCTGGTAAGAAGTCGCGATGTGGATGGCCTTGGAGTAAAGAACCAAATTTCCGCAGAGTTTTCAATTTCTCAATTGGAAAATAACCGGCATGCGCCATTGTCGCGTACAAAACCGGACAAATATGGCCATTTGAAAGTACTAGGCGATCCCGATATTCCCATTTCATTTTCTTCGGGTTATGATTAAGTATGTGGAAATATAGATATGTAAAAATGTCAGCCATGCCGAGGGAACCGGCGAGATGTCCCGATTTCGCCTCAATTAACATTTCCACGACTACTCGGCGTATTTCCGCCACTTTTTCTTCTAGGAATTTTATTTTCTCTTCTGTTAGAGACATATTTCGAAGGTCGGACCTTTTTACTGATTGATTTTCTCTACATATAATACCTTTTCAATTTCATTCATTACTTCATCCCTGTTTATAGCATAACGGGATATAAGGCCGGGATTCTTTGAGATAATCTCGCTGAACGCGCTTGAATATTCATCAATCCATTCGATTATTTTATCCTCATCCTGAAAACCGTAGAATCTGCGCGCTAGTTCTACTTGCATGGCGTTACGAATCTTGAGATAACTTTTCTCAATGCTTTCAAATTGTTCCATGGTATTTATTTGATTTAATAATTATTTATCACATGAGATCCGACCTATGTATATAATTATACCAAATCATGAAACTGCCTGATAGTGTCAACGACATTTTCAGATTCAAAAATAGCCGAACCGACGACTAACCTATCCGCCCCGGCATCAATTAATTGTAAGGCATTACGGAGCGATACGCCACCGTCAACGGAAACCGATAAGTTCGGGTACTTTGATTTAATTTCCTTGATTTTGCTAATAACTTCATTATCGAAAGCTTGTCCCTGAAATCCCACACGCCTAATACCCATGCATTGCACGAATCTTATTATTTCCTTAAATGGTTCGATGGTGGAAATAGGCGTTTCAATATTCAAAGCCAAGCCGATTTCCACGCGATTTTCTAATTTTTTTATCGTTTCGGCAACACCCCCGCTTTCCGCGTGAATAATTATTCGTGTTGCGCCCGCTTTCACCCAATCGTCCACAACATCTTTCGGATTACTTATCATCAAATCAAATTCATAGTCCAACTTTTCCCAACCCGGCAAACCCTGCTGTTCTCTGATAATCATTTCAAAGGAATCATCATGTTCCCTGTATGGCCAAGTCGCATTTGGCACAAACTTACCATCGCAAATATCGACTTGTACGAATTTCACAAGTCCTTGAATGGAAGCCACGCTATCTTCAAGTTCTTTGAAAGTCTTTGGGAGTATGGCAGGAATTATTTCGACTTTCTTATTCATAAAGTTGATTATGAGTGCCGACAGCTACAAGACGGCGACTATTCACATCTACATCCTTATACACAACTCGTATATCTCCTGTGATATTTATGCTTCTACATTCACGATATTCTCCGTGTAATTGATGATTATTTAGAATATCACTAAATTCATCCTCTCTAAAGATTTTCAATCGTTCAATAGTTTTGCGCTTTATCTTTTCCAATAAAACACAAAATTGCTTATTAAATTGTGATGAATGAATAATAATTAACATGCGCCAATCATACCAACAGAATATTATGAGCGCAATTGTTTTTCAAGTTCTTCTATCGAGTGAGCTTCTTGATACTTCCCTTCCGCGAATTCTTTATCAGCCTGGGCAATTGCTTCCCTCAAATATGCAGTCGGTCTATATGAAACAGAAAAATTCACTTCTCTATCGCGCACAAATTGCTTCAAAAAACTATTAACAAGTGTCCCAAGAGAAATGCCGATTTCCGTCGCTGTTTCCTGCGCGGCTTGTTTCAAGCTCTTGTCTAGCTTCACTGATATCATTGTTTTTGTATTTGCTATCATATGCTGAAGTATATACTTTGGTATAATACACTGTCAAGCCCTTATTTGTAGCCATCGTATAAGCAACTACTCAATACTATCAATCTGCGCAATCCTCCTTTTATGCCTCTCTTCTCCGGAAAATGGCGTTTCCAGCCATTTAATTATTGCTTCTTTCGCGACATCTTCATCCACAAACCTAGCCCCAATCGAAAGTACATTGGCATCATTATCTGTTCGTGAAAGTTTGATAATATTAATCGCATCAATTTCTAATTCCGATTTCGGAGACGCATCTCCATACCACACTACCGCCCTCACACCCGGAAATCTATTCACGACCATCGCCTCTCCTTGACCAGAACCACCAAATATAATTGCTTTCAATCCACCACTCACATCTGTCGCGATCTTCTGCGCTGTTTTTATCATAAATCCCGGATAATCGTCACCTTCTTTATATTCAAAAGCACCTACATCTTCAATACCATATCCTTTTTCTTGCAAGAATGATTTAACAGCTTCTTTAAGTTTGAAACCGGCATGGTCGGCGGCAAGAATGATTGTTTGTTTATTCATATAATTTATGCGCTTCATAAAGCGCTGTCCATAGTGCGTTCGCGAGTGCGTATTTTAGTATGTTCTGTTTGGACATTTTGAAGGAAATTTTATTCGTTTTGTAGCAAAAGCGTCCACAAATTTTTCGTTTTTGGACTCAAAGAGTCAGATATTGACACAACTGTTTTAATAAAGAAAGGTCTGTAAAAATTGTAAAGCCATTTTACT
>CAYHQT010000018.1:0-9812 GCA_964358975.1 uncultured Candidatus Saccharibacteria bacterium | reverse complement strand
CGAAGTCTTGTTATTTTTTCTTTGTCTTTTCTCATACTCTATTAGTATATCATGGAGGTTCGATAAAATAAATATTAAAAATACTTCGTGATGCAAGTACATCTATTTTTGTGCGCCCGGAGGGACTCGAACCCCCAAAAATAGTTCCGAAGACTATTGTGATATCCATTTCACCACGGGCGCGTATCGATCATTCGATACCCTATCATATACTGTATTTATACCTTTTGCCAAGCAAGAATGATCAATGGTCGTATGAAAAGATAAAAATAAATGCTAGCATTAACTCAATGAAAAATAGCACAATACCAAAAGAAATAATTGATATTGTGGAAACGCTAGAAAAAGCGAGTTTTCAGGCATATTTAGTTGGCGGATGTGTAAGGGACCTGTTTTTAGGCAGAACACCGAAAGATTGGGATATTACAACCAATGCAAATCCTGTTGAAATTCAAGGGTTATTTCCAAAAACAGTCTATGAAAATATCTACGGCACTGTTGTTGTCATAAATGAATCAACAGAAAGTGAAACATTAAGAAATGTTGAAGTAACCCCTTATCGTCTAGAAACAAGCTATTCAGACCGCCGTCACCCGGACCAAGTCCAATTCAGTAAAAATATAGAGGACGATTTGAAACGCCGGGATTTCACGATAAACGCCATTGCCGTGTCTCTTTCGAATAGCGCTATAAAGGACACAATTGACTTATATGGAGGTTTTCAAGACATAAAGAACAAAACCATCAAGACAGTTGGAAATCCGCGGGATCGCTTCAATGAGGACGCTCTGCGCATGATGAGAGCTATCAGATTAGCGGTTGATTTGGGTTTCACTATTGAGGAGAATACTTTTGAAGCAATTAAGTCTTTAAATACTATACTAAAAGATATAGCCATGGAGCGAATACGCGACGAATTAGTTAAAATTATTATGTCTCCAAATCCGAAAATTGGCCTAGAGTGGCTAAAAGACGCCAAATTACTGTTTCACGTGACACCTGAACTCGAGAAAGGTATAGGAGTTACACAACCACAAGCCCATGCTTACGATGTTTGGGAGCATCTTCTTCGTAGTCTGCAATGTGCCGCCGACAAGGGTTTTAGCCTTGAATTGCGTCTCGCTGCCCTATTCCATGATATTTCTAAGCCAAAAACCAAAGGTATTTCACATGAAACACAACAAATAACATTTTACGGTCATGAAGTATATGGTTCACGTGAAACACGTAAAATACTTGAAAGAATGAAATTTTCACGTGAAATCATAGAAAAAGTGTCAAATCTGGTGCGCTGGCATATGTTTTTCTCTGATACGGAGCAGATTACCCTTTCGGCGGTTCGACGAATGATTGTAAATGTCGGTAAAGAAAATATATGGGATCTGATGAATTTGAGAATTTGCGACCGTGTCGGAACTGGCAGACCAAAAGAAAATCCATACAGATTAAGAAAATACAAAGCAATGATAGAGGAAGCTTTGAGAGACCCAATTTCAGTCAAAATGCTGAAAATAGATGGAGATAGAATCATGGAAATATGTAAAATACCGTCCAGTAATAAAGTCGGATATATTCTCCATGCACTATTCAATGAAGTATTAAATAATCCGAAGCTAAATATGTCCGAATATCTAGAAAAAAGGGCTATAGATATATCTAAATTACCAGAATTGGAAATAAGAAAACTCGGTGAAACTGGTAAAGAAAGGGAGCTTGAGGAAGAGGAAAAGAATGTTGGGAAGATTCGAAAGAAATATCATGTCCAGTAGCAACATTGGAATCTTTTTTCTTGTCCTATAGTTATCCACAGTTAATGTCCTTTACAACTATTCCTAAAGGACATACAATTATGTGTAGATTCGTTCGTTGTCCGAGGTGTTAGTTGCTTCTCAGACAAAATATATTCTTGTTTACTGTCTTAGTTCTGATTTTTGTTTTGTTTGAGAAGCAACTACATAAACGAGCAATTGTTCTTTCACAAGTATGCATCGCGGCTTGGGTAGAGCCGCACTCCTTTTCATGAAGTCCGTAGTGTGATTTCGCGTCCTTCTGTTGCTAGGTCAAAAGGTGATGCATCTCTCTTCAATAAATACAAAGCCTTCTTCCAGAAGAGCTATTACTTTCAAGAGCTCGAACATCACTTACCTTAGAGGAACAGTTTGGATAGCACTTCCGTTGGAATGATTTCGAATCATCATGGAAACGGCTTGTAAGCCATTAGTACCTTTTAACGGACTTCAAAACCGCGTTATGTTATCTCACTCTAGAGGCAACCAATGACGCGGTTTAACTTCGCCTAAATTACATATGTCGGACATATGTACAACTTTTTACGCGGTGATAATTTTGATAAATAGCTTCTATTAGAGCCCTAGAATTATTCAATAATTATATCAATAGGACAATGGTCTGAACCAATGATATTGTCCAGAATCCGAACCTTTTTCACCCTTTTCATGAGCCCTTCGCTAACGAAAAAATAATCCAAACGCCATCCAACATTCCTGTCTCTAGCGAAAGTTTTCATATCCCACCATGTGTATGCCCCCGTTTTATCAGGATTAAAATATCGAAAACTGTCAATATAACCAGCTCCAATAAATCTATCCAACCATTTTCTTTCGATTGGTAAAAATCCTGTGTTATTTTCATTTTCTTTCGGACGCGCCAAGTCTATTTCTTTATGCGCGGTATTTATATCCCCGCAGAATATTATTTCATAACCATTTTTCTGAAATACATTTATGTACTTCAAGAACTGATCATAGTATTTGAGTTTGAATTCCAATCTATCAGGACCGCCACCACCATTCGGAATGTAATTGTTAATAAGAGCAAGTTTACTTATGTCCTTTATAAGATTTTCATATAACAGAGCTAAAAGCCGTCCTTCTTGGTCATATTCTGGCTTCCCAAGGCCATATTCCACTTTTTTTGGCTCTAATTTAGAATAAACAGCAACCCCACTATAACCCTTTCGTAGCTTCGAATGGTCGAAATACGAATAATAGCCCTCTGGATTCCTTATTCCTTCCTCCAACTGATCCAGATGAGCCTTCGTTTCCTGTAAACAATAGATATCGGGCGATTCATTCAAGAACCAATCAAAACCGCCTTTTTTCACATTGGCGCGGAGGCCGTTTACATTCCATGAGATGATACGCATGGGGTAATAATAACATATCAAACCTTTCTAGGATGTGTCACATCCCGAAAGATTACTTTTTTCTATTATGAAACTGCTTATGCACCCGTTTAAGTTCAGTATCTGTAATATGAGTATATATTTGGGTAGTTCCGATATTCGCATGTCCCAAAAGCATTTGCACAGAGCGCAAATCCGCACCGTTAGAAAGAAGGTCGGTGGCAAAAAGGTGGCGAATAACATGTGGCGTTACCTTCTTTGAAATACCGGCTTTGATGGCGTAAAATTTGATTATTCTTTCGATTGAGCGGGAAGTGAGACCTAGATCACTGTTGATTTTTCTATCGTCTCCGGCGATTTTGGCGAAAAGGGAATCGCCGAAGTCAACGCGCTTGTCTAAATATTTTTTTAATGCTTTTTTCGCTTCGTCGGAAATGAAAACAACACGAACTTTGTCGCCCTTGCCCCGAACAGACAATTCATCGCCTTTAAGGTCAATATCTCGGGGCAGGGAACAAAGTTCAGAGACGCGCAAACCGGTGGAAAAGAGCAATTCGAGAATAGATTTGTCGCGTAAAGCTTTCAAATCATCGCCTTTCGGTGCTTCAAGTAACCTTTTCAATTCTTCCGAGGAAATCAAATCGATATGTCGCTCGCCAATTTTCGCAAGTTCTATGTGCTCCGGCGAAAGAGTATTGATATTACGCCTAGCTAAATATTTAAGGAACGCGCGCAGGGAAATGAGATAGTAATTCTGCGTTTTCTTTTTCAATGTACCGCTAGAATCATTCGTACCTCGAATTCTCCCGGAAGATTGACGATTGAGCCATAATCGAAACTCACGAATTGAATCGGGAGTAATCGCCGACGGACTATCACTCTTCAAAAAACCGAAGAATCGAGTCAAATAATGGTCATAATTCTCGACAGTCTTCAAAGAACGCCCTTTTTCTATTTCGATATATTCCAGAAATTGCTGTTTTAGGGTTTTGAGACTGTGCGACATGTTTCTATTGTAACAATAGAAAGTTTGAAAAACATCTTGCGCCTCATACCTATTCATGCTACTATATGAAATCATGCTTACAGTCAAACAAAAGGTAAAAATTATTAAGGAAACAGCCGTCCACAGCAAGGATACAGGGTCTCCGGAAGTGCAAGTCGCTTTGCTTTCCAAACGCATCGAGGAATTGGCTTCTCATTTAAAAAAACATAAGAAAGATAACCATTCGCGTCGCGGTCTTCTCGGCATGGTAGCTGATAGGCAGACACATATGAATTATCTGAAGAAAAATTATCCTAAGAGATATTCGACTATCGCGAAGAAGCTAGATTTGAAGAAATAATTCCTTGTCATTCCCATGAAAATGGGAATCCAGTGTCAAGACTCTAGATTCCCGCTTTCGCGGGAATGACAAACTGTGCAATAATAGTAAGTGATGCCTTTTAATAAAGTTCGTTAACAATATTTTCATGGCAATAATCAAACATAGGGAACAGCGCGTCGGCATTTATATTGACGCGCAAAATCTGTATCACAGTGGCAAGAATTTATATCATTCGAAAGTCAATTTCGGACAGATAGTGAAGGACGCTCTTGACGACCGCAAGCTCGTCCGAGCAGTCGCGTATGTCATCGCCACGGAAACTGGTGAAGAAAACGCCTTTTTCGATGCCTTAACAAAGGTGGGAATTGAAACGAAAGTGAAAGATTTGCAAGTTTTCAGCTCCGGCGCCAAGAAGGCAGACTGGGATGTGGGGCTTGCCATAGACGCGGTTAAGCTTTCACCAAAACTTGATTCTGTAATTTTAATAACCGGGGACGGCGATTTCGTGCCACTCGTCGAATATTTACAAATGAATCAAGGTTGCCAAGTAGAGGTTGTCTCATTCGGTAAATCAACTTCGGCAAAACTCATAGAAGCGGCTGATAATTTCATGGATTTGGATAAAGCGCCGGCGAAATATTTGCTCCGAACCGGCAGAAAATAGGGGAATCAAGATTAACCTACAAAAATAAGCTATTATGTATAGGTGAATTTATTTCGCATCGTTTTTCGCAGAAGAAGGATTCGTCATTCTTGTAGGCGCCTTGGTCTTAATCGTCGTGACTTTTTAAAACACAAAGAAACAGCACGCGCCCTTGTCCGTGAGCGCGTCCAACACTGGAGCACTATTTATGGGATTTCCGTGCGCAAAATCACCATACGCAACCAGCGCACCCGTTGGGGTAGCTGTTCCAAAAATGGGAACTTGAACTTCAATTATCGAATCATCCATCTACCACCTCATCTCGCCGATTATCTCATAGTGCATGAACTGTGCCATCTCAAAGAATTTAATCATTCAAAAGCTTTTTGGATATTGGTCGGGCAAAATATTCCGAATTATGGGAAATTGAGGGGGAAACTGAGGAAAATAAGATTAAGTTAAATAAGTAATTACACCGCTAACTTGACGAAATAAAAATACGGTAAAAGTAACCGCGAACCTGATAACAGAGAACGCGGTTAATGTATGAGAACATTGATCACACCACGCCAATTCGACAGTGCGTGATTGCTTTCAATAGCGACTGTCAATGTACTCCTGATTTTCTCACAAAGCTTTTCAGCAATATGAGCTTGATTCAGAGCAGATATCGCTGGGGAACCCCTGAGACACATGATTATGCATTTCAGGATATCGCCCGGACTTTTATCTTGAGATGGATAGTGTACCGCCACATCGCCATCGTCGAGACCTAGAGCCTTAATACTCATAACCGCTCTAATCAGGGCAGGTTTCAGACTATCGAAGCCCGCTCTAACTTCTGGTGGTTCCGTAGGAACACCGAAAATGGTTAATACCAACATAGACGCCTCCTTTCTAATAGGAATAATACACCTCATAAAATATTTGTCAAAGCGCATACGGCTATGTTACAGTAACACTGTTCGAAGTATATTATTAATAGTAATAACTGGCCCCTAGATACACAGCCCGCAAGCAAATGATTTGCTTTGCAATCTGTAATCTGGGGGTGAGTCAAAAAGATGAAGAAAAAAGAATATACGCTTGAAATCGGCGGCAAAACTTTGACCGCGGAATTCAATGATTTAGCAGACCAGACCAATGGCGCGGTACTGTTGCGCTATGAAAATACCGTGGTATTGGCGACGGCGGTAATGGGTGAATTGAAAGAAGAAAGCGATTACTTCCCGTTAACCGTGGAATATGAAGAAAGATTTTACGCCACGGGAAAAATTCTGGGTTCGAGATTCATGCGCAGGGAGGGGAGACCTTCGACGGAAGCAATACTTTCCGGTCGCATAGTGGACCGAACGATTCGCCCATTATTCAATCAGAAAACTAGAAACGAAATTCAAGTGGTACTCACGACGCTGTCAATAGACCAAGACGACCCGGATGTGGTATCGGTTATCGCGGCGTCTCTAGCGCTTGGCGTTTCCGATATTCCGTGGAATGGACCGGTATCGGCCGTGCGTATGGGAAAGAATGGGGAATGGCTCGTAAATCCAGATTATAAAGCACGCGAAGAAGCCGGCATCACCTTGGATATGGTCGCTTGTGGCAAGGGCGACATGATAAATATGATAGAAGTCGCCAGTAAAGAGATAAGTGAAGAGACCGTGACTGAGGGACTTGTGAAGGCTTCGGAGGAAATAGAAAAAATACAAAAGTGGCAAGCAAAAATAATAAAAGAAATTGGTAAGAAAAAAGTGGAAGTAGTATTACCGGAGCCAACGCCGGGTACAAAAGAATTATTTGACGCCGAAATAACGCCAAAGCTCTTGAAATATGTTTTCGCCAATGAGCCGGGAAAGAAAAAACTCGCGGAAATAAATGATATTTGGATAGATACATTCAAAGAAAAGATGCCTGAAGGAAATATCAGTATGGCGCAAGAAATTTTCGAGGAAGCGGTCAGCGACGCTTTGCATACTGAAGCAATAGACAATGATAGGCGGCCTGATGGCAGAAAAATGAATGAGATAAGACCATTGTTCGCCCAAGCGGGAGGCATTTCACCAATACTTCATGGCTCCGGAATATTCTTCCGCGGAGGCACGCATATAATGTCGGCGCTGACGCTCGGCTCGCCCGGAGACGCTCTCCTTATAGACGGCGTTGTCGCTCAGGAGAACAAACGCTTCATGCATCATTACAATTTTCCGCCATTTTCGACTGGCGAAACAGGCAGAATGGGCGGGACAAATAGGAGGATGATAGGGCACGGCGCGCTCGCGGAAAAGGCTTTACTTCCCGTTATTCCGGAAAAAAGCAAATTTCCATATACGATTCGTCTAGTTTCCGAAGCATTTGCGTCAAACGGCTCCACATCCATGGGTTCTGTTTGTGGTTCAACATTGGCACTTATGGATGGTGGCGTCCCCATCAAAGCGCCAGTCGCGGGAATAGCATCAGGACTTATGATGAGAAGCGAAAAGGAATATAAGATTTTGACGGACATTCAAGGGCCAGAAGACCATCATGGCGATATGGATTTCAAAGTCGCCGGCACGAGAAACGGAATCACCGCCGTGCAAATGGATGTGAAAGTTTCCGGAATACCGCTCAAAATATTCGCTGAAGCATTCGAAGCGGCGAAGAGGGCCCGCTTCCAAATCCTTGATGTTATCGAAAAAGAAATATCCGCGCCAAGAACCAAGATATCTCCGAACGCGCCGGAAATAATAGTCATGAAAATAAAACCGGAGCAAATCGGACTCATTATCGGAACAGGTGGCAAAACGATAAACGAAATCCGCGAGATAACGCGCGTGGAAGATATAACAATGGAAGATGACGGCTCCGTATTCATCACGGGCAAAGACGGCAGTGCCGAAAAAGCCAAAGAAATAATCTATAACATGACCCGAGAATATATGCCGGGTGAAAAATTCACGGGGGAAGTAACACGCCTCATGGATTTCGGCGCGTTTGTGAAGATAGGGACCAATGCCGAAGGACTAGTACATGTTTCGGAGATAGCACCATTTCGAGTTGAAAATGTCGAAACGTACATGACAGAAGGGGATAAGGTGCCGGTCATTGTCAAAGAAGTTGACGACAAAGGCAGAATAAACCTTTCGATCAAGGGCGCGAATCCCAATTTCTTCACGAAAAAGGAAGAGAAACCAAAACCAAGAACAGAATTCAGGAAGAGGTTTTAATTAAAAACTAGTCTTATATTTTGTTTATAGTTATAATATGGTAATGGACGAAAATACCAATCCAAAAATTCCAACGGAAACTAATACGGGTATTAAGACTGGCGCTGACATACAATCACAAGGCGCGGAGAAGGATGTTCCGAGGGCTACCAAACCATTAACAGACGCCGAAAAATTCTCAAAAAAAGCATTGCGGACATATGAAGGTGATGTGGCTGAATTCATGTCACACAGAAGGACTTCCGTCGCTTCAATAGCGATAGCGGAAAATGCAAAACGAGAAAAAGAAAAGGGTGAAATCGCTCAAAATGATAGTGTGGTCGCTACTCCAGAAAAAAATCATGGAACTAAAAAAATATTGATAGTGATAGTTAGTTTTGTCTTTATAATCGCCGGTATCACGGGAGCGTATTATCTCTATAGCCAAAGCGTGCTCGCGCCACAGACGGTTATTGTGCAAAAAAGCCTGAAAAATATATCACTTATACCTTCCGATTCGTGGGTTGATATTACCATTGACAACTTAACACCATTACAAATCATTTCCCGCGTAAAATCGGAGATTTCGAAATCACAATCGCCGAATACCCTAAAAGAGATAATATTAACCGGAAGAAATAATGAGCAATCAGTTCGCGTTAATAGCGTGGAAATGATAAAAATCATGGGCATAGACGCGCCCGACATCCTCGCGAGGTCGCTCGCGTCATCTTGGATGCTGGGTGAATATTCAGACGCGAACGGCAACAAAGATGTTTTCATTGTCGCCACTCACAATTTCTTCCAAAATGCTTTTGCCGGAATGCTCGCATGGGAAAATGTGATGGCGGATGACTTGAAACAGTTTTTCGGAAGCACGCAACCAGACTCCAGATTATCAGGACATTTTACCGATGGTATAATAAAGAACAAGGACGCGCGTGAATTCCGAACCGAGACGGGCAATGTGCTTTTCTTGTATTCATTTATCGATAACACCAAGTTGATTATCACATCAAGAGAAGCGACTTTGGTGGAAATCATATCACGACTTGAACAGCAAGCTTTTATACGCTAACATAGACTTATGAATAAAAAAGACATGGAACATTTCAAGGATAAATTACTCGCGGAAAAAGCCACGATAGAAGATGAGCTGTCCGGCATAGGGTCCAGAAATCCGAGAAGCGCGTCCGGCTGGGAAGTAACTAGTAACAAAATGGAGACGGATCCAGCCGATGAAAACGAGACGGCGGACAAGATGGAAGAGTTCGAAGAGAATTCCGGCATCGCCGAGCAACTCGAAAAACAACTAGGTGAAATTACCAATGCTCTTCTTAAAATAGATGCCGGTACATATGGTATATGTGAAAAATGCGGTGAACCGATTGAGCGAGAAAGGTTGGAGGCAAACCCGAGTTCCAGAATTTCAATCAAACATACGCATAAATAATTTCTGACTTCCGATTTGCAACACCCTCATTTCCAGACGGCATCGTATAGTAATTGCT
>CAYHQT010000017.1:0-9964 GCA_964358975.1 uncultured Candidatus Saccharibacteria bacterium | reverse complement strand
GTACTGTTCTCGATGGCATTGGAGTTGTACACCTGCTCCGGAATTTCCGCTTCCGTGATCATCTTGAGCAATGACTCTTTCCCGGGTGAGACGCGGTAATAGCGCTCGCGAAGTTCGATTATTTTTTTGTATATATTTAGCGTTCTAGCCATATGAGATAAGTATAGTAAAGTTAACCATTATTGTCAAATAACCGTGAATTGTGCTAAAAAATGTCGTTATTTCACGGTATTAAGTCGTCAAAACGCTATTTGTGCAGTTAAATCACTGTAGTGCATAAAATCGGTACTTTTTGTCCAGTGTACTATGCTAAAAATCCCTTTTTTGCATAGTACAGCGTGGAAACTATGCGAATAGTACAAAAGTGTACTAATCGCGAAACGTGGAATAAGCAGGATGTCCATTTGCTTAATTATTGAAAAGTTAAGCAAATCGTCCCAAGCTCTCAAATTTGGTTTTACGGCTTGTCAGGATCACAATCGGTGGCAAACTCTTATCACCGACACAAAGTTCGCCCCAGGGGCAAACAAGTGGTGAATTCGGGTAACACAAAACCGCCTTTCGGCGGCATTGGTTTTAAATCGTCGCAACCGGTACTTTCGGTTGTCGTCCCCTCTTATGCGGTTCGAATTTCAACGGACCTAGAATCATTTGGAACTTGAGCCCCTCATTCGTGTATGTGGCTACAAATACTTTCTTCTTTTTAACTTGACTATTCATCGAGATATGATAGCATGCTTTTGGGTTTAAGCAACAGCAACCTTGAAAAGAAAGGAGAAAATGAAACATACTATTCTGATCGCTGATGACAGCGGTTCTATGCGAAGGTCTTTACAGGATATGATGAACTTTCTCGGTCATGACACTATAACCGCCTATGACGGTAAATCTGGTTTGATGGCATTTATAGAGGGTCGGAAATCGATCGATCGCGTACTCACGGATTGCGATATGCCTGCAGGCGATGGCATTGAACTCATCAGACAAATCCGTATGTTAGGGTCGGAAGTGCGCATCTGCCTCATGTCAGGTCGGTTGAACGAGGCTCTACAGGATCTAGCGTTAAAAGCAGGAGCTACCTCCACTTTCTACAAGTCGGATCCAAACTTAGTGCTTCTCGAGGCACTCGATATCGGCAAAGCCACGGACCCGATCTAAATAAGAAAAAGGTCGGACCTTTTCTAGACGCAAAGATTCAAATAGACCGGAATTAATCATTCCGGTCTACTTTTTTATCAGGATGTCCGACATCCCGATTACTGCAAATACTTCGCTTTATTCGCCAAATGTCCGTCATAAGTCGCCGCATAGTGCATATTTCCTTTTGAATCGGATAAATAGAACCAGAATTCGCTTTCTTTTGGTTTAATAGTCGCGAGTATTACATCCAAACCAGGATTATCTATCGGTGTTGGCGGCAAGCCTTTGTGTAAATAAAGATTGTACGGTGATTCAACCTTCAAATCACCCAGAGTGAGCTGGCTCGAAGTTTTATTCAAGAAATAATAGAAAGGCGGGTCAACTTGGAGCGGCATACTGGCGTCAATTCGTTTCCATAGAATTCCCGCTATCATTCGCCTATCATCATCGTTATTCGCTTCTTTTTCCACGATAGAAGCCATTTTCACAATATCATCCATCTGTCTCCCCGATAACATGATATCTGTTTGTATCGTGGCCATTTTCTTTTTGAAAACTAATTTCATTTCTCCGATAATTTCTTTCGGCGGCACATTGGGATTGAAATAATAAGTATCGGGGAATAAATACCCCTCTTCTTTCTTAGCTAATTCCAGGAAATCTTTCGCGTCAAAATCAGGAATATTCTTCGCCAGAATCCTGGAAATATCTTTTGAACTCGCTCCTTCAGTAATCATAACTTTTATCTTTTCTAGTCCTTGAATACCGTACGCCGTCCTATAGGCAACTCTCAATACAGATTGTGGCTGGTCAAATAGATAATCTCCCGCCTGTACCCCTTTTCCATCATGAAGCAAAACCACATATATTTTATAAAACAATGCGGAACGAATAATTCCATTTTCTTTTAATTCAGTCGCCGTTTGCGAAACGGTCATATCTTTTTCTATTGAAACAATCTTCCCTATTGGAAAGTTCCCCGGCGCGATTGAATAAATAATCACAGAAACAATAAATCCGAGTATTAAAATACCGAATATGATAAAAAACATGCGATATTTTGAAAAAAGTAATTTCATCATGTGTGTCATTCCCGCGAAAGCGGGAATTTAGTATTTCACCGCAAAATTAATTTTATTTATTGTACACTAGATTCCCGCTTTCGCGGGAATGACAAGTGGGAAAATTAAACGGGTAAATTCGCCGGCGCTTCCGCTTTTTTCGATGGAACTCTCGTTAGATTTGGCGTCGCCGACACGGAACCCGGGAAATGATATATTGTTGCCAATTCTTCCGTATTCATGACCATTGGCGTGCCTTTGAATGGCGGAAAGAAATATGAACGACGTTTATAGGCATCAAGCGCCAATCTGCCATATCTATTTCTTCTCATGTTCTTGAAATCTTCCCAAGGATTATCGAGTCTGGGATGCCATTTCTTGACATTAGGTTTAAAGCCATTCAAATTATTCGAACTAAAATGTTTGAAACTACTGATAATTCCACCCAAACCAAAAGGTGTGTTGAATTCATCCTTTGGTGCTATATACAAAGCACGAATACCGACATCGAACGGATGTTTCTTTTGGCTTCTTTCTATCGCCGCAGCAATTTCCTTTTCCCCTTCAGAAATGGAAGGAAGCTTCGTGAAACCCGTCGCATCGTCTCTCGTCCCAGCAACTTTCGTATTCGGATCACGCTTCATAATTTCATTCACGATTGTTCTCGCCCCATCTTCCCACGGATCAGTTTTATTAAACCAATCCTTGAATTTTCTATGTTTTTTATGAGCCATTATAAGGATCTGTATCCAAACTTGCTGGTTGACCGGCACGCTTCCGAGGAATTCTATCATAGGTAAAATCGGATCAACTTTGAATTCTTCCTTCGGGTCCTTATCGAGGCCATAATCTATATAAGTCTTGATCGGATACGCGTCATTTTTTGTGAATTCGAATTCAGCCCCGAATATTCTCGTCACTTTCGGATCAGAATGCACGCTTCTAGTATAATCCTCGCCTTCATGTATTTCTATTTCCGGATACTGCGAATACAAAGCTGACATAATTCCCGCCTTTCTCTGCTCTTCCGCCCAAATGAAGAATTTAACAGTTCCTTCAATGGAAACTATTTCAAGGGAATACCACGGTCTCGTTTCACCTTTCCAATATTGAGCATAGTTACCGCCATCAGATGTGTTATGTAACGATTGCAAGAAAATCTCCATCGCCTGCGGAGATTTGAACGTGTCTTTAGGTAATTTCAATTCCAAGACAACATACTTCGTCGAGAATACTTGCTTGGACCGAACATAGTTTACCCACAAATCCCAAAACATTACAAATAAAATTATCACCAAAAAGATCGGCGCAATGGTGATCAGAATATTTATGACATTGATCAAAAGATCCGATTGGATTTTTCCTACGAGAAGAGCTATGGCTTGTGGGACATTCATGCCATCATTCTATCATAAAGGTGGCACCTTGATTAAATTATGAAGCCGCAACCACCGAATACTTCCCGTCCTTATCGCGCTTAAAATATTTCGGATTTTGCAGATTGACGGCGACAGTGTTCTCCTTCACATACCTCTCCTTCATAACCTTACTAATAATTTCCTCCTTCGCCATAGCGCCACCATTCTTCTCGAGAATAATACGGATAACATCTCGGACCACGCCCGGCATATAACCCCATTCGGCGAGCGCGTAAAGACCGCGACCGACCAAGACAAAACGCTTGTCTTTTATCAATTCATTGTGAGTTGTCGCGACATGTGCTTTCTTATTGAAAACTTGAGTGATCTGTTTCGCCACATCCCTGAAATGTATCGGCGAACCGTGTTTCCTGATTACCAGAAAAGCATAATCTCGCACGCCTTTTGTTTTGATATTCGAAGAAGTTGAAGTCCCCCAATCTCCGAGCGCGTTCTTGCCGACACTCTTGGAAATCGCCAGCCAGCGTTTTATCACCTCCTGATTCTTGTACTTTTCCGAAATATCTTCAATATGATGCAAGAATTTATTAACCATATCTGATTCCGGCAAAAGGTCGTCCGTGCTTAGACTACTATACAATTTTCGAAGCGCGTCTTCGACTTTTTTCGATAGTTCCTCATTGACATGCCAGCGATGACGAAAATCGTCGTCTTCTTTCAGTTTCTTGAATGGTTCGCCGACGACTAGGAGGAAATGAACATGATTTTGCAAACTCTTATCCTTTGAAACATGCCCGAGAAAATCATCTTCGACTACTATGCCACCTAGGGAATGCAGAAGTTCTTCAAGCTCCGAAAAAGTGGCTTTTTCCTGATTATACTCCTCGGATTTGCGAACATGGTCTATGCCGTAATTTTCTATCTGGCGTACGCGTTCGCGCGTGATACCGTATTTCTTGCCGATAGAATCCAGCGTCATCCTATGCGTGTCTTTGCCTAGCCCATAACGAAAAACTAGAATATCACACGCGCGATCCGGAAGTGATGACAGAAGTCTCTTAACTACTTGCTTTGGTTTGAATGATACGGTTGTGGTGGCCATATGAGTTAGTTAAATAATACCAATAATATATACTAATGTCTATATTTCTATCACCTTGTTGTTTGTAAGTCAAGTAGTTGTCTGTGCCACTAGGATACAACCACACTAACGACTTTATTTTTGACTATCACGACTTTCTTTACCTCCTTTCCATCAACCCATTTCCTTATTTCCGACAAATTCAATGCTTTAATCTTCATTTCTTCATCGTTTGTATCTTTCATGGTCTTGAATGTACCGCGCACTCTACCATTCACTTGTACGGCTATAATAACTTCATCATCGACAATTAATTTCGCGGCAAATTTTGGCCATTCCGAAATATGAATAGACTTCTTGTTTCCAAGAGTTATCCACAGTTCCTCCGCGATGTGTGGCGCGAACGGCGCGAGCAGTTTCAATAATATTTCGTAATTTCTCTTCGACACAATTCCCGTCTTTTCAAATTCGTTTACAAGAATCATCATCGAGCTTATTGCCGTATTAAATCGCATCGCTTCTATGTCTTCCGTAACTTTCTTTATCGTTCTATGAAGGATTTGAACGAAGGCGTCGGAAGAAAAGGAGTCCGAGGGACGCTTCGGAGCGAGCGAAGGCGAGCGAAAACCAGATGCGGCGCCAGCAGGCGCCGACGGCGTGTCCCGAGGGTCCTTTTCCTCCGACGCCTTCGATGCCAATCGCCACACTTTTTCGACAAACCGTCTCGCGCCAACTATACTATCCGTATTCCACGAAATCTGCTGGTCGAATGGCCCCATGAACATTTCATAAATTCGCAGGGTGTCAGCGCCAAAAGTTTTCACGAGGTCATCGGGGTTGATAACATTACCAAATCGTTTTGACATCTTTCTACCATCTTCGCCCATTATGAGTCCGACATGTTGTAACTTTATAAATGGTTCTATGGTCGAGACAGTTCCAGTATCATATAGGAACTTGTGCCAGAATCGCGCGTAGATAAGATGTCGCGTGGCATGTTCGGCTCCACCTACATATACATCTACTGGCGCCCAGTATTTTTCTTTCGTTGCGTCAACCAGAGCTTTTTTATTCTTTGTATCCATATACCGCAAATAATACCAACAAGAACCGGCCCATTGTGGCATAGTATTTGTCTCTCTTTTCGCCGGACTTTTGCAAACCGGGCATTTCACATTGACCCATTTCGAAATCGTGGCAAGCGGTGATTCGCCTGTCCCCGTCGGTTCATAAGATATCACTTTCGGCAATTTGACAGGCAAATCTTTTTCCGGCACTGGCACAATTCCTCGCCCGGCTGGATTTTGCTTAGCGCAATTCTCGCAATGAATAACCGGAATCGGCTCGCCCCAATACCTCTGCCTTGAAAAAACCCAATCGCGCAATTTGTATTTCGTCACCCATTTTCCGCCAACATATTCCGTGATTTCTTTTTTGACTAATTCCGATTCTTTGCCAGTGAATTTTCCAGAGTTCATTAAAATACCAGCATATGTCCAAGCAACACCACTTTCACTCATTGCTTTAAGCGTTGTCTGTTCGTATATATGAGAATCTTTTAGGCCAGACAAACCATTTGGATCCATGATAACCCTTCGTATATTAAGTCCATATTTTTTCTGAAAAGCTAAATCTCTATCGTCATGCGCCGGCACCGCCATGACCGCGCCGGTGCCGTAATCGGGCAAAACATAATCGGCAATCCAAACCGGTACTTCTTCATTATTAGCTGGATTGACAGCTTTTATTCCTTTCAATTCGACCCCAGTCTTATCTTTTTTAATGTCCATGCGCTCGATTTCAGTTTCATTTTTGGCTCTATTAATGTAATCCTCGACTTCCTTTTTATTCTCGACTGAGTTAAATAGTTCATTCACCAATCTGTGTTCCGGTGCCAATACAACGTAAGTCACACCGAATAATGTATCGGGGCGAGTGGTAAACACCTCAATTGTGTTGTCATTCCCGCGAAAGCGGGAATCCAGTGTATTTTGAATAGAATTAATCTCTTGATCATGGATTCCCGCTTTTGCGGGAATGACAAGATTGAATTTTAACATCGCGCCCTCGCTCTTCCCGATCCAATTCCTCTGCAACTCTTTGATTGATATCGGCCAATCGAGTAGTAATTTACCGTTTGAATCTTTTGATTCTAAATCATTTAATAATCTGTCCGCATAATCGGTAATCCGTAGCACCCATTGCCTCATCGGTTTTTTCTCGACAGGCGTGTCACAACGCTCGCATCTGCCATCTTCAATATCCTCATTCGCCAAACCGGTTTTGCATGATGGACACCAAATTATCGGCTCGTAAGATTCGAATGCCAACTCTTTCTTCAGAAGCTGTAAGAATATCCATTGCGTCCATTTATAATATTTTGGGTCAGTCGTATTTATTTCCCTAGACCAGTCATAGTCAAACCCAAGAATCTCCAGCTGTTTCTTGAAATGTTTTACATTCTTGGCAACAGAATCAGCCGGGTTAATTTTCATCTTCAAAGCGTAATTTTCCGCCGGCAAACCGAATGCGTCAAAACCCATCGGATGTAATACGGAAAATCCATTCATCCGACGATATCTAGAAATAATATCGGTGGCTATATAGCCTTTCGGGTGACCGACATGGAGTCCTTCACCGGAAGGATACGGGAACATATCAAGAACATAACATTTCTTTTTCTTGGCATCCTCTTTACTCTTATATAACTTCAAAGACGCCCATTTTTTTTGCCATTTCTTTTCTATTAAAAGATGATTATATTTCTTCTGCTTGCTAGCTATAGCTTGCTTTAATTCTTTCATACTTATCATCATATATCAAAACTTCGTAAGATACAAAAAAAAGACCGCGGCACATGGAATGCACCGCGGATTGGAAATACCTAGTTCAGCTACCTTGGCTTGATTGCGTAAAGCAATGCTACGACAAGATAGACGACTAGAACGATAGCACTCAAAAATACTGGCCATTTCACTGGTGACCCGGGATGCAGTTCATTGTGCGTTTGAATATTTCGGAAAAGTCCAGCGAGTTTGATTCTATGCAAGTGTTTCTTGTTTCGAGTGGTTCGACTCGTATTCATATCAAATGCCTTTCTGTCCAAGACTCTGGTACAACTATGTCATAATGTCAACTAATATGCAAGTTGTATTTTCCTTTCTAGTATGCTAGCATTATAAATACGAGAAAATAGTCGAGTTTCTTCAATTTAGAATAGTATAAAACAATCAAAATGACTGGAAAAATCAAGACTCTCACGGAGAAAGGATTTGGTTTCATCGCTCGCGAAGGCGAAGTGAAGGACCTCTTCTTTCACTCGAATGACCTCTCCGGAGTTACTTTCGCCGACCTTAGGGAAGGTGACGCGGTAAGCTTCGAAGTTGTCGATGGTCAGAAAGGTCCAAGCGCCAAGAATGTGACCCGCGTATAAATTACCGCGGTTTCATAACAAAAACTCCGCATTTTGCGGAGTTTTTGTTATAATGGGAATAAATGAAAAAGAAATTAGCAATATTCACATCATTTGCAATCCTATTCGGTTTCGGAGCATTATGGTCTATTAATAATGGCGTTAGGATTGTCGCGCTTTACATTCAAGAAAATAAAATGCAAACGGCGTCAATACAAATAGCACAAACAGAATCCAAACAAATAGAGAGCAATAAACAATCAGAAGTAATATCAAACAACACTTCGAATAATGTTAAAACCAAAAAAGTAAACGGAATATCGGTAATAATAGGCGGTGACATTATGATGGACAGGGCTATTAGATTATTCGGAGAAAAAAATGGATACGACGCGCTTTTCGCTTCCATTACTCCACTTTTTAATAATGCCGATATTGTCGCGGTCAATCTTGAAGGACCTATAACTTCCAATCCATCCAAAACATTACTCGCGGACAATTCAATGACTGATTCTTTTGTTTTTACTTTTGACCCAAAGACAGCCACAGCTCTAGCTCAAGCACATATAACTACTGTAAGTCTAGCGAACAACCATACTGACAACTTCGGTGCCAAGGGTTTGGAAGAAACGAAACGCCTGCTCTCTGAAGTCGGCATTCAACATTTCGGTAATCCTTGGAATAAGAGTCCAATTGATATTGTCATCTCAAAAAACGGGGGCAATGTCGCCTTTGTCGGTTATCACGCGTTTCAAAAAGGCTTTCCTGGCATAGTCGCGCGCGTGAAGGAATTATCCAAACAAGGGAATTTTGTCATCGTCATGCCGCATTGGGGCAATGAATATTCAGCCAAGCCGACGGAAATGATGAGGGGGCAAGCGCGAGAATTGGTCTCTGCTGGAGCCAGTGCCATCATCGGTTCACATTCACATGTTGTCGGAGAGAATGAATGGATAGGTGATGTTCCAGTCTTCTATTCTCTAGGTAATTTGCTTTTCGACCAATATTTTTCTTCGGAAACCATGAAGGGCGAGCTCGTCGAATTGCATTTAATTGTTCAAAATGGCGAAACTATATTTGATAATTTGAAAGTCATTGAAGTGTCAAACGCTTCGCGCAGAGGTATTGATATAATTGGGAATTGAGAAATTGTCTTGTCATTCCCATGAAAATGGGAATCCAGTGTATGATTCTAGATTCCCGCTTTCGCGGGAATGACAGAACAGATTAGGTTGTGATATATTGACTTCAGTTGGGAAAAGCCTGACACGCGCGGTTAGCTCAGTTGGTAGAGCATCCCCTTGACGTGGGGAGGGTCACAGGTTCGAATCCTGTATCGCGCACCTAAAATTTATGTTATCATATTTCTATGAGTGAAAATGTCAAAAACATAGCTGAAACTATCAAACCTACTCTGGAGAAGTATGGGGTTCGTTATGCTGGATTATTCGGTTCTCAAGCTCGTGGAGATGCCAGACCAGATAGTGATGTGGATATATTAGTGTCACCTGGTGAAAAGACATTTTCAGTTTGGGATATTGTGGGTATGAAGGATGAATTATCTGAAAAACTAAAAAAACAGGTTGATTTGATTTTTGAGAAAGCGATTATTCCGTATTTCAAAGATTATATTTTTCGTGACTTAAAAATCATATATGATTCAAGATAATAACAAAGACAATAAAGCATATTTACTTCTTATGCTTGACGCTATTGCCAAGATCAAAAATTACACAAGTGGTATGTCGTTTGATAATTTTTTCAATGACGGTAAAACTCAAAGCGCTGTCATCATGCAATTGTAAGTTATTGGCGAATTGGCCAAGAAAGTCCCAGAAGAAGTGAAAGTGGTCATTAATCTTCCATGGAAGAATATGGCAGGTTTTCGTGA